>CANQSU010000147.1 GCA_947626585.1 uncultured Oscillospiraceae bacterium
GCTTTCGTTTATGTCGGTGCTATTGCTATTTTGTTGAAATAGCACAATCCTTCCTTATTTTTAAAACAAGCCCTAATTACCAATTAAAATCTTTCATTCACGCCATGCTTTGTCAGGCGGCTTGAAAATACGAAGGTATCCCCCGCGCCGCCTTCCTCGCCCCTCGGTTAATGCTTTTATATGGCGATTCGTATTATTTTGTTCCTGCTTACCGTCTTCTCCGGTTGTTGCCGCGCTCGGACTTGCGCATGGCGTCGGAGATCTTGCCCTCGGAGGCTTTCATGAAGCGCTTGAGCTTGTCCTCAAAGTCGGCGTCCACCGGCCCCTCCGGCTGGACGGCCGCGTAGGGCTCCGGCTGGTGCTGGGCGGAGGAACGGGACGAGGGGCGGGTGGCGGCGGCACGCTGAGGCTTTTGCTGGGGTTCCGGCCGCGGCTGCGCCTGCTTGATGGACAGGTTGATCCTGCCCTGCTCGTCAATGCTGATGACCTTGACCCGGACCTCCTGCCCCACGGACAGAAAATCGGCCACATTGGAGACAAATGTATTGGCTATCTCGGAGATGTACACCAGGCCCGATTTCCCCGGCGCAAGCTGAACGAAAGCGCCGAATTTGGTGATGCCGGTGACCTTGCCCGTCATCACCGCTCCCTTTTGAATGTCCATTTATTTCCCTCTCTAAAGCGGTCGCCCGCGTAATTCCGTCTCCCATCAGTTGCCGCTGTTGACGTAGATCTCCTCGCCGGGGTTGGTAAAGCCATGTTCACGGGCGATGTCGCGAATGACGTCCTCATCGGTGCTGTGGTCGATGTCGTACTGCATGCCGTCCACGCTGGCCGCCAGCTGTGACTCGTAGCTCTTGAGTTCCTCAAGCTCGCTTCGCTTTTGTTTTTCCAGATCGCTTTGGCCGATCTTGGTCACCAGCGCGTACACCAGCAGCACCGCCAGAACGATCTTCGTAAGTATACCTGTACGCCTTAACCGCATCTTCCGTGTCCCCCGCTTCACGCGCCGCCGCGCGCCGTCTTTTTGTTCTTTTTATTGTAAACCTTTTTTTCACAGATGAAAAGGTTTTTTTTAAAATTCGTCGAAATTTTTCAAAAGTTCTTTTTAAAAGCCTTAATGGGCCGGTCAAAAAGGTCAGGATCCGACCGATTATCGCCGTGATGAAGGCGCCCAGCTCCAATATGAGCGGACTGACGGTGAGAAAATAGAGTACCGCGCCCAGAGCGGCCATCACCTGGAGGAAGATCCGCTGTCTCCCTCCCCCGGCGGACAGGCCCAGGGCAAAGAGCATGAAGGCCGCCAGCATCCAGAATAAGGCGTCCAGGACGAAGGTGACGGCCCGGGATCTCAGCCCCCGGCGCAGGACGCGGAAAAGGTCATAGACAAGCCCCGCAAAGACACCGCAGACAAGGGCCACGGCCGCCTCGGCCAGCTGTGAGCTTACGGACACCTCCATAGCTCACCTGAAAAGCCGGGCAAAGAACCCCTCGCCCTTTACCGGCGTGTCCTCATACTCCAACGCGTCCACCTGCCCGGTGATGACCACGTCGCCGCTGTCCACACTGAGCTTCTCCATGTGAAGATCCATCCCGTGGACGGCCAGCGTGCCCTGGGTGGTACCCATGATGACCTCCTGCTCATTGAAGCTCTCCACATCCGTCACTCCGGACACGAGAAGCCTTCTCCGGCCTTCCATGCTCAGGCTGTGCGCGGCCTCCGGCTGAGGGCGTCTCTCCTCCACCGCCATACGCCTCCCCCTCTCTCAAGAAAAATCGGCGGCACAACGCGCCCACGGCGGTTGTCCCTTTCAATATATACGAACATGCGGCCGAAATTATTTGGGATTTTTTATGTTTTTTTGCCAAAGGGGTTGACAGAATACCGGCAATGGTGTATATTTCATTTCGTTACTTTTTGTAACCGTATTGTAACTTTTATCGACAAGGAGTTTTATTATGTATTCCGGAAAAAAGCACGCGGTGATCGGCAGTCAGGACAGATCCCGCCGGGCCCGGCTTCTGGTGGGATTGACGGCGCTTGGGCTGTGCGCGACGCTGATCACCCTGTTCCCGGTGGCTCTCCCGGCTACCGCCGACTACCGTGCGGAACAGGCGGAGGAGCTTGTGGAGGCCTGCGCCGTGGTCGTGGACGGCTCTGTCGCCGTGACGGTGGAGAGCGAGGAGGCCGCGCGTGAGCTTCTCGACGAACTCCGGCAGCGCTATGAGACGCCGGTCACCGAGTCCGCGGCGTTCAGGGAGAGCGTGGAGCTGCGGTCCTGCCAGGTGTCCGCCGAGGATGTGGCGGGACATGACGGCGCGATGGCGGTACTCGACCCCGAGAGCGCCGGTTCGCCCTTCGCGCTGACGGTGCTGACCCTGGCCACGGTCGACCGGGTGGAGGCGGTGCCCCACGAGTCCGAGACGGTGTGGATCGAGGACAATTACTCCGACGAGATTGAGATCACTCAGGCCGGCGCCGACGGGGAGGCCAAAAACACCTACGAGGTCATTTACAGAAACGGCGTGGAGGAGCTTGCCACTCTCACGTCGAGCGAGACGGTCAAAGAGCCGGTAACGGAGATCGTCGAAAAGGGCGCGCTGCCCGGCTCCAGATACGATTCTCACGGGTTTTATATCTGGCCGACCACGGGGGTCATCACCAGTAAATTTGGCGGGAGGAAGGTATCCGTCGGGTCCTCAAATCACAAAGGTATCGACATCGGGAATTCCGCCGGGACCCAGGTGGTAGCCGCCGACAGCGGGACGGTGTTTTTCGCCGGAAAAAACGCCGGCTACGGCAATCTCATCCAGATCCGGCACGACGACGGGACCGTGACCAGATACGCGCATTTGCGGAAGATCCTGGTCAGCGAGGGAGATCGGGTATGCCAGGGACAACTCATCGGCGAGATGGGCAGGACGGGCGTCGCCACCGGAAACCATCTGCACTTTGAGATCCTTCCCGACGGCAAAACACAGGTCAACCCCCTGACCTGCCTCACCGGCGAACTCCAGCGGTACTGAAAATACGCTTCCCCGGATTTGAAAAAATCCGGGGAAGTTTCTTAAAAAGCCCTTGACAACACGTTCAAAATACCCTATAATGGCATGGCCTGCTTGAATAAAGAACTACTCAACCGGATGGAGAAGTCGCGTAGCCCGGTCGAGCGCGCACGATTGGAAATCGTGTAGGGGTCAAAAGCTCCTCGAGGGTTCGAATCCCTCCTTCTCCGCCACAAAAGAGCCGATTTTGGTAACAAAATCGGCTCTTTGTGTTGGTGCATTTATGCGTGGAAAACAACCCCCCGGTTCTACCGGGGGGAAGAAAAACGGCGGAGCCAAATAATAATCGGCGAGCTAAATGCAAGCCGATACAATGAGTAATTTGTAGGGAAAAACATACTGCACTACCGTGACCTACCCGTTTACGGGTCGTGGGGCGTGTGATGCTATAATATGATTCAGTGCCCCTTACAGGGGCTAAGCCGGTAATAACCCCTTATAGGGGTATATCAAACCCCCGGTTCTACCGGGGAGAAGAGAAGGCTTTAGCCGTGCTTGTCACACCACTTTCGGTATTTGGAGACAAAAGCTTTCTCTGTAAGGCCGCAGACGCACTCGCAATGCCAGAAGACCGCCACGAAATCCACCCACTTCTCGCTTCCGTCCGTTCTTGGAGGGCTGGTAAACAGACGGTTCACCTCCGGAAAGGCTGTGTCGAGCATGGAGATCAGGTTGTTCTTCAGCATGGTGTTGAGCTTGGAATACTGCTGGTACTGGCGGTAACAGGTCTTGAGCATGAGGCGTGTCTCTGCCTCAGGGAAGAAACGCCGCAGCTCGTGCCAGTACTCAATGCCGTAGTTAGCTAACTTCACGGCGTCTATCTTATCCGTTTTCGCTTTTCTAACTTTGTTGTTTCTGTAGTTTTTCGTGACGATGGGATTGACTACACAAACATAAAATCCGGCATCATGGAGGAAATGAGCCACCGGGGCGTGGTAATTGCCGGTGGACTCCATGATGACACGGGACTCACCCGGAAAGCTTTTGAGGAGGCTTGCCAGCTCCCCCAGTTCACTTTCGGTGTGAGGGCACTCAAAGGGCGGGATGACGGTCTCTCCGAAGGGGCGCATGACCGCAATCATGCTTTTTCCTTTGGAAACATCGATGCCGATGCTGTTCATTCACATCACTCCAGTATAAAGAATCCGCAACCGGAGGAACCATCTTTACTCGAAGCCGATTCAATCTGTTTGGTGACGCGAACACAAAGGCTCAACCTGCTCAAATCGAACGCCGCAATGAAAGGAGGGCTGACTGTCTTATCTACGGGCATGAGAGCCCCAGGCTGTGTAGGTCAGCCGATTGCTCCTCTCATTGTAGCTTAGGCACGAGACGGAGGGAAGCCGGACTGGCTGTCCGGCTTTCGGGTCCGAAGTTATTGTAACAGGCTGTTGGCATATCCAAAGGCGGCAGGAACACAAAAATTCATGCTTTAGTGGATGGCTTGGGCAATCCACTTGCTTTTCTGCTCTCTCCCGGCCAAGATCACGATTCTGTCCACGCGGTTGAATTGCTCCGTCAAGTCAATATTGAAGGCTGCAATATCCTGGGTGATAAAGCTTATGGGGCTAAGGCTATTCGGGAATATATTGCGTCCCAAAACGTTGCTTATACGATCCCACCAAAGGATTCTGTCGCTGACCCATGGCTTGTCGATTGGCACATTTACAAGGAGCGTCATCTGGTGGAGTGTTTCTTCCAGAAACTCGAGTGGTTTCGTAGAATCTTTACACGCTATGATAAGCTCGATTCCTCGTTCCTGGCTTTCGTTTATGTCGGTGCTATTGCTATTTTGTTGAAATAGCACAATCCTTCCTTATTTTTAAAATAAGCCCTAATATGATAACAAAAAAGCAAAAAAGAGGCCCGACCGGACCTCTTTTTTATATATCGGCTTGGCAGTTATCGCCTGCCTCCGAAGGAGCCGCCGCTGCGGCCTCCGCCGGAACGGCCGCCCCCGAAGGAGCCGCCGCCGGGGCGTCCCGAACGGCCGCCAAAGGAGCCGCCGGAGCGTCCGCCGCCGCTGGGGCGGCTGGGACGGGACGGGCGCGGAGGCGGTCTGTAGCCGCCTCCGCCTCCTCCGCGGGGAGGACGCGGGGGCATGGGGGGCCTGGGAGCCCGGTAGCGCCTGTAGGGCCGGGAGGTGAACATGTACCAGGGGTAATACCGGGGGATCGGCATGCCAAGGGACATGTAGTAGCCCCTGTACCGGCGCCTGTCGGACCATATGACGAGGGCGATGATCATCACAAAGATCAGGATGATGAAGATGTTTCTGAAGATAAAGCCCAGGATGACGCCCACGACGCCCAGACCCGCCAGCCACCCGGAGGCGGGGCTTGCGCCGGATCCGGAGGCGCTGCCGCCGGGGACCGGACCGTAGTAGTCGGAATACCAGCCAGCCAACTTGTCGACGAGCTTTGTGACCGCCTTGTCGTACTTACCGTCGTCAAAGTCGTCCCAAAAGTACCTGTCAAGATAGCTGTTGATGTCCTTTTCGGTGAACGCGTCGGTAATCTCCGAGCCCACGGTCATGCCGCCGCGGCCCTCCTTGGGGGAGACCACCAGGAGCATGCCCCGGGGAGAGAGGCTCCATTGATTAAAGAGGCTCACCGCGTACTCGTCGGCATACTGGTCGCCGAAGTAGTCCACGAACACAACCACGATGTGGGCCCGGTAGTCGGCTTCGAGCGTTTCGTTGACGCTGACGACCTCGTTGACTGTGTTCTGGCTGAGACTGCCCGTCTCGTCGGTGACGTAGAAGCTGTCGTCCTGGGTCAGGGCAAGGGAGGGAACGGCAAGGCAGAGACAGAGCGTCATGAGAAGAACAAGGGAAAAAGCTTTTTTCAAGGGTCACACCTCACTATAGCGGTCCAGGTAAATAATGGGACAAAAGGAGGCGACGGCAATATGTTCGGGTGGTGTGGAGGACGGAGGTGGGCCGTCGCCCATCGCGAACGACAACGCGGCCATGCGCTCATTGACGCGCCGAACCTGTTTTATTATTTGCTAGGATCGCTATAAAATTTTTCCGGCGGCTCCACGCCCAGGAGAGAGCCGAGGAGCTTGGCGGGGAACTTGTTGTAGGTACCCTCGGTAAACTCCTCCACCGCCTCGTCGTAGCCGGAGTGGGCGATGGCGCCCTGGGAGTTGTCAAATTGGTTGGAGTAATACTCAACCTCCGCCGCGTCCTGCTCCGAAAGCTCCAGGGACCGAAGCTTATCCTTCAGGGCACCGAAGGACTTGACCATAAGCGCGTTGGCGGAGGCGTATTCGGAGATATCCTTCCCCTCCATCGCGTCAAGAAGGAGAGACTTGTCTACACGAAGCTCCCCGGTCTCAGCCTGGGCGGCATCATACCTGGCACCCACGGTGATGAGGCCCGTGGCGGCGTTTTCCGAGTCCTCCAGGTAATCCGCCACGGCTCCTCGGTTGTCCACGCCGGTGAAAAACCGCTCCTCGACCCGGTCCGCCGCGCGGCCCAGACTGAGCCGCGCGCCGATGGGGATAAAGACAATCAGGGCGAACGCCAGGACTCCGGCGGCAAACCACCGGTCCTTCAACAGGGAATCCTCGCCGTCGGATCCTTTGACCCGCGTATCGCCGCTCATTTATTGATCTCCAGAAGCTTGGCCTTCAGGTCGGACTCGATCTTTCCCAGCTCCTGCTCGGCCTGACGGCGCTTGGCCGCGCCCTCCACCTGGATGGTGCGGACCTCCTCGAGCGTCTCGATCAGGGACTGGTTGGTGGCCTTCAGGGTCTCGATATCCACGATGCCCCGCTCGGACTCCTTGGCGATCTCCACGGAGCCCATCTTGAGCATCTCGGCGTTCTTCTTTAAAAGCTCGTTGGTCATGTTGGTGACCTCCCGCTGGGCCTGCATGGCCTGCTGGGAGTGGGCCTGACCCAGAGCCAGCACCATCTGGCTCTTCCACAGGGGAATGGTGTTCACAAGGGATGTCTGTATCTTTTCCACCATCAGGGTGTCGTTATTCTG
>CANQSU010000148.1 GCA_947626585.1 uncultured Oscillospiraceae bacterium
GGGTATCGAGGGTGCCGCGGATGATGTGGTAACGCACACCGGGCAGGTCCTTGACACGGCCGCCGCGGATCATGACCACGGAGTGTTCCTGAAGATTGTGACCGACACCGGGGATGTAGGCGGTGACCTCGAAGCCGTTGGTCAGACGCACACGGGCGATCTTACGAAGAGCGGAGTTGGGCTTCTTCGGGGTCATGGTTCTGACCGCCGTGCAGACGCCGCGCTTCTGGGGGGAGCTTAAATCGGTGGCACGATTCTTCAGGGTGTTGAGACCCTTCTGGAGAGCCGGGGAGGTGGACTTGTAGACGCTGGTCTGACGTCCCTTCCTGACAAGCTGATTAATGGTTGGCATTGTGTTCCTCCTTTCCTCAATAATAACATTTGGATGAGGTTATTCTACCCGCAAATGGGCGCAAAAACCCCACGCAAGCAGGTATTTTAGCATATTTCCCCTTGAAAGTCAACACTTTTTTCGCGCCAACTCCAGGGTTTCAGTCGGTATTTGAAACAAAATTTATAAAAAATAAAAAGGTTTTTTAGTTTTTACGGCGTATAAAGCTATTAACGGGTCAATAACGGGCTGAAAGGGGTGTGGAAATGTCAAATATCCGGGAAAGACGTGAGGAGCTTGAAAAGCTCCTGGTCTGCGAGGCCGGCGTCAGGGCCGCCGATTCCTCCGGGAGACCGCGTCCCGAGGAGGAGGACAGCGTGCGCACCTGCTTTCAGCGGGATATCGACAGGATCACCCACTCCAAGGCCTTCCGCAGGCTCAAGCAAAAGACCCAGGTGTTTCTGGAACCCGAGGGTGACCACTACCGCACGCGCCTGACGCACACGCTGGAGGTCACCCGCATTGCCCGCACCATCGCGCGCGCGTTATATTTGAATGAGGATCTGACCGAGGCCATCGGCCTCGGTCACGACCTGGGCCACACACCCTTCGGCCACGCCGGGGAGCGGGCGCTCAACGAGCTTCTTGCCGGCGAGGGCGGCTTTAAGCACTATGAGCAGAGCTTGCGGGTGGTGGACATCATCGAGAAGGAGGGCAGGGGCCTCAACCTGACAAACGAGGTGCGCGAGGGCATCCTGCGCCACACCTGCGACCCTCTGAGCGCGACTCTGGAGGGGCAGACGGTCCGATTGGCCGATAAGATCGCTTACATAAACCACGATGTGGACGACGCCATCCGCTCGGGGACGCTCAGCGGAGAGGAGATACCCGCGATCGTCCGCGATACCCTGGGCCGCCGGTACAGCGCCAGGATAAACACCGTTGTTGAGGATATCATATCACAGGGTACGGATTCGGGCATTGTCCGCATGAGCAAAGACGTGGAGCGTGCCGTTAACGTATTTTCCGACTTTCTTTACGAGCGGGTCTACCACAATCCTGTCGTAAAGGGGGAGGAGAGGAAGGTCCGGGGCCTGCTTTCCGGGATTTTTGATTATTTCGTAGCAAATCCGGCAAAAATGTCGGCAGAATACCTGGCCATTGCCGAAAGAGACGGCGTCCGCCGCGCCGTGGCGGACTACGTGGCGGGTATGACCGACCCATACGCGATAGAAATACACAACAGCATCTTCGTCCCCATGGCCTGGACGGTAAAATAGGCGGAACAGATTTCGGGCCGACAGAGTGAGCCGGCGTCATACGAAAGGAGGGGGGTCACCCGTGGCAATACCGGAGCGATTCATCGAGGAAGTCATCGCCCGCAACGATATCGTGGAGGTGGTTTCGGAGTATGTCCACCTGACCAAGCGCAGCGGCGCCAACCAGTTCGGCCTGTGCCCCTTCCACTCGGAAAAAACGCCGTCGTTTTCCGTGACGCCGGACAAGCAGATCTATCACTGCTTCGGCTGCGGCAAGGGCGGCAACGTCATAGGCTTCATTATGGAGATCGAGAACCTGTCCTTTCGGGACGCGGTGGAATTCCTGGCCCGCCGGGCCCACATGGAGATGCCGGAGGACGGGGAGGACCGACAGATCCGGGATCACAGGGCCAGGATCTTTGAGCTGAACCGCCAGGCGGCCAGATGGTTTTACGAAAACCTGTCAAAGCCCGGGGGCGCGGCGGCGGTGGAGTATATCAGGAAGCGTGCCCTGACAAAAAAGACGGTCATCGGCTTCGGCCTGGGCGCCGCGCCGGACGATTGGTACGCCCTGACGAATGAGATGCGCTCTCGCGGATACTCCGACGCGGAGCTTATTGAAGCGGGCCTTGCCAAGAAGGGGCGGAACGGCGGGGTCTACGACGTGTTCCGCAACCGCCTGGTCTTCCCGGTGATCGACGTCCGCGGCAATGTGGTGGCCTTCTCGGGACGGATCCTGAGTGACGACGGGGGGCCGAAGTATCTCAACACCCCCGACACGCCGGTCTACTCCAAGAGCCGGAACCTGTTCGCCCTCAATCTGGCGAAAAGGTCGAAGCGCGACATGTTTATTCTCGCCGAGGGCAATGTGGACGTGGTGATGCTCCATCAGGCGGGCTTTGACTGCGCGGTGGCGTCCCTGGGTACGGCCCTTACCGCCGAGCAGGCGCGGCTCATGAAAAATTACAAGGAGAAGGTGGTCATTGCCTACGACTCCGACGGCGCCGGCATGAAGGCCGCCCAGCGGGCCATCGGGATCCTGGAGCCGGCGGGGCTGCAGGTGAGAGTCCTGCGGATGGAGGGAGCCAAGGACCCGGACGAGTTCATCAAGGCCCGTGGGCCCGACGCGTTCCAGGCGCTTCTGGACCGGAGCGCCAATCACGTGGAGTATAGAATACTGGCGGCGAAAGCCAAATACGATATGGATACGGACGACGGCAGACTGGGCTTCCTGCGGGAGGCCGTGGAGCTGCTGGCCGAGAATCCCAACCGTGTGGAGCGGGAGCTGTACACCGCCAGGGTGGCGAGCATGGTGGGCGTGACCAAAGACGCGGCCGGCATTGAGGTGGAGAAGGCCGTCAAGAAGCGGGCCTTCTCCGAAAAGCGCCAGCGGGACCGGCAGACGATGCGCCTGGACGCCAATTTGCAGCCCAGGGACCGGAAGAGCCGGTACGACAACCTGGCCTCGGCCAGGGCCGAGGAGGGAGTCATAAGGCTCCTGCTGGCCGACCCGGAGCTTACCCGCTTCACCGACGGCCTTACCAGCGCGGAGTTTTCCGCCCCGTTTCTCGGACGGCTCTATGATAAGATCATCAGAAAGGCCGAAAACCACGAGACCATCAGCCCCGCCATCATCGCCGCGGGGCTTGAACCCGGCGAGGCCGCGCAGTTTACGGAGTTCCTTCGGGAGCCGGAGGAGCTGTCCACGGCACGGCAGGCCCTTTCCAACTACATAGACAAGATCAGAGAGAGCGGCATGGAAAAAAAGACCGATCAGGATCTGGCGGCCCTCTTTGAGAGAAAGAAACAGAAAATGGGACATGGAGGATAAAGAAATGGACGAAACCAGAAACACCGCCCCCGAGACCGAAAACGGGAATGTGGAGCAGACCCCCGATCAGGCCGCGAAGGAGAAGCTGGAGGCTCTTATCAAAGAGGGACAGCGCAAGGGCACCCTCAGCGCCAAGGAGCTGTCGGTGCTTGACACCCTGAACCTTGACCCGGAGCAGATAGACAGATTCTATGAAAAGCTTGAGCGCCTGGGAGTGGAGACCACCGACGAGGAAGCCCTCGAGATGTTCGGCGACATGGACGTCTCCCTGGAGGAGCTTGACAACATCGACGAGATCACCCGCGAGGAGCTTGAAAGCACCGACGCCCTTTCCGATTCCTTCGCCATTGACGACCCGGTGAGGATGTACCTGAAGGAGATCGGCAAGGTGCCCCTCCTCAGCCCCGAGGAGGAGGTGGAGCTTGCCCGGAGGATGGCCGAGGGCGATCAGGACGCCAAAAACCGCATGGCCAACGCCAACTTAAGGCTTGTTGTCTCCATCGCCAAGCGTTACGTGGGGCGCGGGATGCTGTTCCTGGACCTCATACAGGAGGGCAACCTGGGGCTGATCAAGGCCGTGGAAAAATTCAACTACCAGAAGGGCTACAAATTTTCCACCTACGCCACCTGGTGGATCCGTCAGGCCATCACCCGCGCCATCGCCGACCAGGCCCGCACCATCCGCATCCCCGTCCACATGGTGGAGACGATCAACAAGGTCATCCGCGTCAGCCGCCAGCTCCTGCAGGAGCTGGGCCACGACCCCAGTCCCGAGGAGATCGCCGCGGAGATGGATATGCCCGTCGAGAAGGTCCGGGACATCCTGAAGATCGCCCAGGAGCCGGTCTCCATCGAGACGCCTATCGGCGAGGAGGAGGATTCCCGGCTTGGCGACTTCATCGAGGACGAGGCCGCCTCGGAGCCGGCGGAGGCCGCCAGCTTTACGCTTTTGAAGGAACAGCTGATGGAGGTGCTGGACACCCTGACGCCCAGGGAGAAGAAGGTGCTGGAGCTTCGCTTCGGCATCCTGGACGGCCGTACCCGTACCCTGGAGGAGGTGGGCCGGGAGTTCAACGTCACCCGTGAGCGCATCCGCCAGATCGAGGCCAAGGCTCTCCGCAAGCTGCGTCACCCCAGCCGCTCGAAAAAATTGAAGGATTTCCTGAACTGAAAAGCGGACCGGCCGGGTCCGGTCCTCGCGGGAGGAATAAAATCACCCCGGAGTGAATAAGCTCCTCCGGGGTGATTTTATGGATTGCAGGATCGGCGATCTCCGCTACAAGGAGGTCATCAACGTGAATACCGGGCTGAGGCTGGGGTATGTGTCCGATGGGGTGTTCGACATCAAAACGGGCCGTATGCGGGCCCTGGTGGTGCCGGGGGCCTACAGGGTGATGGGGCTTTTCGGCAGAAACGAGGACTACGTCATTCCATGGGAGGCCATACGGCGCATCGGGGACGACATCATCCTGGTGGAGGACTGCCACACGCAGGCCCGGGAGAAAAAGCCGAAAAGATGGACGGAATCCGGCACAAAATGGCCGGAAACGCAGTCAAAGGAGCGCTGTGAGGACGCTAACACGAAATAATGCAGATATCGGTTCAATATGCTCCCCAAGCGGGGAGGATTTTTTTGAAAAAAGGGCAAAATAAGGGTTGCAATTTGAAAAACGCTTTGATATAATATTCAAGCCCTGAAAAGGGGTATTACGCACACGCGCGGACGTTCCGTCTGGTGCCCTGTGGCTGGCGGAACGGGGGATGCGCGTGGAGGTAAGAACTTAAATCGAAAAGGAGAAAAACAATGGCAGTCGTATCAATGAAACAGCTTCTGGAGGCCGGCGTGCATTTCGGTCACCAGACCCGCAGGTGGAACCCCAAGATGGCGCCCTACATCTACATGGAGCGCAACGGCATCTACATCATCGACCTTTCCAAGACCGTGAAGAAGCTTGAGGAGGCCTACAACTTCGTCCGTGAGCTTTCCGAGAACGGCGGAACCCTTCTGTTCGTGGGCACCAAGAAGCAGGCCCAGGACGCCATGCGCGAGGAGGCCGAGCGCGTGGGCATGTACTATGTCAACGCCCGGTGGCTGGGCGGCATGCTCACCAACTTCAAGACCATGCGCACCCGTGTCGACAGGCTGGCTCAGCTCAAGCGCATGCAGGAGGACGGTACCTTTGACATGCTCCCCAAGAAGGAAGTCATGAAGCACCTTGGCGAGATGGCCAAGCTCGAGAAGTATCTGGGCGGCGTCAAGGAGATGAACAAGCTCCCCTCCGCGCTCTTCGTCGTCGACCCCCGCAAGGAGCGCAACGCCATCGCCGAGGCCCGCAGGCTCGGCATCCCCATCGTCGCCATCGTGGACACCAACTGTGACCCCGATGAGGTCGACTATGTGATCCCCGGCAACGACGACGCCATCCGCGCCATCCGTCTGATCGCCTCCACCATGGCCAACGCCGTCCAGGAGGGCCGCCAGGGCGAGGACGCCGCCGAGGCCAAGACCGAGGCCGACGCCGGGACCGAGACTGAGAAAGCTCCCACCGAAGAGTAATATAGGAGGACAAATACTATGGCTATTACCGCCGCAGATGTAAAGAATCTTCGTGAAATGACCGGCGTCGGCATGATGGACTGCAAGAAGGCCCTTGCCGCCACCGACGGTGATATCGATAAGGCCGTTGAATGGCTTCGCGAGAAGGGCCTTGCCGCCGCCCAGAAGAAGGCCGGCCGCATCGCCGCCGAGGGCGTGGCCTACGCCGCCGTCATTGACGGTGTGGGCGTGTGCGTCGAGGTCAACGCCGAGTCCGACTTTGTGGCCAAGAACGACGTGTTCGTGGACTACGTCCATCAGGTGGCCGCCGTTGTCGCCAAGGACGCTCCCGCCGATCTTGACGCCCTTATGGTCTGCAAGTATCCCGGCTCCGACCAGACCGTCAAGGAGACCCAGAACGAGAAGGTCCTGGTCATTGGCGAGAACATCAACGTCCGCCGTTTTGCCCGCTTTGACACCGGCGTCAGCGTCGCCTATGTCCACATGGGCGGCAAGATCGGCGTCATTGTCAACCTGGACACCGACCTTCCCGCCGAGAAGGTGGAGACCGTTGGTAAGGACGCCGCCATGCAGATCGCGGCCCTGAATCCCCGGTTCTGGGACAAGAGCGAGGTCACCCAGGACGTTTTGGACGAGGAGAAGAAGATCATGATGGCCCAGATGGCCAACGATCCCTCCATGGCCAATAAGCCCGAGCAGGTGCGCGAGCGTATCGTTCTTGGCAAGCTCAACAAATTCTACGCCGAAAACTGCCTGCTGCAGCAGGAATTCGTCAAGGACAACTCCGTCACCGTGGAGAAGTATATCGCCAACTCCGCCAAGGCTCTCGGCGGCAGCATCAGATTTGCCGGCGCCGTCCGCTTCGAGAAGGGCGAGGGCATCGAGAAGCGCCAGGACGACCTGGCCGCCGAGGTCGCCAAGCTGGTCAAATAAAATATTATCCCCACAAAACGCGTACGCCCCGGAGACGAGAGTGGACCGCACCCCGGGAAACAGACAGTGAAAAAAGACACCCCCTGTTGTAGAATGAAAAGTACAACAGGGGGTGTA
>CANQSU010000149.1 GCA_947626585.1 uncultured Oscillospiraceae bacterium
CTCCGAAAACGGCATCGTCATCACCGGCGGCGGGTCGCTCCTGTGGGGCTTTGACCGGCTTATCGAGAGCTCCACCAGCATCGAGACCCGCATCGCCGACGACGCGGACATGTGCGTGGCCTACGGACTCAACAAGTCCCTGGACCTTATCAACGACATGCAGGAGGGGCCGCTGAATCTGTCGCGCAGGAGACAGCTTCGATGACCGCCCTCATCTGGGACCTGGACGGCACGCTTCTTGACTCCTACGGGGTGATCTTGGACAGCGTTTTGGCAACACTTCGCGAAGAGGGCGTCATTCCCGACCCCTCCGAGACGTATAAACGGCTTATTGCCGGTTCGGTAAAAAGCTTTTTGAGCGGCTTTGCCTCGGCCGGCCTTGACCCGGACGGGCTCTGGAGGCGCTACCGGGAGCTGAGTACCGCCAGGGACGACGAGGTGAAGCTGATGGATGGGGCAAGGGAGGCGCTGGAAGCACTCTCAAGTATGGGTATCCCCGGATTCGTCTACACCCACAAGGGCGACACGGCCCGTCAGGTGCTTGAAAGGCTGGGCGTACTCCATTACTTCACCGACGTCCTTTCCGCCGAGGCGGGGCTTCCCAGAAAGCCGGCCCCGGACGGACTCAACGCCCTCATTGACCGTCATAAGCTTGACAAAAGTGATACTTATTACATTGGCGATCGGCCTATCGATGTCAGCTGCGCGGTCAACGCGGGCGTGAAAAGCATCCTCTACCGTCCCCCCGCAAGCCCCGCCGTCCCCACAGGAGCGGAGACATACATAGTGGCCGACCTGAGGGAGATCCCGGAGCTGAAGCTTTAAACCCGGACATATTATACCATAAAATAAAGTAATTTCCAAGTTGAGATTTTAATTATTCAAAAGCATTGCGCCGGACGCATGAAAAAAGGGCCGCGGTTCAAAACGCCGACGGCTCTCTTTTTTACTAAGGAACCTCTGAACAAATCGCCGCACCGATCTTGACGGCATATTTTCCGCCATATTTCGTCAAAAAATATTGAAATACACAAAGTATTCCTGCAATTTTTTGCCTTCCTCTGGCGAAAAATCTGCTCGCCAATCTCGGCGCTTCGATTTATTCAGAGGTCCCCTAATATTACTATTATTAGTCAAATCGCCGCCGCGAAACGCGAGAAGCGGCGGGAAATATCGCCACACAATGTTGATATTGTGACGATATGGTGCTATAATGTACGAAATTACGGGACAGGAAGTGGGAATATGGCAAATATAAAGGACAACCGGCGTTCCCAGTACACCAGGGAGGCGCTCAGGCGGGCGCTTTTGATGCTGATGCTGGAAAAGCCGGTGGACAAGATAACGGTCAAGGAGCTTTGCGACGCCGCCGACATCAACCGGGGTACCTTTTACGCCCATTACGCCAGTCCGGAACAGCTGCTCAGCCAGGTGGAAAACGAGTTTTATCTGGATCTCCTGGCCGAGGTGGCCTCCTTCCGGGACGCGGAGGACGTGGAACGGATCTTTGTGGACGCGCTGAAGGCCCTGCGGGACCGAAGGGAACTGGCCAGCGCCCTGTTTGGGCCCCACGGGGATCGGGAATTTTTGAGCCGCGTAGTCCACGTGGCCCACGACATGTGCATCGTCCAGTGGGGCGGGGTCAGCCCCGAGGTCAACAGGGACCTTTTGGAGAAGCTCTACTCCTATATCTCCTTCGGCGTGGCGCACCTTCTTCAGGACTGGCTGGCCTCCGGAGCCGTAGAACCGCCGGAGCGGATGGCGGCGATCCTGACGGATATCTGCAACTTCGGCGTCAGCGCCTTTATAGGGATAGAGAAGCTGGAGCCTCCGGTGGAGAGGCGGCTTCGGGAGGCAAAATGAACGGGATAAAAATTTATTTCATCCGTCACGGCGAGACCGCGTGGAACAAGGAAAGCCGCATTCAGGGCCGGGAGGATGTACCTCTGTGCCCGGAGGGCCTGGAGCAGGCCCAGGAGACGGCGGAAAAATTCAAGGCCGTGCGCCTTGCCGCCGTGGTGACAAGTCCCCTGTCCCGAGCGGAGACTACGGCAAGGCTCATAGGAGAGGCCGCGCGGGCGCCGGTTTACGTGGAGCCGGGGTTGACCGAGCGGGACTTCGGGAGCGTCTCGGGCAGGGTGGTGGACATTTTCGATCCCGAAAGGTACGCCGACGATCTGGAACCCCTGGACAACGTGGCGGACAGGGCCCTGGCGGTCCTGCGGCGATACGCCGAAAGCCTGAAAGCCGATTTTGCCGCCGTGTCCCACGGCGGCACCATAAACGCCGTCCTGCGGGCGGTGTCCGGAGGTAAGATCGGCAGCGGCAAGACAAGGCTTATAAACGCCGGTATCAATATTCTTGCGCTTGAGGACGGAGAGCTTTCCGTTCTGGGTTATAACCTGACGAGCCCAAATCTGGATGAAACGGCGTAAAATCGTATTATTAATTTTTTTGCCGATTTAACGGTATCAGGCTATTGTTCGTTGTAAATCGGCAGCAGGGTGAAGCCGCCGGTGCTGTCGGAGGCCAGACAATAGAGCCGGCCTGACTCAAATTGCCCTCCGGCGGCGTCGGACAAGAGCGCCCCCGTGGTGTCGGGACAGTTTTTCACAAAGAGGAAGCGGCTGTGCCCGCGCTGGGCGGCCTCAAGGATGGCCTGAATATCCGCCGGACCGTCGCCGGTCAGATATATCGTCTCCAGAGCCACCGGGGAGGCGGCGTTGACGATCACCGGATTCACATCCAGCTGATAGACCGCCAGGATCACCGTGGCGTTGGCTTCCCTGTAGGGCACCCGGTCAAGACTGCCCAGAAGGTCGGAAAACTCACTCTCAAGGGAGGCGCGCGTTTCGATACGCTGCGGGTTCAGCTCGTCATAGACGAAACGCCGGCCGATTTCGGTGTACGCGGCGGAGGACAGAATAAAGCACCCGGCCAGGATCGCGGCAAGCTTCCGCTTCGGAGGAGTACCTTCACCGTCACCCTCCGCCATGGACAGGGAGAACAGGAGCATCATACTCCCCACGTGGGCGGGGCTGGCGTAGCGGGACATGAGGGTCACGGCGCGAAGAGGCTGAAGATACTGGGTCTCGCCGTAGAACATGGTCATCTGACCCACGCCCACGACGGCGTAAATGACGAGCAGAGAGAGGGCCATAAAGAGGTTCAGGACGCGGTATTTGTCCCGTTCCACAAGCCCGACGCGGCGAAGCAGGGCCGCGAACAGGAAGATGCACACCAAAAACGGCGCGGTGGAGATATCCAGCGCCGGCGTAAGCTCCCGGTGGAGCGCCTCAAAGAGAAACGCCCTGCCGTAGGAGGTTATATAACCCCAATTGTTTCCGGCGGTGAAGAACGTACCGTCCAAAAGCTCCCGCAGCCGGTCACGGGCGAAGCGGGAAAAGCTCGCGGACAGGTAGGTGCTTCTGCCCGTGATCCGACAGAAAATGACCCAGCTGACGGCCATAACGGCCACGCCCGCTCCGGTGAGGACGGCGAAACGGGCGGGGCGTTCCTTCCTGTACCAGAGAATGAAGAACAGAATGGCCAGAGCGCTCCACATGGCCCCGATGGATTTGACCAGCGCCAGGGCGAGGAGGTAGACGGCGATCTTCCACTGCCAGAACCCCCGGTGGCGCCGGTCGGGGTGAACGATCTCGGCCAGAGCCGCGCCGAAGAGGAAGCTCATCCACGGGTCCACGCACAGGGCCCTGTACCAGGCGGTATCCGCCACACCGGGGAGCAGCAGGGCGGCGGCGCAGATGAATATCTCCCAGAACACGTTTTTCCTCCGGGGCAGGAGGTCCGCCACGGAGAACAGGCACACCACGCCGAAGGTGTAGTAGACCTGAAAGATCGCGCCCTCGCTGTACCGCCCGGTCAGGTGGCTGCCCCACCACCAGAGGAGCTGACCCAGGGGCGTGTAGGTGCCGTAGCCGGAGGCGGGATTGCTGTATGCCGCCGCGTAGCCGTCCCGGTAATAGAGACTTTTTGTACTGGGACCCCAGAAGTTGTAGCCATCCCACTCGAGAATGGGCATGTCCCGCATGAGGATGACGACCACCGCGACGGTGAGAAGGCACAACCAGAGCCGGAGGTCCAGAAGCTGGCGGCGAAGCTCCGCGCGAAGGGCAGAGAGGCCGTTTCTGCGTGTTTGAAGGACCGCCCAAACCAACGCGCCGGCGCCCAGAGCCGTAAGTATCCAGTCGATGAGGGACAGGACACGGAAGAACCCCAGCACGTAGAGCGTCCCGCCCAGGGCGCAAAGCGCCATGGGGATCACGCCCAGCCACCGCTGTTCAAAACGCCAGCACAGGGCAAAGACGACGAGAGTCAGGGAGAGGACGGAGACGATAGATAAGAGCATATCATTTTACCTCCACGGGATCATTTCCGCTGCCGCGCAGCTCCTTACGCACCGTCAGCACCATGGCGGTGAAGCAGGCGATACCGCCCACAAGGTTGGAGATGGGTTCGGCCAAAAAGACGCCGTTGACGCCCAGATCTCCGACAAAGGGCAGGAGCATGGTCAACGGGATGACGATGAACGCCTTGCGGAGAAGAGAGAAGAACACCGCCTGTTTCGATTTGCCCAGGGCCACGAAGGTGGACTGGCCCGAGAACTGGAGCGCCATCATGAAGATGCCGAAGAAATAGATGTGCAGTGCCGGCACGCCGTAGGTCAGAAGCTCCGCGCCGTCGTTGAAAAGCCGGATGAAGGATTCGGGGAAGAGGAAAAGAACGAGCCACGCCGCGCAGGTGAAAACGATGCAGACAAGGGTGACGAACTTGACGGACTCCACCACACGGCCGTACTTTCCGGCGCCGTAGTTGAAGCTCATCACATGCTGGGCACCGCCGGTCAGCCCCTGGACGGGAAGGGTGATGATCTCCCGCACCGAGTTTATGACGGTCATCACGCCCACATAGAGGTCACCCATGTCGCCGCCCACGCGCTTCAGGGTGGCGTTGCAGATGATTTGCACGGAGCCGTTGGTCACCGCCATGATGAAGCCGGACAGACCGAGGGCGCAGATGCTTCCAATCAACCTGCCGTCGAGTCTGATTTTCCGAATATCCAGGGGGATCACCGCCCGGCGGCTTGCCAAAAACAGATACACCCATACCGCCGAAACGCCCTGACTGATCACTGTGGCGATGGCGGCGCCGCGGACGCCGAGATCAAGGACGAAGATAAAGATGGGGTCCAGGATAAGATTCAGGATCGCGCCGATCAGAACCGTCAGCATGCCGATCAGACCAAAGCCCTGGGCGTTGACGAAGAAATTCATACCGAGGCTCGTCATCACAAAGAGCGTACCGAGCAGGTAGACGGAGATGTAGCTGTCGGCGTAGGGGTAGGTATCCTCACTGGCTCCGAAGAGAAAGAGAATATCCCGGCGGAAGACGAAGCAGAGAACTGACAGCGCAAGGCCCGAAAGGATCAGCATGGCAAAGGACACGCCCATGATCTTCTCCGCCCGCTTGTCATTTCCCGCCCCCCTTGCCATGGAGAACAGCGGCGCGCCGCCGGCGCCGAACAGCTGCGTGAAGGCGGAGATGATGGTTATGATGGGCAGACACAGGCCCACACCGGTGAGAGCCGTGGTGCCCACGCCCTCGATGTGACCGATGTAGACCCGGTCCACCACGTTGTACAGCACGTTAATAAGCTGGGCCACTGTCATGGGAAGGGCAATGCGCAGGATGTTTTTTCTGACGCTTCCTACCCCGAAATCGGCCAATTTGACATTCATTTTTTCCAACTCCTTAGCTGTATTGTATTATAAGATGTATTTCTGAATAATTCAAGCGTCCCGGCCGCACAGTAAGAGGAAAAAAGAATATAGGCGGCTGGGTTATCCGCCTCCCAGCGCGCGGGTTGCTTCTTCATCGTAGCCTCATCGGACTCACAAGAGCAGCCGGGACACAGTCAGAGAACATTGCTCACCGTGTATGTGCGCTCATGATTGACCATGGTTTCCTGGGCCTCTCTACGGTTTTTGCGTTATAAAACGTGGTCGGCCGGGCCATGGCCAGCTCCCAGGAATCACCTTCGGTACCGGCGGACACTGCCCAGCGGTCCCACTCATCACCAAACACATAGCGGATATGGAGAGATGTTTATGATAGCAATTGAACTTCAAGATAATAACCGCTGCGAAATATTTGACTCAGGCAAAAGTATCGGATATATTTCTGTCGGTTGCAACTCATTTCACGCTCAAAATAGTTATTTGAAGTTGGCACTTACGCAATACGATATGACAAATGCGAAAGAAATGTTTGCGCTACTCCGGTCAAAGCTGTCACGTCCGTTGCAGGTCATGCTCTATTCACGAGAATGTGAAAAACGCAATTTTCTCATTTCCGGTGGTTTTCAGAGAAAGCGTCAATGCTACGATCTGGAAGTAAGCGCGAAAGAACTTACAGCACCTGTAAAAGAATCTGTTCCGATAACAGAGAGTGAGCGTGGCGAATCCTCTTACAAAGTTTGTTGTGAACTTTTATATCAAAGATATGCCAAAATCCATAATGCAATTAACCCATTAACAGCGGATATGGAGTCATTTTGTCAGGACCTACCGAATAAGGTTCTGCTGTGCCAAGAAAACGGTACTATTAAACATTTTGCCTTTATTGATGAAAATGAGATTGCCTATATAGGAACGGTTAGTCAATCGGATTATCATTGCTTTGCTCAAACATTACTTTCCAGAATGTTGGCTCAATACAGTAGTATTTCATTCGAGTGTGACGACTGTGACCCGGCAGCAATGGAATTGAAAGCATTCTTCCGCACATCAGGCATAGATTCTTATGATACCTATATTCTCGGCTGACAAACTGCTTGAAATAAAGGTATAAATCAACTTGCTATCCAATGCAATATAATTTTGCGGCTTTCGGTTCATATTGTTTCCTCCTCGTATAATAAGATTTGACAGGAATTTTGTAAGTGTTATCTGTCATTCACTCCGGAAAAACCAGCA
>CANQSU010000150.1 GCA_947626585.1 uncultured Oscillospiraceae bacterium
TCTACGGCTCCCAGACCGTGGAGGATCAGGCCGCCATGGTGGCCCGCGCCAAGGCCTACAAGGCGGGCTTTGTCATTTCCGACTCCAACGTCAAGCCCACCGCCACCTTGAACGAGCTTTTAGCCATTGTGGACCGCACCGGTCACTCCACCGTGGCCGTCACCGAGGACGGCGGCCCCAACGGCAGGCTCCTGGGCATGGTCACCCGCCGGGACTACCGGCTCTCCCGCATGACGGGCCTTGAGACGGTGGAGAGCTTCATGACCCCCCTGGACAAGCTGGTCACCGCCCCCGCCAGCACCACCCTCAAGGAGGCCAACGACATCATCTGGGAACACAAGGTCAACACCCTGCCTATCGTGGACGACGAAGGCGGCCTTGTATATCTGGTGTTCCGCAAGGACTACGACTCCCACAAGGAAAACCCCCTGGAGCTTCTGGACGCCCGCAAGAAATATGTGGTGGGCGCGGGCATCAACACCCGCGACTACGCCAAACGCGTCCCCGCCCTTATCGAGGCCGGCGCCGACGTGCTGTGCATCGACTCCTCCGAGGGCTTCTCCGAGTGGCAGAGAATGACCATCAATTGGATCCGCGCCCATTACGGCGACACCGTGAAGGTCGGCGCCGGCAACGTCGTGGACGCCGAGGGCTTCCGCTTCCTGGCCGAGGCCGGGGCGGACTTCGTCAAAGTGGGCATCGGCGGCGGCTCCATCTGCATCACCCGGGAGCAGAAGGGCATCGGCCGCGGTCAGGCCACCGCCCTCATCGACGTGTGCGCCGAGAGGGACAGGTACTTCCAGGAGACCGGCGTTTACGTCCCGGTCTGCTCCGACGGCGGCATCGTCCACGACTATCACTTCACCCTGGCGCTCGCCATGGGCGCGGACTTTCTGATGCTGGGCCGTTACTTTGCCCGCTTTGACGAGTCCCCCTCCCGCCGCGTCTCCATCGGCGGCAACTACATGAAGGAATACTGGGGCGAGGGCAGCTCCCGCGCCCGCAACTGGCAGCGCTACGACCTGGGCGGCAAGGAGGGTATGGCCTTTGAGGAGGGCGTGGACTCCTACGTCCCCTACGCCGGCTCCCTGCACGACAACGTGGCCCTGACCCTCAGCAAGGTCAAGCACACCATGTGCAACTGCGGCGCCGTGACCATCCCCGAGCTTCAGCGGAAGGCCAAGCTGACCCTGGTCTCCGCCACCTCCATCGTGGAGGGCGGCGCCCACGACGTGGTCCTCAAGGAGAACACCGTCAACGGCGGGAAGAAATAAGGGACATATATATGGCGATACCACCCATCCTCCGATGGGTGGTATCAGGCTGTAGACAAAGCCTCGCGGAGTTTTTCGCTCGCAGGCACGAAAAAAATTATGCAAATTCCTTCCGTTGGCAAAGGCTTTGCCTTTGTCAACGGCTTAACCTCCCCTTCATAAGGGGAGGCGGCCCCGCAGGGCCGGTAGGGTCGAGGGTGAAGGGTTTAGCCGGCACCTGAATTCCACGGTAATCGGAACCCTCGACCCCTCAGTCACGGCTGCGCCGTGACAGCTCCCCTTATGAAGGGGAGCTTAGACTGTCGACAAAGCCTCGCGGAGTTTCGCGCCCGCAGGCGCGAAAAAATTTCTTCCGTTGGCAAAGGCTTTGCCTTTGTCAACGGGTTGATACCACCCATCTTCCGATGGGTGGTATTTTTGTGGCCGGACGACGCGATAAATGTGGTCATCGTACCGCGGGGCGCCTCACTTGGCGGCCCGCTCTTCGGTGATTGATACTAATTACCATGCCGGAGCGGCACCGGCATGGTAATTAGTATGAAAGTCTATTTGATATGGAACCGCTTCACAAGCTCGGACAGGAGCCTCGTTTTCAGGATGAACACTGTGGCGGCCAGAAGGACGGCGGCGGTGACCGCCAGGACGATCATGGGCCAGCTGGTCTCGGAGAACACAAAGAGCGCGACGGTGGAGGCAACCGCCACCAGGACCGTTAGGATGATCAGCGGCATTACGTTGTGGCGCTGCTTGGAGACGTTGACGAAGAACAGGATCGCCAGCACGATCAGCGACGCGTAGGCCACGATGGGTACCACGAAGGCCGCCCAGCCGGGGTAGATGAGCCTGTCGATGAGAATGAGCAGAATGACCGTGGTCACCAGCAGCTTTACCCCCTGGCTGATGAGGTTGCGCTCCACCAGGGGCGCCTTCAGGACCAGGGTCCAGACCATGTAGAGCGACCACAGCACAATGACGCTCCACGCCTTGCCCTTCAGAATGATGTTGACGATCGGACACACCACCGCCGCGGTCAGGAACAGGAGGCCAAAGACGTACCGCACGTACAGCATGGCGATGGAGTGTTTTTTGATGTGGGGGTAGACTATCTCAAAATCCATAAAGCTCGCTCCCCGAGACTTTGATCTCGATTCCCATTTCAGAAAACAGCTTGAGCATACGCTCCTCAAAGGACGGGTCCACGGTGAGCTTGGCGACGGACAGGGTGGCGACGCCGTTCACCGTCACCATGGAGACGGCGGCCCGGGCCAGGGCCACGGTGCCGAGGACAAAGTCCATCTTCCGCACATGCTCCGCCATGCCCTCGGGTACCTCCACCACGCCCAAATTGGAAAGAGTGGTGGTGAAGGCCCGGTCGCCCAGGAAGCCGTAGACTACCCGGGCCACGGGGCACTTGATAAAGAGCGGCACCAGCCGCACCGACCGTACCAGCTTCACCGCGCCGTTCATCATCTCCTGCATCTTTTCAAAGGAAAGGCCCGCCTTCAGCTGTTCGGTGACCCTGGGTAAAATCTCCTCCACCGTGTTGATCTCCTCCAGCGTCAGGTGGATATTGGCGTAGAGGGAGAAGTTGCGCAGGGTCTTTGATTCAAAATAATTCCGCATGTTGGCCGGCACCTGGATATGGACGGTGCCGTGCTGTTTATCCATGGCGGCCTTGCAGGCGATGAACATCATGGCGGTGACCAGCGCCGTCACCGACGCCCCCCGCTCTCTGGCCGCGCCGCGCAGCGCGTCCGCGTCCATGTCGAAGTGGATCACCTGGCAGGGCTTGATCTTCGAAAGCCGCCCGCCCATCTGAAGGGCCGGCTTGTCCACAAAGCCGGAGGATTTTTTCCCGGAGACGTATTTGGAGAAGTCGTCGGCGGACTCCGAGGCGTCGGACAGCGCGTCGATGTCCAGGACGCCCTTTTCACACTTGACCTCCCGGCCCAGGAGCCGCAGATACTCCGCCGTCAGGCTCTTCAGGAACACCATCCCGCCGGTGCCGTCGGTGAGGATGTGGAAGAACTCACAGCTCACGCGGTTTTTGAAATAGAGGACCCGGAAGGACTTGGAGCCCGTCATGGACACGTTGATATCCGCGCAGGGCACCGTGGACTCCGGCTCCACGGGGAAGCGCCTTTTCGCCGCGTCAATATAATGCCAGAAGACGCCGTTTTTGATGGTGGTGGCAAAGAAGGGGAACCGCTTGATGGTGAACGTGAGGGCCATCTGCAGAAGCTCCGGCACCACGTCCCCGTCCAGATACACCGACAGGCGGAAAACCGCCATCTGCTTGTGGCTCATACTGAGCGGGTACACCTTGGCCGCCGCGTCCAGGGGAAACCAGTCGTCGGCGGGCCGGGAGTAGAAGCCGCCCAGCTTCGCGGGGGACAAAAGCTCCAGCGCCCGCGCCAGGGGCACCTCGTGCCAGTGATACCACAAAAGGGCGTTTTCAAAGTCCCGGACGATCTGATTTTTCCACTCGCGCGAAAGCCGCAGATGCTGGTCCAGCACCCGGAAAAACGTGTCCACGCTCTCCCGCTCGGGCTCCCGCAGCTGCTCCACATACCGCGCGAATTCATTTGTAAGCCTCTTTTTCGCCATGTCCGGCCTCCGTGGGGAAAACTTACAGTCAGTATACCAAATTTCAGCGCGGAGCGCAAGAGATAACGGGAATATAGAAAAAAACAACCCGCCGAATTTCCGGAAAGCCTCCCGCAAACGCCCCGGAAATTCGGCGGGCCGCCCCAGAGAGGCGGCCCTTACAGGGTTTAAAGAAGGTTTTCCGGGAACGCGGCGGCCCCTGCTCTGAGATTTATTTGGTTGGGTCGAAGCCGGGGGTGATCTCCCCACCGGCGGGGGCGGGGATGTCTTTATCGTCTTCCTCCAGGGCGGCAGCGTGGCCTGTATCAAAGTCGTACACGCCCAGGCGCACGAAGCGGGCGGTCAGCTCCCGGTAGTTTTCGCCGGTGACGGTGGCCTTCCAGCCGGTGCCGCGGGTGAAGAATTTGACCTCGCAGGTGTCGTCCCAGGTCAGGGTGACCACGTCCACGCCGCCCACATCCGTGTGGCCGTAGGCGTCATCCGGAGAGACGCAGCAGCTGGGGACGTCATAGCCCACGCACTGTTCGATGGAGATCTGCCCGCCGTCCCACGCGGCCCACAGGGAAAAGCCGCAGGGATCGCCGTCCTTGGAGAAAAACAGGTTGGCGCTCCTCGTCTCCGCCTCCGCCGGGATGCCCAGATGCTCCCGCCAGCGCGCCCCCAGGAGCTTTTCGATCTCCTCCTCCGACGCCTCCCTCGCGGTGTCCCCCAGGGCGTAGTCCAGGGCCGCCCTGTCTCCGGCGGGCTGGAAATTCAGAGCCGGGAGTACGTACCGCGTCACCGTCTCCCCGTCCGTCAGGTCGTACCAGCCCCCCACAGGGGTGGTCAGGGCGGCGCCGCCGGTATCCGTGGCCAGCTCCTCGCCCAATTCCCTCCTGCCTGTTTCCTCCCCCAGCATGGAGGGATCCGAAAGCTCCGCTCCGGGCTGTTCCCGGTGCCAGAGGGCGCCCGCGCCGATGATCAGCGCCACAGCCGCCGCAACGGCGGCCCAGCGGTAGAGGGGAACGGTCTTTTTTTCAGGTCTCAGCTCCGCCAGGCTCTCCGCAAGGCCCTCCGGGGCCCCGATGCTGTTCATATAGTTTACATAACGCTTCATAGCTCGATTTCTCCTTTCAACTCTCGCCGAAGCCGCTCCCTGGCCCGGCTCAGATAGGACCTGGCCGTTCCGGGGCGGCATTTCAAAATTTTCGCGATCTCGTCGGTGGTATACCCCTCGTAGTAAAAAAGATGTACGGCGGCGCGCTCGTTGGCGGGCAGGCGGCCGACGGACTCCAAAAGCTCCCGGGTCTCGCCCTCGGGCGCGGGGTAGATATCCAGAAGCTCCCCCGTGGGGTGGCGCGTCCTCTCCCGTACCCGGTCCAGGGCGGCGTTGACCGTGACGCGCATGAGCCACGCCTTCTCCCGACTTTCTCCGTCAAGCCTCGGACTGGTTTCCAAAAATTTCAAATATGCCTCCTGGACCGCGTCCTCCGCGTCCTGGAAATTGCCCGTAACAGAGACCGCGGCCCTGAAAAGCGCCGTGCTGTGCGATAAAATCAACTTTTCCAACCGGTCGGAATGAGGCACTGTATCACCTCCTTTCTGCCATTATAACGCAATTGGGCCCCCTTTTGTTGCGGTATGAAAAAATCCTTTCCCGGAAATACTACCCTCGTACAAAAAGACGAGGGGGCGTTTTCATGCAGGGTAAGGTCGAGATCTGCGGGATCAACACATCAAAATTGCCGGTGCTGAAAAACGACGAGACCATGGAGCTTCTGCGGAAGGCCAGGGCCGGCGACAACGAGGCCCGGGACAGGCTCATCGAGGGAAATCTCCGGCTGGTGCTGTCGGTGGTGCAGAAATTCATGGGCAGGGGCGAGAACGCCGACGACATCTTTCAGGTAGGGTGTATTGGGCTGATCAAAGCAATAGACAACTTCAACCTGGAAATGAAGGTCATGTTTTCCACTTATGGCGTACCCATGATCATAGGGGAGATCCGCCGCTTTCTGCGTGACAACTCCCCCCTGCGGGTCAGCAGAAGCATCCGGGACACGGCCTACAAGGTTTTGCAGGTGAAGGAAAAGCTGATGCTGGAGAGCCAGCGGGAGCCCACGGTGGAGGAGATCGCGGCGGCGCTGAAGCTGCCCCGTGAGGAAGTAGTCATCGCCATGGACGCGGTAGCCGAGCCGGTGAGCCTCTACGAACCCATCTATTCCGAGTCCGGGGACGCGGTATGCGGGATGGATCAGATCGGGGACACCAAAAACACCGACGAGTCGTGGCTGGACGAGATCGCCCTGTCCGACGCCATCAACGCCCTCTCGGAGCGGGAAAAGCGCATCCTCTCTCTGCGCTTTTACGAGGGCAAGACCCAGATGCAGGTATCCGCCGAGGTGGGCATCAGCCAGGCCCAGGTGTCAAGACTTGAAAAAAATGCGATAAATCAGATAAAAAAGTCCCTATAATTGTGCGGAATGGTGGTTGCGTTTTTGCAGGAACAGTGATACAATATTGCAAATGGCGTTTTACCGCGATAAAGCGGCGCACGCACAGGACGAACCCGCGGCCCGGAGGTCCGGGCCGCCGGCCCCGTGAACCAACATCTTAAAGGAGTGTACATACATGGAAAAGATCCGCGTTGAGCTTACCAAGTCCCCCAAGGAGAAGCCCCATCTGGATCCCCTGCCCTTCGGCAAATTCTTCTCCGACCACATGTTCCTGATGGACTACACCGAGGGCCAGGGCTGGCACGACCCCCGCATCGTCCCCTACGGTCCCTTCACCCTGGATCCCTCCTGCATGGTGTTCCACTACGCCCAGGAGATCTTCGAGGGCCTCAAGGCCTATCGCCGCGCCGACGGCTCCATATGGCTCTTCCGGCCCGAGGAGAATTTCAAGCGCATGAACAACTCCGCCGTCCGCATGAGCATCCCGGAGATCGGCGTGGATTTCTGCGTGGACGCGGTGAAGCGGCTGGTCGCCATCGAGCGGGATTGGGTGCCCGACCAGAAGGGCGCCAGCCTCTATATCCGCCCCTTCATCATCG
>CANQSU010000151.1 GCA_947626585.1 uncultured Oscillospiraceae bacterium
TCCTCTCCATGATGTACTCCATGGCGGGCATCAAGCGGGATAATCCCATCGAGGCCATGAAGAACGAGGTGATTTAAGGCCGGCGAGTCCCGGCGCAAAACGGTCGATCCGGCATATACTACAAACAGAACAACGGCGTTCACCCTCACGGTGAACGCCATTTTTTCAGGAGGTATGCTTATGTGCGGAATCGCGGGGCAGATCGGCGGGGATGTAAGGCCGCTTCTGCCCGTTTTTGAGGATATGCGGGGCTCTTTGTCCCGCCGGGGGCCGGATCAGAGGGGGATGGCCGTCTTTGACGCGGCGGCGCTCATTCACGCGCGGCTGTCGGTCATGGACCCGGAAAACGGACGCCAGCCCATGAGATACGGGACTTACACCATCATCTACAACGGCGAGATCTACAACACGCCGGAGCTTCGGCGGGAGCTGGCCGCTCTGGGCCACACCTTTGAAAACCGCTCGGACACGGAGGTCCTGCTCCACGCCTTCGCCCAGTGGGGCGAGGCGGCGGTGGATAAGCTCAACGGCATATACGCCTTCGCGGTGTGGGACGAAAAGCTGGGGCGCCTCTTTCTCTGCCGGGATCGGATGGGCGTCAAGCCCCTCTTTTACGCCCGCCGGCGCGGCGCGCTGATCTTCGCCTCGGAGCTGAAGGCCCTTCTGCGCCACCCCTGGGTGGAGCCGGAGGTCACCCGCGAGGGCCTTGCCCAGGTGCTTCTGCTGGGTCCCGGCCGCGTTCCGGGGAGCGGGGTCTTTAAGGATGTTTTTGAGCTTCTTCCCGGCGAGTGCGGCTTTTATGAGCCCGGCACCGACACGCTGACCCTCCGCCGGTACTGGCGTCTCCGGGACGCGCCCTGCACGGACACCTTCCCCGAGGCCGCCGAAAAGGTGCGATACCTGGTGACGGACGCCATCACCCGCCAGCTTGTGTCCGACGTACCGCTCTGCACGTTCCTGTCCGGCGGGCTGGACTCCTCCCTCATCTCCGCGGTGGCGGACGGGGAATACACCGCCGCGGGGCGAAAGCTGGACACGGTGTCCGTGGACTACCTCAACAACGCCAAATATTTCAAGGCCAGCAAGTTCCAGCCCAACTCCGACCCGGAGTTCATCAAAATCATGGCGGATTTCCTAAACGGCCATCACCACCTGATCACCCTGGACACCCCCGAGCTGGTCCGGGCCCTCTATGACGCCGTGGAAGCCCGGGACCTGCCCGGCATGGCGGACGTGGACTCGTCCCTTCTGCTCTTCTGCCGGGAGATCAAAAAGCTCGCCACCGTGGCCGTGTCCGGCGAGTGCGCCGACGAGATCTTCGGCGGCTACCCCTGGTATCGGGACCCCACCGTCCGGGAGCGGGAGGGCTTTCCCTGGGCCCAGTCCACGGCCTATCGGGCCTCCTTCATAAAGGACGGCGTTCTGGACGTGGACCCCGCCGAATTCGTGGATCACTATTACCGCAAGACCTGCCGGGAATCCGACATCCTCCCCGGCACAGATCCGCTGGAGACCCGCATGAAGCAGATGATGAATCTGAACGTGGACTGGTTCATGCAGACCTTACTCGACCGGAAGGACCGCATGAGCATGTGGTCCTCGCTGGAGGTGCGGGTGCCCTTCTGCGACCACCGCGTCGCGGAATACCTCTACACCGTGCCCTGGGAGTACAAGGATCATGACGGATATGAAAAGGGCCTTCTCCGGGAGGCCATGCGGGGCGTCCTGCCCGACCGGGTCCTCTGGCGCAAGAAAAGCCCCTACCCCAAGACCCACAACCCGGCGTATCTGGCGGCGGTCAACAGGGAGCTTGAGGCGGTCATCGCGGATAAAACCCAGCCCCTCCACGAGATCGTCAGGGAGGACGCGTTACGCGAGCTGATGGTCTCCGACCGGGCCATTCCCTGGTACGGCCAGCTGATGACCACCCCCCAGACCGTGGCCTGGTTTTTACAGCTCAACCACTGGCTGAGAACGTACAAGGTAAAGATCCTATAAGACGCGGTACGGCTCCCCTCTCCGGGGAGCCGTCAGACTGTAGACAAAGCCTCGCGCCCGCAGGCGCGAAAAAATGCAAATTCCTTCCGTTGGCAAAGGCTTTGCCTTTGTCAACGGCTTAGCCTCCCCTTCATAAGGGGAGGCGGCCCCGCGGGGCCGGTAGGGTCGAGGGTGAAGGGTTTTGCCGGCGCCTGAATTCTGCGCTAATCGGAACCCTCGACCCCTCAGTCACGGCTGCGCCGTGACAGCTCCCCTTACGAAGGGGAGCCCAGACTGTAGACAAAGCCTCGCGGAGCTTCGCACCACGGGCGCAAAAAAATAGAATGCAAATTTCTTCCGATAGCAAAGGCTTTGCCTTTGTCAACGGGTTGACGGCTCCCCTCTCCGGGGGAGCCGTCCGGTTATTTTCTCCATGTGGCGGGGCGGAGCATCAGGAGCATCGGAAAGATCTCAAGTCTGCCGGCCAGCATGTCGAACATCAGGACGATTTTGGAGAGGGCCGAGTAGTCTCCGAAATTCCTTGTGGGTCCCACCAGGCTGAGGCCGGGACCGATGTTGTTGAGGGTGGCCGCCACGGCGGAGAAATTGGTGGTGAAGTCGAAGTTGTCAACGCTGATGATGAGCATGGAGAGGAAGAATACGGTAATATACGCCAGCAGCCAGCTGTTCACCGAGTGGATCATACGGCTCTCCAGCGCCTTGCCGTCCAGGCGCACCACGGTGACGGAGCGGGGGTGGATCATCCGCCGCAGCTCACGGCCGACGCTCTTGAAATACATGAGGATACGGCTGACCTTGATGCCGCCTCCGGTGGACCCGGCGCAGGCGCCCACGAACATGAGGCAGATAAGCACCGTCTTTGAGAAGGTGGGCCACAGGTCGAAGTCCACGCTGGAAAAGCCCGTGGTGGTCATGATGGACGAGCATTGGAACGCCGAGTGGAGAAGGGCGCGGCTGAAGCCCATGCTCCCCTGGGTCATGAGGTTGACCGTAACCAGCGCCACGGCCCCCAGGAAGATGCAGAGATACCCCCGCACCTCCTCCATGGCCAAAGCCGAGCGGAATTTCCTGATGAGAAGGAAGAAGTAGAAGTTAAAATTCACGCCGAAGGCGAACATGAATACCGTGACCACCACCTGCACGAAGGGCGAGTAGCTGGCAAAGGAGTCGTTGAGGATCCCGAAGCCGCCGGTGCCGGCGGTGCCGAAGGCTATGCACAGGGCGGAAAACAGGTCGAGCCGCCCCAGGATAAGGATCACCACCTCCAGAACCGTCATGCTCAGGTAGATGCCGTAGAGGTAAACGGCGGTTTTCTGAAGTCTGGGCACCAGCTTGCCCACGGAGGGGCCGGGGGACTCGGCGCGCATGATGAGGATGCTCTGGCCGCCCGCCATCGGCAGGAGCGCCAGAAGGAACACCAGGACGCCCATGCCGCCGATCCAGTGGGTAAAGCTCCTCCAAAAGAGGAGCGACTTGGGCATGGCCTCCACATCGGAGAGGATGGACGCGCCGGTGGTGGTAAAGCCGGAGATGACCTCAAAGAGGGCGTCCACGAAATTGGGTATGCACCCGGAGATGAAGAAGGGAAGCGCCCCGGCCAGGGACAGGAAGATCCATGAAAGCGCCGTGGCGACAAAGCCCTCGCGGGCGTAAAATATCGTGTTCTTCGGCTTTCTCAGCGCGAGGGCCAGCCCCGGCGCGGCGGTGACGGCTATGGCGATCAGATAATCGACGGCGTAGGGCTCCCCGCAGCCTATGCACAGGCCAAGAGGGATCAGCAGAAACGCCGCCTCGATACACAGCACCCAGCCCACCAGCCAGCGAATGAAGGAATAATTCATAGCTTTCCCCGCCTCATTTGAGAATGTCGTTGATGGACTGGAGCTTCTGGGCGGTGGTGACCAGCACCACGGTGTCGCCGCGGCGGATCTCGTCGTTGCCGCGGGGGATGATGAGCCGGCTCTCCCGGTAGATACAGCAGATGAGCAGATTGGGGATCATCCGGGGCCGCAGCTCCGAAAGGGGGATGTTCGTTACGGCGCTGTCGGCCCTGATGTGGAACTCCAGCGCCTCCACCTTGCGTCCGGCCAGGTAATAGAGGGACTCGATGTTGCTGGAATCCGAGGAGTTGGACATGGCGCGCACATATCGCAAAATACTGTAGGCCGTGATCTCCTTGGGGTTTATGATGCTCCCCACGGGAAGCTCCTCGGTGACCTCGGTGAAGCCCACGGTGGAGACCTTGGTGATGGCCCGCACCTTGGAGATCTTTCTGGCGTAGAGCGCCAGCAGGATGTTCTCCTCGTCCATGTCCGTCAGCGGCACGAACACGTCCTCGCCGGTGATTCCCTCCTCAAGGAGCAGCTGTCTGTCCACGGCGTCGCCGCAGATGACCTCCGCGCCGGGGAGGTTGGCGGAAAGCTCCTCGCACAGCGCCCTGTTTTTCTCGATGATCTTCACCCGGCTGCCGGAGGCCAGCAGCAGGTCGGCCAGATAGTAGCCGGTCCTGCCTCCGCCGATGATCATCACGTCCCTGGTGGGCTTGATCTGGAAGCCCAGCCTTTTGAAGAGATTTGCCATCTCCTGGGGCGGGGTTATGATGTATATCCGGTCGCCGGCCTTGAGGACCGTGTCGCCGCGGGGGATCTCCACCGCCCTGGTGCCGGCCCGCTCCAGAATACAGATGAGGGTGCCCTTGGATATCCTGCCGGGGAAGTCCATGACCTTTATGTTGTCCGCCGGAGAACCCTCCGGGATGATGATCTCGATGAGGTTCACCCGGCCCTTGGCAAAGGACTCCACCGTCATGGCGCCGGGGATCTGGATGAGGTCAAATATCTCGCCGGCGGTCGCGGACTCGGGGTTGATCGCCATGGAGAGGCCCAGCTCGTCCTTGATGAGGTTGACCTCCCGGTAATAGACGGGATTGCGCACCCGGGCGATGGTCTGGCACCCGGAGAGCTTCTTTGCCATGAGGCAGCAAAGCATGTTGACCTCATCCTGGTCGGTGACGGCGATCAGCAGATCGGCGTTCGCGATGCCGGCTTCCTCCAGGACCTCGTGGCTGACGCCGTTTCCGGCGATGCCCTGCACGTCTATTTTTTCGAGAGCCGAGTTGAGCCTGTCGGCGTTGGGGTCGATGAGCGTGATCTGATGTCCCTCGGAATTCAAATTGTCCGCCAGCGAGTACCCGACACCTCCGGCGCCCACAATGATGATGTTCAAGGAAAAAACCTCCGGAAACGCATATATTTTATAGTGATTGTACCACAAAATTTCAAAAATTCAACCCTTGACAACAGTGCGGACAGGTGTAAAATACATTAATAATATTAATACCCATTTAAAAGTAGACACCGAGCGGCGAGGATTTTTCGTGACAGGCAAGGAAGGCGCCGCAGGGAATACTTTGTGTATTCCCAAGGCGGCTGACGCCGCATGACGCGAAAAAGACCGTCGCGAATGTCTTGTTTTAATTGGGTATTAGTATAACACCGTTTCTCCCGGAGGCACGCCCATGAGGTACGAAAATGTCCGAGAGGGCGTCTTTCTGAGCCGCCCCAACAGATTCATAGCTTATGTGGAGCTTGACGGCCGCGCGGAGGTCTGCCACGTCAAAAACACGGGCCGGTGCCGGGAGCTTTTGGTGCCGGGGGCGGCGGTGTGGGTCACGGAGAGCGGCAACCCGGCCCGCAGGACCCGCTTTGACCTGATCGCCGTTCAAAAGGGCGGCCGCCTCATCAACATGGACTCCGCCGCGCCCAATCGGGTCTTTGGGGAATATCTGGCCTCCGGCCTCCTGCTCCCCTCCCCCACGCTGATAAAGCCGGAGACCCGCTTTGGGGATTCGCGGCTCGACTTCTATGTGGAAAACCATGAGACGCGCGCCTTCTGCGAGGTCAAGGGCGTGACGCTGGAGGAGAACGGCGTCGCCCTCTTCCCCGACGCGCCCACGGAGCGGGGCGTGAAGCACTTAAAGGAGCTTGTCAAATGCGTGGAGGCCGGTTTTTCAGCCTGGGCCGTATTCATCATACAGATGTCGGACGTCCGTTATTTCGCCCCCAACCGTGTCACCCACCCGGCGTTTGCGGAGTCCCTGAAACAAGCCGGCGCCGCCGGGGTGGGCCTTCTGGCCCTGGACTGCGACGTGACGCCGGAGAGCGTCACCGTCCGCGGCGGCACGGCAATACGCCTGTGACATTGTCAAATCCTGTATCTTGTTCATTTTTAAACAGTTTTTTCGGCGGAAAAGCGGCAAGAAGCTCCAAATATGGCGGCTTTTGCGGCGAAAATGTTAAACAGCGTGTGAGATCCTGTATATTGTGTTATGCCAAATGTCAAAAACACAAGATATGCTATTTTGCACTTGACAACCGATCCTTTCGGTGATATATTTTATTGTGCTTCCGGTTTTCAGGGGCCAATTTTGGGCCGTTCATTAATTCAATGTCTGAAATAATTCTGGAAATATGTGAAAGACCGAACAAAGGGGAGACAGATATGAAGATCATCAAACGAAACGGCGCGGAGATGGACTTCGACATTAAAAAGATCGAGAACGCCATCAGCAAGGCCAATATGTCCGTGGAGGAGACCTCCCGCATGACCCCCCTCCAGATCAGGCGCATCTCGGAGTCCGTGGCTCTTGACTGCGAGAACATGGGCCGTTCTCCCTCCGTAGAGGAGATCCAGGACCTGGTGGAGAAGCAGATCATGGCCCACGGGGCCTTCGAGGTGGCCAAGAACTACATCACCTACCGCTACACCCGCTCCCTCGTCCGCCAGAGCAACACCACCGACGAGAAGATCCTCTCCCTCATCGAGTGCTGCAACGAGGAGGCCAAGCAGGAGAA
>CANQSU010000152.1 GCA_947626585.1 uncultured Oscillospiraceae bacterium
GGCGGCCCCTACAAGTCATTCGATGACACCGCCGTTGGCTTCGATAAGGCCGTTGATGTAGGCAGAGCCGAGAGCACGGTCGAAGAGGCCGTAGCCGGGTTTGCCTGTCTCGCCCCAAATCATGCGTCCGTGGTCGGGGCGGAAGTAACCGTCAAAGCCGGTTTCCACCAGGGCCTTCACGATGGCGTTCATGTCCAGAGAGCCGTTTTTGGTGAGGTGCCCCGATTCCTCAAAGGAGGTGTCGGGGAGAATTTTCACGTTGCGCAGGTGCATAAACCCGATGCGTTTCATGGCGGAGTACTTGCGGACAAGTTTGGGAATGTCGTTAGTAGGCGAACATCCCAAGGAGCCGGTGCAGAGACACAGCGTATTCGCGGGGCTGTCCACGATGGAGAGGTAGCGGTCAATATTCGCCTCGTTCGTAACGACGCGGGGCAGGCCGAAGATGGGGTACGGGGGATCGTCCGGGTGGAGGGCCATGACCACGCCGCACACCTCGGCAACAGGAATGACGCGCTTTAAGAAGTACTCAATATTCGCCCAAAGCCCCTCCTCCCCTATCTCACCGTAGGCGCGGATCAGGTCCCGGACCTCGTCCTGGGTGTAGCTGGAGTCCCAGCCGGGTAGGTGGATGTCGTCTTTGAGGGGGTCTAAGCCCTTCATCTGGTCCCAATACATGACAAGGCTGGTGGAGCCGTCCGCACCCTCTTTGTCAAGCTGCGTCCGGGTCCAGTCGAACACGGGCATGAAGTTGTAGGTGACGCACTTCACCCCGTACTTGGCGCAACGGCGGATATTCTCGCAGTAGTTTTCGATGTGCCGGTCCCGCTCCGGGCGTCCCAGCTTGATTTCCTCCGTCACGGGGATGGACTCCACCACGTCGAAAATGAGGCCGTGTTCTTTGCACTCGTCAGACAAGTGTTTGATGGACTCCTCCGGCCAGACCTCGCCGGGCTTCACGTCATAGACAGCGGACACGATAGACCGCATACCGGGAATCTGCCGTATCTCGTCCAGCGTCACAGGGTCTGAGTCTCCGTACCAGCGAAATGAGCTTTTCATGGTTTTTCCTCCTTAAAGCCTTGTGTCCCAGCGCCCGCAGAACACCGTGTCCTCCGCCACGCCCTCAAACTCGCTCTTGCCGGTGAGCTTCTCGATGGCGGCGCGGATGCAGGCCCTGTCAGGGGCGTAGGCGTTGATGAAGGTGTGGACATTTGGCACGTCGATCATGTGGTTTGTGTAATTTAAAGATATCGCCGCCGTGGGGATCTCCAGGTTGTACCAGGGAAGCTCGCAGGAGTGGTTGCAGCTCCAGCGAAGGCGCACGTGGTTCTCCTGAGCGTAGCCCTTGACGTTTATGACGATGAGGGCAAGGTCGTTCTCGGCGGCGAACTGCGCCCTGGTGCCGTGGGACATCATCAGGGCCATATTCATGGGGCTGACGCCCCGCTCCACCTCCAGATCGTGGAAGTTGGGGCAGAGGTGTACCTCAAAACCGGCGCGCTCAAGCTCCTCGACGACGACCTGCTTCACCGGGTCGCCCTTGTAGCCCTTGCTGGTAGGGGTGGACTGGACGTACACCAGGAAGACGCGCTTCTTTTCGGCGGGGTTTACAGGGATCATATGGATGGTGTCCTTGACCAGGGTGACGGACTTCTCGGCGGCGGCGCGGGTGTACTCCTTATGCTCCTCACAGCCGATCCACTTGTCCTTCAGGGCGGGGTCGGGGATGCGGACGCTTTCCTCATAGAGATGGAGCTTCGCCTTGAGGCCCAGAATATGGTGGAGAGCATCGGAGAGGCGCTCCTCGGTGAGTCTGCCGTCCTCAAGAGCCGCCTTGACGTAGCCGTAGTCCTCCTCCGGCTGGTCGGAGAACAGGAACATATCGCACCCGGCGATGAACGCGCCGGGGACGGCGTCGCAGCGCCTGGACATGGCGGACATGCCGATCATGTGGCTGGCGTCTGTGATCACAAGGCCGTTAAAGCCCATCTCGCCCCGCAGAAGGTCGGTGATCAACTCCGGCGCCAGGGTGGCGGGCATGACCTCCGCATCCGTCATACCGGGACGCAGATGCTTGGACATCTGCGGAAGGGCGATGTGGCCCACCATAATCGTCTCCAGTCCCTCGTCGATGGCCGTCTCATAGACCTTGCGGAAGGTGGCGTTCCACTCCTCCACGGAGAGGTTGTTGACGCCCAAGGCAAGGTGCTGGTCCAGCTCCTCCACGCCGTCGCCAGGGAAGTGCTTACAGCAGGCGGCCATGTTGGGGTTGGCGTCCTTAATGCCACGGATGTAGCCCCGGACGCCTCGGATCACCCGGTCGATGTCCGTGCCGAAGGAGCGTGTATTGACGATGGTGTTGCGCCAGTTCATGTATACGTCGGCCACCGGATTAAACATCCAGTTTACGCCGAGGGCCGTGGCCTCACGGCCCGCCACAAGGCCCATGTGATATGCCGTCTCGTCCACGTCGCCGGCTCCCGCCTCCACGGCGGTGGACACAAAGGTCCCCTCCGGGCAGACGCCGTTGCCGCCGTCGTCGCAGTTGGCGGCGATCAGGAGGGGGATCTTGCTGTGCTTCTGATAGGTGGTGTTCTGGAAATAGGTGCTGTCCTTGTTGCCGCCCTGCCAGCGCAAACCGCCTTGGTGGAAGGCGCTGAGCTTGCCGGCGATCTGCTCCTCCGTGGCGGCGGGGCCGGCCTGCATGAGGACGAAGAGCTGTCCTATCTTTTCGTCCAGAGTCATGGAGGCGATGGTGTCCTCCACCCATTTGATCTGCTCGTCATTTAAGTAAAAGGGCTTCGCTTTAAGGTCAACCATGGGGATCTCCTCCTTTTTATATGTGATGCCGCTTATGCGCCCAGATTGCGCAGGAAGCTTTTAACGTACCCCTTCTCGGCCTCGCCGTACTCCCCCGCCCTGAGCTTGTCGAAGGCGTCGGGTATATGGGCCCAACTCTCGCCCTCGTGCCGGACGAGGATGGGATAGTAGTGTACGCCGTTCTGCTTTGCCGCGTCCTGGTCGCCGGGAGCGTCGCCCACCATGAGGACCTTTTTGGGGTCGTAACCGAATTTCAGCATTTCACTGATGCAGTGGGCCTTGCTCCCCATGTCCTGGGCCAGCATGATGTCCACGTGGTCCAGGAGCTTAAATTTCGTCCACTCCTCTACCACCGCGTCCCGGTTGGCAGAGGAGACAATGGCGACATCGGCAAACTCGCTTGCCGCCGCCAAACCCTCCTTGGCTCCCTCGAAGGGCTTTTTCAGCTCCTCCGGCAGGGCCACGATAGCGGCGTTGACGGATTTTGACCAGCTCAGAGTCTTTTTGAGAATGGGACTCCCCGTCTCGTCGATGGCCTTCTGGATAGCGTCGTTGGAGGGCGCCGCGCCGGAATTGACCCACGCCGTCAGGTCCTCCAAACAGTCCACGGGCGTATATTTCGCGTTTACCTCGGTGAGCATCATATTGAGGGCCTTGAAGCGGTTGATGCCGCGGGTCATGGAGTAGAGGTTGATCTCATTCCACCGCTCCAATATAGGCTCGCGCCACTGCTCCAGCTCCCACTCCGCCACCATGCAGGGCCCGAAGCAGTAGATATGCTTGCAGTCCATGGTGTCCATGGCGCACCCGTCGGAGTCCACGCACACAAGGTAGTCGTGTTTTTTAACGTACGTATCTAAAACGCTCACAGGCGTTTCCACCTTTCAACTTAATATGCTTGAATGCTCTTGCATCACAACGCGGGCGGGGTCATCCCCGCCCGTTATGAACTGTGACGTTATTTCTGCTTCTTTGCCAGCATGGCGGAGTTCTCCTCCACCCTCTTCTTGTTGAGGGGATAGATGAAAGCCAGGGCGACAGCCACAAGGCCCAAGCCGATGGCGGGGATGATGCAGCTCAGGCGGAAGATGCCCAGGGTCACATCCGGGTCGAACTGGGTGGCCTGGGTATATCCCACCATCCTGAGCAGCAGGCCGGACAGGCCGGCAGTGGCCGCCTGGCCCAGCTTCCGGGCGAAGGAATATACGGAGTAAATGGTGCCGTCCTCCCGGACGCCGTTTTTGACCTCCGCGTCGTCAATGACGTCGGTGATCATAGCCCAAATGACGGTGTTGAAGAAGCCGAGGCCCATGTAGGCCAGGGTGTAGAAGACCACATAGACCCATGGGCTGGAGGGACGGACGACGAGGCAAACAAGGTACACCACGGCGCCGAAGGCGCAGGAGACGATGGACAGCTCCTTCTTGCCGAACTTCTTGGCGAGGACCGTGGCGAGGGGCGCGCAGATCACCAGCATGACCACGGTGCCGGCCAGGGATGAGGCGGACTGGGCGGTGGTGTTGTTGTAATAGTTAGGGAACACATAGGCAGCCATGTTCTGCATGCCCAGCATCCCCACCAACAGGAAGATGGCGGCGACGATGATGCCCAGAAGTGCCCTGTTGGTGACCAGGCTCTTTAGCAGCTTGCCGATCTCCAGCTTGTTGTCGTTTTTGGGGACCTCCACACGCTCGGTGGTCAGGAAGTAGCACAGCAGGTAGCAACCGATGGCACACAGGGAGAAGATGCCGGCGATGAGGGTCATGCGGGAGCCGGAGAGAACCTTTTGGTCGTTCACGGTGACGTAGGCCACCAGAGGAGTCCCCACACCGATGGCGGTACCGGCCAGGGTAGCGCCGATGGTGCGCCAGGTGGACAGCTGGGCCCGGTCACTGGGGTCGGCGGAGATGGCGGAGGCCATGGAGCCGTAGGGGATGTTGATACCGGTGTAGCAGAAGGAGCCCCACAGCAGGTATGTAAAGAACATCCAGAAAATTTTGAAGCCCATGGAGGCGTTCGCGAAGGACGACTGATAGATGAGGAAGGAGGCGATCGCCACGGGGATGCACATGCGGAGTATCCAGGGGCGGAACTTACCGTTCTTGGTGAGCTTGGAGCGGTCCACGATTTGGCCCATGGTCACGTCGGTGAAGGCGTCCACAAAACGGGCCAGCATGACGAGAAGACCGCTGATCGCCACGTCGACGCCCATGACGTCGGAGTAGAACTTTGCCATGAAGCTGGAGGACAGTATGAAGGTGAAGTCGTTGCCGAAGTCACCGAACATATAGCCCAGCTTGTCCCTCATACCGAAGGGGCGGACATTGCGTTGTGTTTTGTTCATTTTTTCACCCTTCTTTGAATTTTTTTGGGCGTATCGCGCCCGGTAGATGCCCCGGAGGGCGGTTTATGTCAAGCCCGCCGGGAAGGCGCAGTTCCGGTCACGGCGGGGCCTAGTAGCGTTATCACGCCTTGCGCTCCTTAAGCTCGGACTCCATCTGCGACAAAGTGTTTTTGTCCAGATTGTAGATGAGTCCCAGACCCACCAGCTGCAGGGCTGCGGAGAACAGGTACGCGCCGGGAACGAGATAGCGCATATTGCGGGCCACCTCGGCCACCTGGTTGCCCTCGTTTTCCTCCACGTAACCAAGAGCCACCATAATGACCAGGATCAGGGACGGCCCCAGGCCCTGGGCCAGCTTGCGGAAGAAGGAGTGGAGGGCGTAGACGGTGCCCTCCTCGCGAGCGCCGTGCTTCCACTCGTTGTAGTCGATGGCGTCGCCCATCATGGACCAGCTGACGGTGGAGTAGATGCCCATGCCCAAGGAGTTGATAAGCTGACAGGCGATGTAGATGCCTATGCCCTTGCCGTCGGGGCTGATGGGCAGGATCAGCATCAGGGCACAGGCGGCGATGCTGACGACAGCGCCCACTACGGAAAGCTCCTTCTTGCCGTACTTACCTACCATCTTCCGCGCAAGAGGCGTGAAGAGGATAATGGGCAGCATGGCGAACATGGAGACAAGGCCGGAGATCCGGGCGTTGTGGAAGTAGGACTGGAACAGGACGGTCACGGCGGCGGAGGCGCCCTGCATCCCCAGGAACATACCCATGGCGGCCAGGGTCGCGCCCACGGCGGGACGGTTGCTCATGAAGTTCTTCATGGCCTTGAATACATTGAATTTCTGCCGCTCCTCGGAGACCTTCACGTTGTCCTCCACACGGATAACGGTGTTGGCGATCATAAAGCGGAAAGCGATGAAGCCCAGGACGCCCATGACCAGGGCCACGAAGAACACCCGCTCGCCCATGATGTTGTCGTTGGCGTCGTAGATGAGGACGGGGATCAGCGCCATGGTGGCAAGGTTGCCCAGCATGGAGCCCACACTGCGCCAGGCGGACAGGCTGGCCCGGTCGCCGGGGTCGTCGGAGATGAGGCTCAGGAGGGAGCCGTAGGGCACGTTGGCGATGGTGTAGAAGGCGTCCCATATGACGTAGCCGCAGATGAATACGATGCCCTTGATGATCTCCTGATCCTTGGGTATCCACGGGATGAAGCACAACGCCCCGGCGAACATCAGACCGATGGAGCCGAAGGAGATGTAGGTCAGGAATTTGTTTCGCCTATACTTGTGGCGATCCGCGTCGATGATGGAGCCCAGCAGCGGGTCGTTGATGGCGTCCCAGACCTGGCACACCAGCAACAGGGCGGCGTAGACGACGGAATCCATCTTCATGAACTGGGTCCAGAAGATGATCATGGTGCCCTTCAGGGCGAAGGACATGTTGCAGCCGAAGTCGCCGGCGGCGTAGGCCAGGGAGTCGCGTATACCGAATTTACGCGGGGAGGTCTGGTCTGTAACATGGGCTTTAGCCATGGTAATCACCATGCCGGTGCGGCACCGGCACAAATAGGGATGAAAACAGACGCCGCAAAATTATCTGTTTTCC
>CANQSU010000153.1 GCA_947626585.1 uncultured Oscillospiraceae bacterium
CTGCTGCTGGTGCAAAACCCCGGCACCCACGCGCTGGTGCTGCGCAAGGTGGCGGCCACGCTGCGGGACAGCGTGTTCGCCCAGTACATGTGGGCCCTGGACAAGCTGGGGATGGCGGCGAAATGGGAGGCGAGACTGTCCCCGCTGGAGCTCATATACCGCCCTACCGGGCAGCGCGTCCTCTTCCGGGGCGCGGATGAGCCCATGAAGCTGAAATCCATCAAGGTCCCCTTCGGATACATCGCCGTGACCCATTTCGAGGAGAAGGACCAGTTCGCCGGGCGGGAGGAGATACGCTCTATCCTGCAGTCCACCATGCGGGGCGGGGACCGGTTCTGGAATTTCGAGAGCTATAACCCGCCCGTCTCCCGTGACAACTGGGCCAACCGGGACGCCCTGGAGGACAGGCCCGACCGGCTGCGGCATAAGAGCACCTACCTGGACGCACCCAGAGCGTGGCTGGGGGAGGCGTTCTTCGCCGAGGCAGAGCGGCTGCGGGTCAGGGACGAGCGGGCATACCGGCACGAGTATCTGGGCGAGGCGGTGGGTACCGGCGCCAGCGTGTTCACAAAGCTGGAGGTACGGACCATCTCCGAGGGCGAGATCGGCTCCATGGACCGCATCTTCCAGGGAACGGACTGGGGCTGGTACCCGGACAAATTCGCCTTTCTGCGCACGGGGTACGACCCGGCACAGGAGCGGATATATCTGCTGGATGAGTATTATGTTAACTGCAAGAGCAACCGGGAGACGGCCCGGTGGGTGCGGGACCGGGGGTATTTCGACTACCCCATCGTGTGTGACAGCGCAGAGCCCAAAAGCGTCGCCGACTGGCGGGACATGGGTCTGCCGGCACGGGGCGCGGTGAAGGGGCCGGGGAGCGTGGATTACGGCTTCAAATGGCTGCAGAGCAGGACGCTGGTCATCGACCCGGCCCGAACGCCGGGGGCGTATGGGGAGATCGCGGGGTATGAGTACGCCAGGGACAGGGACGGCAGTGTGATCAGCGGTTACCCGGACAGGGACGACCACGCCATATCCGCCCTGCGGTACGCATACGAGGCGCTGTTCAACAGACGGGGCGCGAGCGCGTGAAGGGGCAAGAGGTGGACGGAAATAAAGGGAGAACGTCGCGAGGACAACCCCTCCGTCACGGCTTGCGCCGCGCCGCCTCCCCTTGCACAGGGGAGACTTTGGCATGGTGGTGGACGGGTCCTTGCACAAGAGGGCCAGAACAGAAGGGAGAAAATATGGGGATCTATCACAGAAATGAAGCGGTGCGGGAGCTGTTCGGCGTGCGGCCGCTGGCGGATCGGGCCACAGAGCGGCTGCTGCGCCGGTGCGCGGCGGTGTACTGCGGGCAGCCGGATTGGCTGGACACGGACCCGGAAAACCAGATCAGGACCGTGGATATGGCCCGGAGCATATGCTCGGAGACCGCCAGACTGACTACCCTGGCGGCGGGCGTCACCGTGGGCGGCGGTACGGCGCGGGCGGCGTGGCTGCAGCGGCAGATCGACAGGTGCTATTTCAACCTGCGCCACTGGGTGGAGTATGGCTGCGCCTATGGCACGGTGATCCTCAAGCCCAACGGGCAGGACGTGGAGCTGCTCACGCCGGAGCAGTTTCTCATCACCGACACAGACGGGGGAAATGTGACCGGGGCGGTGTTTTTCTCCCGGCGGTACGATCAGGAGCGGGAGAAGGTTTTTACCCGGATGGAGTACCACCGCTTCCTGCCCGACGGGCGGTACGGGGTGTCCAACCGGTGCCTGATGGCCGATTCTCCGACAGAGGCGGGCAGGGCCGTGCCCATAGAGGTCACGCCCTGGGCGGAGCTGGCGGAGGATATGACGGCGGAGGGGGTGGAAAGGCCCCTGTTCGGGGTGCTGCGCATGCCGGCGGCCAACTATCTGGACCCGGCCTTGCCCATGGGGCTGCCGGTGTTCGCCGACGCGCTGGAGGAGCTGCAGGATCTGGATATCGCCTACAGCCGCAACGCCGGGGAGATCTACGACAGCCGCCGGCTGGCCCTGTTGGACGACCGGCTCACCGAGCAGGCCGGCACGGCGCTGGGCGGCGCGCGGCGGCTCCGGCTGCCCCGGTTCATCAAGCGGGCCTTCGGCTCCGGCGCGGCGGAGTATTACCAGGAGATCGACCCGGCGCTGCACACCGAGGTGCGGCTGAAGGGCATCGACGCGCTGCTCTCTCAGATCGGCTTCAAATGCGGCTTTTCCAACGGCTATTTCGTCTTTAACCAGCGCTCCGGCATGGTCACCGCCACCCAGGTGGAGGCGGACGACCGGCGGACCGTGCAGCTGATAAAGGACGTGCGGGACAAGCTGGAGGCGGCGCTGGACGGGCTCATATACGCCCTGGACAGGCTGGCGGAGGGGTACGCCCTCACGCCGGCGGGGACGTACGCGGTCAGCTATGACTTCGGAGACGTGACATATAACCGGGAGGAGGACCGGGCCCGGTGGTACGGGTACGTGGCCGACGGGAAGGTCCCGTTCTGGTACTTCCTGACGAAGTTCGAGGGGTATTCCGAGGAGCAGGCCAGAGCCGTGGAGGCCGCCGCGGGGGCGGATAAAAACTGACGGGGGCGCGGCGCCTCAGGCGCGGCGTTTTCCTATAGATCGGCCGACGGGCCTTAAACGGAGGGACTGATATGGAGGAGACTACCGGCACCGCTGCACAGCAGCAGGAAAAGACGTTTACCCAGGCCGAGGTGGACGCGCTGATCGCCCAGCGTCTGGCCAGGGAACGGAAAAAGTACCCCAGCGCCGAACAGCTGGCCGCGTTTGCCGTGTGGCAGCAGACCGGCAGGGTGCGTTTTACGGCCAGAGCGGCGGACGCCTCGGACGGGACCATGACGCGGGAGCAGATCATGGCTATCCCGGACCGGGCCGCCCGCCGCCGGGCCATCGCGGACAATCTTGATCTATTTTGAAAAGGAGAAAAACCATGGCAGAGGAAAACATCATTCAGGAAAGCAATCTGGCCCGTGTGCGGGAGATCGAATTCGTCTCCGCCTTCGCCGGGTCCATCGGCAAGCTCATGCAGGCCATCGGCGTGGCCCGGAAGGTGCCCAAGCAGGCCGGCGCGGCCCTCAAGAGCTATAAGGCCAAGGGCACGCTGGCCTCCGGCGCCGTGGCCGAGGGCGAGACCATCCCCCTGAGCCAGTACCAGACCGAGGCGGTGGACTGCGGCGAGATCACCCTGAAAAAGTGGCGCAAGGCCGCTACCGCCGAGGCCATCATCGACCGGGGCTACGATCAGGCCGTGGATATGGTCACCGACGAGATGCTCCGGGACGTGCAGAAGACCGTGCGCAAGGACTTCTTCGACTTTCTGGCCACCGGCACCGGCACCGCCTCCGGCGAGACCTTCCAGGCCGCCATCGCCCAGGCGTGGGGCCAGCTGCAGGTGCTGTTCGACGACGATGCGGTCTCCTGCGTGTACTTTATGAACCCGCTGGACGTGGCCGATTACCTGGCCGGCGCGCCCATCGCCATGCAGACCGCCTTCGGCCTGAGCTACGTGGAGAATTTCATGGGCCTGGGCACCGTCATCCTCAACAGCTCCGTGCCCAAGGGCACCGTCTACGCCACCGCCAAGGACAATCTGGTGCTGTACTACATCCCCGTCAACGGCGCGGACCTGGGCGAGGCCTTCGAGTTCACCAGCGACGAGACCGGCTATATCGGCATCCATGAGGCCGCCGATTATGCCAACATGACCGCCGCCGACACCGTGGTGTGCGGCATGCGGCTGCTGGCGGAGAAGCTGGACGGCATCGTCAAGGCCACCATCGGCGCGTGATGGACTGGGCGCAGTACGCGGTCCTGTACCCGGACGGGCCGGACGAGAGCGGTTTTGACCGGCTGGCCTGGGAGGCCAGGCGGGTGATGGAGCGGGCTACCACCGGCGTGGACGGGGTGTGCAAGCTGGCCGCCGCGCCGCCGACAGAGCAGAGCGCCGTCCAGGCCGTGGAGCGGTGTATGGCGGCGCTGGTGCATCTGCTGTGGCAGCAGGAGCAGTCCGGCGGGTACGTGCGGCGTCCCGACGGCTCCGTGGCCGGACGGGTGGTGACGGCTGTCACTGCCGGCAGCGAGTCGGTCAGCTACGCCGCCCCCGCCGCCGTGACGGAGACCGAGCGGCAGGAGGCAGCCGCCCGGATCGTGGAGCGGTATCTGGCCGGGGCGCCCGACGCCAACGGGGTCAATCTGCTCTATATGGGGCGGTACCCGGCAAAGGTGGGAGATGTGTGAGATGTACACAGACACGGTGACCGTTTTTAACCGGCGGCTGACAGAGGACGGGAAGATACTGTGGTACCCCACCGTGATCGAGGGGGTGCACGTGACGCGTCAGTTTGCCGCGGGCGAGGCGGGGTACGGCCGGGCCGCGGACTACCGGGCGGACGCGCTCATCCCGTATATCATGATGGACGGCGCGCCCTGCGTGGCGGGCAAGCTGTTCCTTCCCGCCAAGCTGTGGCGGCGGGCGGATGAGCCGGAGATGTACGTCACCTTTGCAGGGGGAGAGGATTTCGACTTCTTCGTCACAGAGGACTGGCAGAGCACGGACCCGGTGGAGGACGGCGCTTTCGACGGCGGCTTTTACGCCTATATGCTCAGCACGAGGGACGGCGTGTTCGCCGTCGCGGCGGTGTGCCGGTATAACGCCCTGCCTCACTTTGAGATCACAGGGAGGTGAGACGGTGGCAGGCATACGGTTCAAGGGTTTTTCCCTGCATGAGAAGGGCGTGCGGGCATACCTGTCCATGGAGCGCCCCTCCGCCCGCGCGACCAGAGCCTATGTGCGTCTGCACGAGATGGCGGCGGACGATATGACGCCCTATATGCCCGCGCGCACCGGCGGGTTCCGGGCCAGGACACGGGCAGCCAACGCGTCCATGGCCGGGTCCGGACATATCTACGCCGGCGTGGGACCTATGGGACGGTATCTGTACCGGGACCGGGTCATGGTGGATGCCGCCACCGGCCGGGGCCCAAACGTCATCCCCGGCGTGGGCCCACGCTTTGAGACGGGCGCAAGGCTGACGGCTACGGACCGGACCCTGCGGTATTCCAGCCCGGCCGCCCGCCCGGCCTGGTTCGAGGCGGCCAAGGCGCAGAGACTGGGACAGTGGATAAGCGAGGTGCAGAGGATCATCGATGGCGGATGAAAAACACAGTGAGATCAAATACGATCTGGACGGCTTCGAGGTGCTGACCGGGGCCATCCGCGCCCTGCTGGACCGGTTCCCCGGACTGGCGGATAAGGAGCGGGTGGCCTTCGCTACCCTCCGGGCCGGGGGCGGTATGGCGATGTTCCCCGGAGACGGCGCGGTGGTGGACGAGGAGCACAGGAGCGTCACCGGCCGGGTGCGGCAGGTGTGCCGCTACCCCTTCGTCGTGCTGTACCGGGCAGGCGGCCTGACCGAGCAGACCCGCGCCGCCGCCAAGGAGCGGCTGGACGCGCTGGGCCGGTGGCTGGGACGGCAGCCGGTGACCGTGGACGGGGCGAGCTGCCGTCTGGACGGCTATCCCCCGCTCACCGGCGGAAGGCGATTTCTCGATTTCTCCATCCAGGCCCCCGCATATCTTCACGAGCGGGACGAGCATCAGGTGGAGACCTGGGCGGTGGCACTCTCCGCCCGATATGAAAATATCTTTACTATTTGACTTTTTGGAGGTTACTGTAATGGCAAAGCTCAATCGCGAGGCCCTGGGGCACTACCTGGACACCAAGTTCAACACGAAGGTGTCTCAGGCCGCGGAGGCCCAGTTCGAGATCATCGGCGACGATATCGAGCAGATGAGCGTGGAGCTCAACTCCGATACCGAACAGGTCAAGAATATCCTGGGCCAGACCAGGACCAAGGACAACGGCTATACCCCCAGCATGGACGCCGATCCCTTCTATGCCGATCCGGATAAGAAGCTCTATCCCAAGCTGCGGGATATCGCGCTGGGCCGGCTCAAGGGCGACGCGTGCAAGACCCTGATGCTGGAGGTGCTGGTGGAGGACACCGCCGCCGAGACCCACGCGGCCTGGCTGCGGGAGGTCATGGTCAAGCCCACCAGCTACGGCGGCGGCACCGAGGGCGTCAATATCCCCTTCAATGTCAGCGAGGACGGCGCCTGCGTGGCCGGTACCGTCACCGCCGAGAGCATGAAGGCGGGCGCGCCTGTTTTCACGGCCGGACCGGCGGCGTAACGAACAGCGGAGGCAGGGCGCGCTGTGCGGCGCGCCCTGTTTTCGAGAAGGGAGTTGTATTTCTATGGCTGAGACGATGAAGCTCCAGGTGCAGACCGGCGAGGTCACGGTGGAGCTGGTGGACGAGAACGGCGCGGCGCTGGGGAGCTTTTCCTTCAATCCCGCCGATTCCAATATCCTCAAGCGCTACGGCGCGGTGGTCGATCACTTCAACGCCGTCCGGCTGGAGCAGACGGACGACGAGCAGCAGATGCTGCGGCAGATGAACGAGCTGGCGGACGATATCGCCGGGCAGCTGGATCAGCTGCTGGGCAGCAGCGTGTCGGAGAGCATCTTCGCTAAGTGCGGACCGCTGACCGTCACAAAGGACGGGAGCTTTTATTATGAACAGGTGCTGGAGGGGATCGGCTCGCTGGTGGAGAAGGT
>CANQSU010000154.1 GCA_947626585.1 uncultured Oscillospiraceae bacterium
GCTTGTGGTGACGGGCAAGGTGGCGGGCGTGGAGCTTATTTCCTGAGGTGGGGATATGGGAAAGATCATGAATTCGCTCCGGGGCTGGGCAAGAGTGGAGCTGAGATGCCGTTACTCCGAGCGGGCCGTCAACATCTGCGCCAGGAACCATGTGGAATTCTGGGATCTGAAGCGGACCCCCGACGGAGCGGCTCAGATGAGCGTCAGCCTGCCCTCCTATGTGAAGCTCCGTCAGGTGGCCCGGGACTCCGGGACGTTCACGGTGAAGATCGTTGGCCGGCGCGGCGCGCCCTTCTTCCTCTGGCGGCTCCGGCGCCGTTACGCGCTGCTGGCGGGACTGGCGCTGTGCGTCGCCCTCATCGGCCTTTCGTCGATCTTTGTCTGGCAGATCGACGTGACCGGCAACGAGACCGTGCCGTCCTCGGAGATCCTGGCGGCGTTGAAAAACGAGGGGGTGGACATCGGCACCTGCGTGCTGAACATCGCGGAGTCGCAAATCGCCAACAGGATGCTGCTCAGGATCCCCGAGCTGAGCTTCATCGCCCTCAATAACCACGGAAGCCGCATCGAGGTCCTCGTCCGGGAAAAAAGGCCGGTGCCGGAGCTTTACGACCCGGATACGCCCACCGGGGTTTTTGCCCGGAAGGCGGGTATAATAACCGGGATCACAGCCCTGGAGGGCTGGAAAACGGTGAACGAGGGGGACGCCGTCGACGTGGGCGACGAGCTGATCTCCTCTTATGTGCCCCTGGGGACAGGCGCTCTTACCCACGCCCAGGGCCGGATCCTTGCCAGGACCTGGTACGAGCTTTCGCTGAAAATGCCCTTGGAGGCCCGGCGGAAGGTCTATACCGGGGAGAACAGCACGAGATATTCTCTAATTTTGGGCGGAAAAAGAATAAATCTTTATTTTATGGGTGGAAATCCGTATGCCGGTTGTGATAAAATAACCACGTATGACAAGCTGACCCTTCCCGGCGGCGCCGTCCTGCCGGTGACCCTGGTCCGGGACAGGTTTGACGAGTACACCACCGAGTACGCCGTCATGGACCGGGAGGACGCGGTCAGGATCCTGTCCGCGAGGCTTATGGAGATGCTGGAGGCCGAGATCGGCGACGGCTGGATCGTCTCCAGCGAGACGGAGAGCAGATCGGAAAACGGACTCGTAACCGTCACCCTTCGCGCCGAGTGCGTGGAGGAGATCGGGCAGGAGCGGGCGCTGACGGAGGAGGAGATCGCCGCCGAGAGGGCCGGACAGCCCCAGCCGTAGGGGCCGGACACCCGGCCCGCTCCCGTACGCGCCCCGCTGGGGCCGCCTCTCCTGGCGGCCCGCCTGACGGTATCCACACAAAAGAGAGGTAGAGCTATGACAGAACAGACCATGAGCATCGACCGCATGGAGAACGTCATCAACGTCTTCGGCTCCTTCGACGAAAACCTCCGCCTCATCGAGGCGGACCTGGGCGTGCGCGTCACGGACCGGGAGTCGGAGCTGAAGATCTCCGGCGAGGCGGAGAGCGTCATGTACGCCCAGAGGGCCATCGAGGGGCTGATGAGGCTTGCGGCCAAGGGCGAGAACATCGACGAGCAGAATGTCCGCTACATCCTGGGCCTTGTGAGGGCGGGGCAGGACGACAAGATCGGGGAGCTTTCCCGGGACGTTATCTGCGTCACCGCCAAGGGCAAGCCCATCAAGGCCAAGACCCTGGGCCAGAAGAAATACGTGGACGCCATACTGAAGAACACCGTCACCCTGGGGATCGGCCCCGCCGGCACGGGCAAGACGTATCTGGCGGTGGCCGCCGCCGTGGCGGCCTTCCGGGCCAAGACGGTGAACCGCATCATCCTCACCCGGCCCGCCGTGGAGGCGGGGGAGCGGCTGGGGTTCCTGCCGGGGGATCTCCAGTCCAAGGTGGACCCGTATCTGCGGCCCCTTTACGACGCCCTTTTCGACATGCTGGGCGCGGAGACGTACCAGAAGTATCTGGAGCGGGGCGATATCGAGGTGGCGCCCCTGGCGTATATGCGCGGCCGGACGCTGGACGACAGCTTCATCATCCTGGACGAGGCCCAGAACACCTCCCGGGAGCAGATGAAGATGTTTCTCACGCGCCTGGGCTTCGGCTCCAAGATCGTCATTACCGGCGACGAGACCCAGATCGACCTGCCCGCGGACAAGGTCTCCGGCCTCAAGGAGGCCGTGAGGGTCCTGGAGGGCGTGGAGGATATCGCCGTCATGCGCCTGACCGGCGCGGACGTTGTCCGCCACGTGCTGGTACAGCGTATCGTGGAGGCATATGACAGGTATGAAAAGGCCAGGCAGAGCGGGAATAATACGAACAAGGCTCAGAGAAAAAGGTAACAGGCACCGGAGAAATTGATGCTTATCGGTTGCTCGGAAAGCGGGCCGCCTGCGGCGGCCCGGCAAGGCCGGTCGACAGAGGGGCATCGACAAATGATAAGGAGATTACAAATGAACGTACAGGAAGCGATCAACAAGTTAAACGAGCTGGAATTACAGGAATTCGCCTACGGCCACGCCATGGGGATCCTCAGCTACGACGACGAGACGACGGCCCCCAGGGGCTCACGGATCCCCCGGGGCAAGACCATGGGGGTACTCAGCGAGCTTTCCTATAAGCTCTCCACCGGCGACGAGGCCATGAGGCTTCTGGATCAGCTTAAGGAGCATGCGGACGAGCTTTCAGAGGAGGACCGGCGGCGGGTGGAACTCCGGGATAAGCGGACCCGGGAGATGAAGGCCATCCCCGTGGAGGAGTATGTGGCATACTCCGAGCTTATCAACGAGTCCTCCAACGTCTGGCGGGAGGCGAAAAACAGGTCCGATTACAAGATGTTCGAGCCGTATCTGGGAAAGATCATCGAGACTCAGAAGCGCTTCGCCGGACTTGTGCGTCCGGACATGGATCCCTACGACTACTGCCTGGACCAGTACGAGGAGGGGTTGACCCAGGAAAAGTGCGAGGAATTTTTCAAAACGCTCCGGGAGCATATCGTGCCCCTTCTGGAGAGGGTCAGGTCGGCACCGCCCATCGATACGTCCTTCCTCTCCACCCCCTTCCCGATCTCCGACCAGCGGGAGTTGTCCCGTAAGCTCATGGAGATCATGAACCTTCCCAAGGACAACTGCGTCATTGGCGAGGTAGAGCATCCCTTCACCACCGGCTTTTCCAAATACGACGTGCGCATCACCACCCATTACTATGAGGACGCCTTTTTAAGCTCCATGTACTCCGTTATCCACGAGGGCGGACACGCCCTCTACGATCTGCACTCCGACGACCGCTTCTGCTTTACAAGCCTGGAGGGCGGCATCTCCATGGGCGTACACGAGAGCCAATCCCGGTTTTATGAGAACATCATCGGCCGGAGCCGGGAATTCGTGGGCCTTATCTACCCCGAGCTTATCCGCCTTTGCCCCAAGCTGGCCGCCCACAGTGTGGACCAGCTTTGGAGGGCCGCCAATGTGGCGGAGCCCTCCCTTATACGCACCGAGGCCGACGAGCTTACCTACCCCCTGCACATCATGGTGCGGTATGAGATGGAGAAGGCCATGATAAAGGGCGACGTGAACACCGCCGACCTTCCCGGCATGTGGAACGGACTCTATAAGGAATATCTGGGTATCGACGTGCCCGACGACAAAAACGGCATTTTGCAGGACTCCCACTGGTCCGGCGGCGGCATCGGCTACTTCCCGTCCTACGCCCTGGGCAGCGCCTACGGGGCGCAGCTTTTAGCCAAAATGCGGGAGGACTTCGACGTGAGGGAGGCCGTCAGGTCAAATCAGCTTATCAAGGTCAACAACTGGCTGGAGGACAAGATCTGGAAATACGGAAGCCTCTATAAGCCGGCGGAGCTGATGGAAAAGGCCTTCGGCGGGCCCTTCGACCCAAAATACTACACCGACTACCTGGAGCGGAAGTACACGGAGGTGTACGGGCTGTGAGTACCGTCACCGTGACAAGGGACAGGCCGGGCCTGGGGCGCCCGGAGACGGCGGGGCTGGTGAAAAAGGCTTTTCTCGCCGTTTTGGAGGAGGAAGGGATCACGGCTCCCTGCCATGTGGACGCGCTTCTCACCGACGATGAGGGCATCCACGCCATAAATCTTGAGCATCGGGGCGTGGACGCGCCCACGGACGTGCTGAGCTTTCCCATGAACGACCTGACCCCGGGGGAGTTTGACCCGGATATCTGTGAGACGGACCTTGACACCGGCGAGATCATGCTGGGCGACATGGTCGTCGATATTCCCCGGTGCGAGGCCCAGGGCGAGGAATACGGCCACGGCTACCGGCGCGAGGTATCCTACCTCGCGGTACATTCCACCCTCCACCTTTTAGGCTACGACCACCTGGACGAGGGGCCGCGGAAGGCCCAAATGCGCGGGCGGGAGGACGCCGTTATGGAGAAATTAAACATATCGAGATAAACGCTCAAAGAAAGCTGAGGATCACCTATGATAAAAAGAACCGCGCTTGTCACCGTTGTGGGACGGCCCAATGTGGGCAAATCGACCCTTGTCAACGCCATGGTGGGGGAGAAGGTGTCCATCGTGACGCCCAAGCCCCAGACCACCCGCAATCGCATCTTCGGCGTGGCCGAGCGGGGGGAGACGCAGCTCGTCTTTGCCGACACGCCGGGGTTCCACAGGGCCCGCACAAAGCTGGGCGACTACATGGTCCATGTGGTGGAGGAGTCCGTGGCGGACGACGTGGACGCCGTCTGTCTGGTGGTGGAGCCGCGCGCCAATATCGGCCGGCAGGAGGAGGGGCTGATCGCCAGAATCCGCGCCTCCCGCGCCCCCGCCGTGCTGGTCATCAACAAGATCGACACCGTGGAAAAGACCGGCCTGCTGCCCGTCATCGCCCTCTACGCCCAGGCCCACGACTGGGCCGCCGTGGTGCCCGTCTCCGCAAGAAGCGGGCAGGGGATAAAGGACCTCTTTGACGAGCTTGAAAAATTTGCCAAAGAGGATCAGCAGCTGTTCCCGGAGGACATGATCACCGACCAGACCACCCGTCAGATGTGCGCGGAGATCATCCGGGAAAAGCTCCTTTTGAAGCTGCAGTCCGAGGTGCCCCACGGCACGGCCGTGGAGATCACCGCCTTCAACGAGCGGCAGGACGGGGTCACGGAGATCACCGCCGCCATATACTGCGAAAAGGAGAGCCACAAGGGCATCATCATCGGCAAGAACGGCGAGATGCTCAAGGCCGTGGGGGAGCTGGCGAGGCGTGACATGGAAAAGCTTCTTGAGACGAAGGTGTATCTGAACACCTGGGTCAAGGTCAAGGAGAACTGGCGCGACTCGGGGGCGAATCTCAGGACCTTCGGATATACGCAGTGACGGCGGACCGGCCCGCGCGGGGAGGGCCGGAAAAAATTTTCCTCTCATACTTCCCGGGTACGTGCAGAAACTATAATCGCAACGGGGGAGACAGAGAGGATCAAAAAATGGATATTGCCGGATTGTGGCGGCTTTTCTGGGCGACGGGGGACATACGGTTCTTCCTGGCCGCCAGGACGCTCGAAAATGAGAGAGAGGAAGTACGGACGGCGTAAGCGCCGTCCGGGGGCTCAAATGTACATAACGACGCCGGGACTTGTCCTGAGGGAAACCGAATACAGAGAGTCGAGCCTCATCCTGACGGTGCTGACAGCCTCCAACGGCAAGCTCACGGTCCAGGCCAGGGGCGCCAGACGGAAGGGCAGTAAAGTGGCCGCCGCCACCCAGCTTCTGACCCTCTCGGAGATGACGCTCTTTGAGAACAAGGACCGCTGGACGCTGACCGAGGCGCGCAGCGTCGAGCAGTTCCGGGGCCTTCGGGAGGACATCGCGAAGCTCTCCCTGGGGACCTACTTTGCCGAGGCGCTGGACAGCCTGTCCGACGAGGACGCGCCGAACCCGGAGCTTCTGTCCTTGGGGCTGAACGCCCTCTACGCCCTGTCGGAAGGCCTCAACTCCGACGCGCTCGTCAAGGCGGCCTTCGAGCTTCGCCTCGCCTGCCTTTCGGGCTTTGAGCCGCTGCTCACACACTGCAGCGTCTGCGGCAAGGAGAGGCCGGACGCGCCGCTTCTGGCCCTGGAGGGCGGGACCCTGTGCTGCGCCGCCTGCCGACCCGAGGGGGCGGGGGAGTGCGTGACGCTTACGCCGGGGGTGCTGGACGCCATGAGATACATCGTGTCCGCCGGTCCGAAGCGCCTCTACGCCTTTTCCGTCGGGCCGGAGACGGAAAAGAAGCTGGCCCGGGTGTGCGAGGCCTATTTTCTCACCCAGCTGGGCCGGGGCTTCGGGACGCTGGATTTCTATAAAACAGTGCGGTGAACGCCGTCCCATCAAACCGGCAATTCAATTATGACCGGAGCGGTCATTTGGAGGTCAAGCATGAAAAAGGTCAAATTTGTAAGAGTCAGGTCGGAATTGAGCGGCTACGGCTTTGGCAAGGGGACGAAATACTCCTTTGATGGGGTGGAGGATATCATAAGAGAACATATCCAGGACGGCTGGTCCTTTGAGGGCTATGTCCCCGTGACCACCAGAGGTACGGGGGACATCGAGGAGCTGTCCCT
>CANQSU010000155.1 GCA_947626585.1 uncultured Oscillospiraceae bacterium
ACGGCAGCCGGCGCGAGGGCAAGCCGTGCCACGTTGGTGACGCGGAGCTGGTGGCGCTGGACCCGGAGGTGGAAAATTCCTGGTTGCCGGGGGACGGACCGCGGTACATCTGGGCGTTCTCACCGAATTTCTTAATGAGAAAGCCCGGGGCACCGATCCTGGACCGGAAGGAGCGCGCGTACCTGCGGGACGAGAATGGCCAGATCCGGCTGTTCGAGGATGAGCCGGCTGAAGAATTGACAAGGCTGAACGGTGAGACGGCATAGGGCCAAGATGTGACGGGGGACACCCGGATCGTCAATACGCGACGTTTGTGACGGACCGTATTGACTTTCCGGGTGTTTTCTGGTATGATGTTGTGAGGAAATGTTTATCAATTTTTTTTTTCGGAGGTTTGATGTGTATGTCTAATAACGATTTTACTGAGTTTAAGAATGTACATGTTTTGACGAAGGAAGAGTGGGAGCAGAGAAAAAAGGATATTGCAGCAGGAATGTATAAATCTGTCGGATCGGTCCCGTCTGCCGAAAGGGATGCCTTGACAAAGCTGGCTGGTCCTGTTGATATGCCTGAGACACTTGAGGAGTTGCGTGCAATGATGAGGGATGTGCGGGATGATATGTGATAGACATTTTTCATCAGATGAGACAAAACATTTTGTTACTGATATTGTTTCAAAACTGTCGTCAAAATTTGGTGCTGGAAATTCTGAGCTATATTTTGATGATATGTCTGATAATGGTTTTACGCTTCATGATGCGTTCCATCCGGTAGGGTCGATTGGGTACAAGCCGATGCTTGTATCTGTTGGTATGTGTAGGGCGCTTGTCGAGGCCGATAAAGGCATTTTACGTGATTCTGATTTTGTCTGGTGCATTCAACAGGCTTTTCATGAGAGTTATCATATATGGCAGTATGCGGTTGGTTATCGGCGGTAGTTGGGCGTGAGTCTGTATTTTATCGACAGGTGGGCCGTGAAGCTGTATCGGTATCTGAAAAACAGGAACGGGGCCTGATGCGTGACGGGGACACCCGGATCGTTGATATGGTGCGTTTGTGACGCATTATATTGACTTTCCGGGTGTTTTCTGGTATGATTGGTTTAAGCGTTATACTTATTAACTTTTTTGGAGGTTTTGTTTATATGTTTGATACTGGGGTCCCTGACTATGATGTTTCGAAATTGAAAAACGTGCATATCATGACCGAGGAGGAGATGAATGAGTCAAAACGTGACGTTGCCGGTGGTCACATGAAACCAGTTGGTTGCCTGCCAGGTGCGCTGCGCGACCATTTTATGCGGTTGACTGAACCTGTCGATATTCCGGGTACGGTCGAGGAGTTACTTGCTGGCCGGAAGGAAGTGAGGGACGATGTGTGACCGCCATTTTTCTTTATCCGAGGCTTTATATTTCCCATCTGCGATCTTGAGCAAAAATGCCGATCGCTATAAGATTGGTAAGATCAAAATTGGTTTTGACAGCGGGACAAATAACGGCATGACATTTTATGACAGTTTTCATCCGGTTGGGTCTTTTGGGTCTAAACCGATGACTGTTTATATCGGCACGAAGTCGTTAAGCAGTAATACTGTTAATAACATGGTTTCCGATCGTGATTTTGTATGGCTGATACAGCAGTCGTATCATGAGAGCATGCATATCTGGCAATACGGTGTTGGTTACCGCAGGTTTGATGCGGATCCTGTGACAAAGAGCGCTGCCCGCGATTTTGTCATAGGGTCGTTCATTCCTGAATATTCTTATTCGTCTTATGCTTTCAATATTTCGGAGTTACAAGCTGAACAATTTTCGGTTGAGCAGACGAAGCGGTTTTTTGGGCTGATGTCTGAAGTTGATGGAAGGTTTTCCGATATCGATGTTGATCTTATATTGTGTGAACATGAGCGGTCCCGCTATGGTGCCATATTTCCGAGGTTATATAGTGTTGACACTGCTGATCTTGTGGCTTCGGTTTTTTCCATGGTTGCTATTTCAAGTGTTTATCAGCATAAATTCCCAGTCCTCCAGATTGAGAATGCAGTGCTTGAAGAGAAGAGGTCGAGCGGTTTCAAAGAGGTCCTGCAGAATGAGAAGCTGTGCGATTCAATCATAAATTCACCCTCAGGCCTTGAAGAAACGGAGCTTTTGTGCCATTATATAGGGGAGCACCATCCGGAGCATTTCCGGGGCCTGCTGTGCGTCCGCGATGAATATTGCCACGATGTTGGCAGTAAAGCGATATCGAAGCTGCTGCGAGTCATCGAAGCAAAGCCCGTGGAACCAGGCCCGGACGGGCCTGAAATTTTATAAAAATAGGAGGACAACAATATGAAACAGCGTAAAATCGCCGCTTTGCTTGTGCTTGTTTTGGCGTGCATGATGACGCTGACGGCGTGCGGCGGCGGTGTCGAGTCGGGTATTAACGGCGGGTATTACGACGGCGCCAGCATGTCCGGCAGCTACGGCATGTCGGCCATCAACAAGTCTGACGGCGCCTACGACGTCGGGATGGGCGAGGTCTCGGATGACTATGAGATCGATCCGGGGATGGAACTTCCGGACCATGAAGAGCCGTCCGATATCCAGGCCGGCTATTCCCAGAAACTGATCCGGGATTTCTCCGTCACCGTCGAGACGGATGATTTTGACAATTATATCGCATGGCTGGACGGGGCCGTACGGCAGTTTTCCGGGTATGTCGAGAGCTCGGATATCAGGACGTACCTTGGTGACAGCGACCGGTACATGACCATGACGGTCCGGGTCCCGGCCAGCCAGGTTGACGCGTTCATGTCGTCTTTGGACGAGAACGGCAATGTGACCCGGAAAACTGAAAATACGACGGACGTGACGCTTCAGTATTCCGAACTGGAAGCTCGGATTGAAAGTCTTGAAACGCAGCAGGACCGGCTGTTGGAATTATTGGCCCAGGCACAGGACCTGCAGTCCATGCTGGACATCGAAGACAGGCTGGCCGACGTGCGGTATGAATTGGAAAACTACGGCACGCAGATGAAGATCCTGTCGAACCGGGTGTCGTACAGCACCGTCCAGATGTCTGTATCCGAGGTCGTGGATTATACTGCGCCGTCTCCCGAGACGTTCCTGGAGCGGGTCGTGAACGGGTTCAAGGACGACTTGTCCGGCGTCGGGAGGTTTTTGGAGAACCTGGCGGTCTGGGTCCTGAGCCATATCCCGTCTCTGTGCCTGCTGGCCGTGGTGGCCGTGCTTATCATCTTTGGCCACAAGGCGTACCGGAAAAAGCACCCGAAAAAGCCTAAGAAGGAGAAACGGAACCGCGGCGCGGCGCCCATGTATGCGGCCCCGATCTATACGCCCCGAGAGGCTGCCGGTGAAGCTGGGGCCGAAACGAAAACCGGGCCAGAGGAACCGAAAAACGAATAAATTTTAAGCATACACCTTGCCGGGATATCCCAGGCAGGGTGTTTTGTCACGTCTGGGACGTGTCGGAATTTTCATTGACGGATCCGGTTTTTCCGTATATATTATATATCATGCGGGCCATCCCCGATAAAAAATCCCATACGGAGGCGCTTCCCACCATGAAAATTTTGAAACGGTTGCCGTTGATGCTGTTGTCGTTCTGTTTCTGTGCTTCTGTCTGTACCGTGTCCGCCGCGTACGCCGTCCCGGAATATGATCCGGCCGTGTGCGGCGAAATTCTGAGGCAGGCCGGGCTGTTAAAAGGTGATGGGTCCGGGGACCTGAGGCTTGGCGACCCGGTGACCCGGGCGGAGGCCGTGACCGTGGTTTCCCGGATGTCCAACGGGTCCGATGATTTTTTATGCACCGGGCACCCGTTCCAGGATGTGCCGGCATGGGCTGACAAATACGTCGGGTATGCCTACGACCACGGGATCACGACGGGTGTCTCGGCCGATAAGTTCGCGCCGGACGATTCCGTCACGCTGCAGCAGTTCGTGACGATGCTGCTTCGCGGAATGGGCGTGTCCGTCGATTATGAGAGCCCGTACGGCGCCGCCGAGGACGCCGGGATCTACGTCCCCCTTGGCAGCGCTGGTTTTAACCGCGGCCTCATGGCCTGCATGTGTGTCTCGGCGGCGCCCGGGTACGGGATCGACCTGGTTTCCGGGATGGGGTTTGTCCCTGCCGCCGCGCAGGGCGTGGACAGTTATGCCGGCGCCGGGCCCGTTTATGATCGTATCACGGACGTGTACATCGACAATTACGCGGAGCTTTTGCCGGCCCTGATGCAGGCGATGCGCGGGCACAGCCCGACGGTCTATATCCACGTCCCGGATGACAGCCTGTGGGATTATTATGACAGGTTCCGGGGCAGCGAGGATTACCGCGGGTTGTGCCGGATGACGGACATGGAGCACGGGACCTACTGCCGCGACGCGGAACGCGGCGCCATCCGGTTCGACTTCACGTACCAGGACTATGGGATGGCAAAGGCGTTCCTGGAGGGGAAAATTGAAACGGCGCCCCAGGGCGTTTACGACCTGATCGACGCGGCCCGTAAGATATCGGCGTCCTGCGTGGCGCCGGGGATGACGGACGCCGAGACCGTGAAGGCCTTGCATGATTACATTGTCAACACGACCCGGTACGACAAGGACCACAACGCGGCGTCGTTTTCCGCGAACGGCGTGTTTTATAACAAGTCTGCGGTGTGCGAGGGGTATTCCGAGGCGATGTGCATTTTATGTTACCTGAACGGCATCGACTGCCGGATCGTGACCGGGTACGGCTGGCACGAGGACGGGACCCGCGAGCTGCACGCCTGGAACAAGGTCAAGGTCGGCGGCGCCTGGTACAACGTCGACGCGACCTGGGACGACCCGACCGGCGGCCGCGATGTTTTAAGATATGACTATTTCCTGGTCAGCGACGACACGCTGGGCCGGGACCACACGTTCGACACGGACCCGGTCTTCTGGCCGGCCGCGTACAGCGACTATTATGCCGGCACGTGATGAAAAAAAAACCCGCCCTATATGGCGGGTTTTTTATGCGTCTGGGACGTTGACAAATATGGCGTGACGTGCTATACTTGTATAAGTAAATCTGAAAGGACAGGTGTTTTATATGACTTTTGAGGAAAAATTGATCCAGGAAGAAACGGAGGCGCTTCGTCAGAAAGGTCTTATTGGACCGAACGAGACGTCGTTTGATTTTTCAAAACACATTTTGGATGAGACCAACGGCTGTTTGTGTACCGACACTAAGGTGCCAGGGGTTCCGTATGGTGAAGACGAATCATTGCTTCAGACCATGGATATTATTGTTGAGTCTTATAAAGACCCTGTGTGGAAGAGCGTGAGTGTTGATCCTAAATTGATGGATCGAATTAAAGAAGCGGAGGCACGTCGGGATGGGTGATTTTTCATGGTTTACGTCCATAGACGATATAAAACTTGTGCTTGAGAAAAGATTTTCAAAATCACACCATGGCGTTTCATTGGTTTTTAATGATCAGCTTGATATTGGCTTTGGGCGAAGCAGTGATGAGATTGTTGAAATCGGTGGAAAAGGTTGTCGTTCCAATGATGATTATTTTTCCTTGATTCGGTCTGTTTTTCATGAGTTTCGTCATGTTGACCAAAGGCGGTCTAATTTTATGTGCTGTGGAAAGTATGCCTCAGAGTGTCGGATCGAGGATATTGCGTGCCAAGGGAGCCGGTCATATTATGGTGCCGGTTTGAAACCTGTAAAAGATATTGAAACCGGTGAAATGAGGTTTGAGTATTTTCGTGAACCGTGGTATTTTCACAACATTCGTGAAGTTGATGCTGAGAAACACGGCGTTCGTGATACGTATCTTTTTCTACTGACTAACCCGTCGTTTTACAACGGTGACTTGAAAGGTGCTTACTTGGGCCATATCAATCAGTATTTTCATGCACCAAACAAAGAATTATGTTATTTTATTGATTTTGAGGAACCATTTGATTCTTTGGGTGATGTTGATAAATGTTTTGATGTGGCGTTGGATGATGCCGTTAATTACCGTCGTTTTGATCCTGTTTCGAGAACAGGTTATTCCCCATACCATGACGATTCCGTTGTCGGTGCTGCAATGCGTTTGCATGACGTTGGCTGGTCAAACACGGCAAGCCGGTTTGTACACGCCTTTTCTGGCGTTGAAGAGCGTCGAATCATAGCAGGTGTTACGAGGGCGTTTCATCCTGAGTATACGCGTGATCTTCTGTATGACGACAGGAAGTCGATCAGTACATGGAATACGTTTCGAACATTGTCATTGCCGCGCATACCTGATGGGTTTAAGGAAAAGTATGACCTTTTACCTGATTCTGAACGTAAAGCATATTATCTTGATGCGGTTGACTGCTTGTCCCAGTTTGATGTCCCAGACGGCAGTCCTGGCGCCGGCCCGGAAACCGTGCCGGATTTTTCGGAAAATTTTCCTTGACACGGCATTGGCACAGTGCTATACTGATATAAGTAAGTTTGAATTTTACGCCGAAAGGAGCGTTGTGAATCATGGCTGACCTGAACAAGGCAATGAAGGACCTGAAGGGGCGTCGGGGGACGATCACCCTGTCGATCCTGGAAAAAGACAAAGAGCTCGTCAAAGTCTA
>CANQSU010000156.1 GCA_947626585.1 uncultured Oscillospiraceae bacterium
AGAAACATGTACGAAGACAAGACATTGGTATGCAAAGAGTGCGGCAAGGAATTTGTCTTTACCGCCGGTGAGCAGGAGTTCTACGCTGAGCGCGGCTTCCAGAACGAGCCCCAGCGCTGCAAGGCCTGCCGTGACGCCCGCAAGAACGCCGTTCGCGGCCCCCGTGAGTTCTTCACCGCCACCTGCGCTATGTGCGGCGGCGAGGCGAAGGTCCCCTTCGAGCCCAAATCCGACAGGCCCGTATACTGCAGTGACTGCTTTGCCAAGATCAAGGAGCAGCAGCACTAACTAACGGATGTGACCGCTGCGCCTCGCGGTCTTTTCGCGCCGCGGTCCGCTCCCTCCGGTTTATGCGGAGATTTCACGAAAACCTGAAAAAAGAACGGGCCGGCCGGCCCGCTCTTTTTTTACCCTCCCCCGTCATATTTCCGCCCTTTTTTCTACTTTAATACTAATATCTATTTAAAAGAAGACACCGAGCGGCGAGGATTTTTCGTGTCAGGCAAGGAAGACGCCGCAGGGAATACTGTATGTATTCCCAAGGCGGCTGACGCAGCATGGCGCGAAAAAGACCGGCGCGAATGGCTTGTTTTAATTAGATATTAGTATTATCCATATCCATGAAAGGAAGTGACCCCCGTGGACGACGCGGCCATTATTGACCTCTACTGGGCGCGGGACAGCCGTGCCATTGACGAGACGGGCTTCAAATACGGCTCCTACCTTACCCGCGTGGCGATGAACCTGCTGGGTATCCCCGAGGACGCAGAGGAGTGCGTCTCGGATACCTACCTGGCGGCCTGGAACGCCATGCCGCCGGAGCGGCCCGGGATCCTCAGGGCCTTTCTGGGAAGGATCACCCGTAATCTGGCTCTCGACCGGATAAAGCGCCTTCGGGCCAAAAAGCGGGGCGGCGGCGAGGCGGAGATCATCTTCGACGAGCTTTCTGAGATCATTCCGGGCGGGGACCGCCCGGAGGCCGAGCTTGACAGGAAGGAGCTTCTGCGGGACATCGAGGACTTCCTGCGCTCAGAGCCGGAGCGGAGCCGGAACATGTTCCTGCGCCGCTACTGGTACGCCGACAGCGTGGGCGCCATCGCTTCGCGGTACGGCGTCCGGGAAAACGCCGTCTCGGCCCAGCTTTTGAGGACGAGAAACAAGCTGAGAAAATATCTGACCGGGAGGGGGTACGTGATATGACGGGCGAGAGTTTTTTTGAGCTTTTAGGCGGGCTGGACGGAGCCCTGGTGGACGGGGCCGAATCCGCGCCGGCAAAGCGGCGGCCGTGGCTCCGGATCCCCGCCGCCATCGCCTCGGCGGCCGCCTGCGCGGCGGTGCTGGTTTTGCTGTTCCTCCCCCGCGCCGGCTCCACAGCGTCGGACGGTAAAGACCTTGCCGGGGAGAGCTTCGACAATGAGGCCATATCCAAAGATACCTCGGGCAGCTGTGCCGCTCCGGGCGATTTAACCGGCAGCGGTGACGTGAGCGATACCCCCGACAGCGGCACGTCCTCCGGCTTTTACGCCGTCATCACCGAGCTTGACGGCCAGATCGTGGTCACCCCGGCGGAGGACTCCCCCCTCTACGGAAAGGCCGAGCGGATCATCCTCACCATGACCGGCCGCGCCCCCGCCGAGTTCCCCGAAAACCTTCAAATCGGCGAAACCGTCCGGATCGAGTGCGACCTGACCCGCCTCATCTCCCTCGACAGCCAAACGCTGGAGATCCCCGACGTGTACGGCATCTACCGGGAGCGGTCGGACCGGTAAATCAGTTTATTTTCGCCGCACACCTGTGCGGCGAAAACCGTTTATGCGGGACAGCGCGTCGATTTATAGCGCCATGTCACTCAACGTTCGGGCCGTGCCCCGTCGAATATCCGCGCCCAAACTCCCCCTTCACATTTCTTCTTGACTTCTCCCGTTTACCGTAGTAAAATACCTGATGTATTTTTCCAATTGGGAGTGATTCATCATGGACGCTTACATACCCTCCGGCTACAGTCCGATACTCGGGATATACGACACACAGCGGGCCATCGCCGTCATAAAACGGACCTTTGAGGACGCGCTGAGCCGCCGGCTCAATCTTCTCCGGGTCTCCGCCCCCCTGTTCGTGGAGGCCAGCACAGGCCTCAACGACGATCTCAACGGCGTGGAGCGGCCCGTCAGCTTTGACATACCCGACGGCCACAAGGAGGGACAGGTGGTCCACTCCCTGGCCAAGTGGAAGCGCATGGCGCTCCACCGCTACGGCTTTCAGCCCGGCGCCGGCATCGTCACCGACATGAACGCCATCCGCCGGGACGAGACTATGGACAATCTTCACTCCATCTACGTGGACCAGTGGGACTGGGAGAAGGTCATCACGAAAGAGGACCGGAACGTCGACTACCTGAAAGCCACCGTCCGGGATATCGTGGCCGCCATTGCCGAGGCAAACGCGGAGCTTCGGAAGGTATTCCCGAAGCTGGATATGAAGCTCGACACGGACGTGGCCTTCGTCACCAGCCAGGAGCTGGAGGACCGCTGGCCCGATTTGACGCCCCGGGAGCGGGAGAACGCCTTTTTGAAGGACCACCCCACCGCTTTCATTATGCAGATCGGCAAAAAGCTCAAGTCCGGCCAGATCCACGACGGCCGCGCCCCCGACTACGACGACTGGGACCTGAACGGCGATATCATGTTCTGGAACGACCTTTTGGGCTGTGCCTTTGAGGTAAGCTCCATGGGCATCCGCGTGGACCCCGAGTCCCTGGACCGGCAGCTCACCGAGCGGGGCTGTGACGAACGGCGCAAGCTCACCTTCCACAGGATGCTCCTGGACGGCCGTCTGCCCCTGACCATCGGCGGCGGCATCGGCCAGTCGCGCCTCTGTATGCTGCTCCTGAAGAAGGCCCACGTGGGCGAGGTCCAGGCCAGCATCTGGGACGACAACACCATCCGCGAGTGCGCCTACTCTGGCGTGACGCTTCTCTGATTCTCGCTGATACGAATTTCCGAATAAACGACTCGAGGCACGGCTCCCGCCGTGCCTCGATCCATATCCCGTTATATTCGTCCGGCCTTTGCCGTCAGGTCAGGTTCAAAACAAGCTCCCGGACCCCCTGCCCATGACCGGCCGGGCGCGGAAAACCGAGGGATCCGGCAGTACCCCGCCGTCGTCATTGCGGTTGCACGCGCGGGGCCTTGATATTGGCGCGTGCGCACCCCTCTTTTAGTCGCGTTACTCCCCCAGCTCCACCACGCCGGACGTGGGCATGAGCAGGATGTAGGTCTTGCCGCTCCCCAGCGTCACGGGGGTGCCGTCGTCGTAGGTGAAGGTGAAGAAGCCGCTTATGGAATCCCTGGACCAGTTGACATCCCGGGCCACGCCGTCGACGATATATTTGCCGGTGCCGGTACCCGTCAGCTCCGCCTCGCGGCGGCCCTTGTCGTCGTTGTCCAGTATGTAGATCTTGGCGCTTATGGCGATGATATTGCGGACCTTCACCGTCTCGTCCGAGGCCGTGTCGCCCATGAAGCCGCTGTATTGGCTCACCAGGTACTGCTTTGTCTCCGGGTCATAGGTGAAGCCCGTGGACTTGGCGCTCTTTGCCGAGCCGAACCGGGCCGTCACGGAGACCGCGCGCTGGCCCGTATGCTCCGCCTCGTCGTCAAAGGTGAAGGGAGCGACATAGCCCTCCTTGTGTTCCCTCCGCAGACCGTGGCTCGCGGCGTAATCCTCAAGCCCCGCGGTCTCCACCACCAGGGCGTGGACGGAGCCCATTTTGGATTTCCGCCAGGAATCCCGATGGAAGCACTCGCCACTGCCGTTGACGCCGTCCAGGCGGTCGATCTTGTATTTCTGAAGGAAATCGTAAGCGCCGGGGCTTCCGCCGGCGTGGATATAGATGGCGTCCAGGCCGTAGGCCATCTCCGCGAAATACTCCCGGGAGCTTCGGACGCCGCCCAGGATCTCCATGTCGTCAAAATCCTCATAGACGCCAATGAGGCGGGTGATGTTGCCCTCGGCCAGGGCCTCAATGATCACGTCGGCGGCGGTGATGCCCGTCTGAGGCGTGGCGGCCTTGAGGTTGTCGAACATGACCGCCCAGGGACGACGGGCGGAGATGTCCTCCCCGACCTCCATCCCCGTCAGGGGGCTTCTGAATTTGGGCTGCTCCGGCGGGGCGGTGTCCGGGGGCGCGGTGTCCTCCGTCTCCGGCGTGGTGTTCTCCGTAGGCGGCTCCGTGGGCGGTTCCGTGGGCGGTTCCGTCGGGGGTACTGTCGGGGGATCCGCCGTCGGGGTCGTGGGCGGCTCGACGGGGCCGTTCTTTCTGTCCAGGGCCCCCAGGGTCATCACCAGCGCGGCCACGGCCACCGCCACGGCCACCACAGCCGCGGCGATTACAAGGACCGTCTGCTTTCGTGACGCGGACCGCTTCGCCCCGGGACCGGGGCGGCTGTTCACGGCGTTTCTCTCTCTATTTTCTGTCGGCATACGACTGCCTCCGTTCTCAAGCTGTTCGGGATCTACCGCTGCCGTTATTGTAACGCTTTTTTATTGTTATGTCAACTTCAAATCGCTGAAAATAAGAAAATACTTGTTAAACGGTTCCCGGTCGTGTATAATCGAATAAATAATATCAGTAGGGAGGGTTTCACGGTGGAAGAACGGCTTGGTTTCATTCACGGCGAGATGGAGCTGAAGGTACTCATCCTCTTCATCCTGCGCCGGCTTCCCGAGCGGGCGGCCTGGGAGGAGCTGACGGACATGACGCTCCTCACCGACGGGGCCATCGGCTATTTTGACTTCTCCGAGAGTTTATCCGACCTTGTCAGCACGGGCCACGTGGACAAGAATGACGACGGGTATCTCATCACCGGGAAGGGCAAGCAAAACGGCGAGGCCATGGAGTCGAGCCTCCCCTACTCCGTCCGTGTCCGCGCGGAGAAGGCGGCGGCGACCCTGGCCAGCCTCCAGCGCCGGCGCAGCATGATCACCGCCAGCCACGAGATGCGCAATCGCGGCGGCTTCACGGTGAAGCTGTCCATGTCCGACGGGATGGGGCCGATCCTGTCCCTGGAGCTGCTCACCGGCGACGCCGGACAGTCCGAGCAGATCGAGGAAAACTTCAAAAAGAACGCCGAAAAGCTCTACGGCAAGATCGTGGAGCTTCTGATGGAGGAACAGTAAGTGTCCGGACCTCCGAATTTCCGGGGATCTTCCCCCAAACCCTGTACAGGGAAATTTGATGCTTATGTGTGGATCAAAAGTTTTTTCAACGATCCCAAGCAGTCGCATAAATTTGGCGGGCGGGTTTGGAACCCGCCCGCGATTTTGACTAAGAACCGGTCACAGGCGGTCAGGGTCGCCTCCCGCGTTTAGACAAACTTTACCGCCGTCCCATACGCGATGACCTCGGCGGCGCCTTGCATGACGGCGGAGGAGGCGTAGCGGACGTTGACCACCGCGTCCGCGCCCAGGGCCTCGGCCTCCGCCACCATGCGCTTGGTGGCCAGGGCACGGGCCTCGTTCATCATCTCGGTGTACGCCTTCAGCTCCCCGCCCACAAGGGTCTTGAAGCTCTGGGAGATATCCCTCCCGATGTTCTTTGTCTGGATGGTACTGCCCTTGACCAGAGACAGCATCTCCAAATTTTTGCCGCTGATGTAATCAGTATTTACCAATATCATCTTCTTCACCGCTCCTTATTTCTTTGATTCTCTCCACGCACACCCAAATCGTCAGCGCCGCGAAGGCCAGAGGCACTACACACAGCGCCACCCGCCAGACGCCCTCCAAAAGGGTGAACAGGAGGCCAAAATATAAGACATAATATAGTACCAACAGGATCGCCACCACGATGGGGGCGATCATTTTTCTCCGGTGTGATTTCATGTTTTTCCTCCCTTTTATCGGAGGGAAGGGCTTTATTTCGCCTTTTTAAGATATGTCCTTATAAACCCACGGATGCTTAACGCCAGGAGCAGGGCCGCCAGGAGGAACATAAACGCTCCCGCCAAAGTATTTCCGTCCCGGATCATCAAAATGCCCGCAAAGACGATAAGTCCGATGGCCGCCAGAAAGAAGAGGACGACCAGGGCGGCCAGGACGATCCTTACGGGTTTCGGCACAGCCTTGCTCCTGCTGGCCTCAATGCTCCCCTCCATCACAAGCTCCAGGATCAGCTCAAAGAGAAGCTCCATCTACCTCACGCCCCTCCGCTTCCGCACCGCCTCGGTGAGGATATACTCGATCTGCCCGTTGATACTCCGAAAATCCTCCTCCGCCCAGGCGGCGATCTCGTTCCAGAGGGTATTGGACAGCCGGAGCGGCACCTGTTTTTTGGCCGATTCCTTCGCCTTCAGCTCCCGCTCCAGCGCCTCGATCCGATCAAGTCTCTCCCGCAGGGCCTGTTCACGCTCCTCGGGGGTCATCAGTAGAGGCTCCCGGAGTTGACGATGGGCTGGGCGTCCTTATTGCCGCACAGCACCACCAGGAGG
>CANQSU010000157.1 GCA_947626585.1 uncultured Oscillospiraceae bacterium
CGGCGGGGGCGATGCCGCAGGCGCCCAGGCACCGCAGGGCGTCCAGGGTGAAGAGGCCGTCCGCCGTGGTCTCGCCTCCCTTGATGCCCAGGACCTCGGAGAATTTGTCAAAGACCTGTCCGCCGCCCTTGACGTAGCAGGCGGTGCCCAGACAGCAGCCGATGACGTACTTTCCCTTGGGCTTCAGGGAGAAGTAGGAGTAGAAGGTGACCACGCCGTAGATCTCGGCCACTGAGATCCCGGTCCTCTCCGAGACAAGCTCCTGCGCCTCAAGGGGTATGTAGCCGTACTCGTTCTGTACGTCGCTGAGGATCATCATCAGCGGCGTGGGCTCATTTTTGTAGCGGTCGCAGATCTCCGAGATCTTCGCGGCCGCCGTTTCGCTTAAGCGAGCCATATGTTTTACCTCCGTTTTCTCAAAACCCGGTTCTCTCCTCCCGGGTCGGATTTTCATAATCCGTGCGCGCGGCACGCCATTATTGTTAATAGAATAACATTCTTTGTGTCAACTTTCAAGTGTTACTTTCAGCTTTTTCAACCGCAATAATACATTTTTTTCGGCTATTTTGCCAAGGAAGGCCCTGCGCGTAATTGTCTCACTCAAAAAGCCCGCAGATCATATCCGGATAATCGCTCATGATGGCGTCCGCGCCCTTGGCGGCCAGGTCCTTCGCCAGGTCAGGGTCGTTGATAGTCCAGTACTGGACGGCGATGTTGTGCCGGTGGGCGTAGTTGACCATCCGGGTGGTGCCCAGCTTGATGACGTAGTCCTCGTCGGGGATTTGGAGGGCAACGAAGTGGAAGAAATCATCGGGCTGGTCGATGCCGAGGAGGGAGTAGAAATAAAACGCCGCCACCTCCATGACGCCGGCGGACCTGAGCATATCGGGATAGGTCTTGTCCATATACTCCGTGACCTCCCCGTGGAAGGTTCCGATGATGGCCCGGGAGAGCATGTCCCGCTCCGTGAGGATCGTGTAGATCTCGTCCGCCGCCCGCTTCCCACGTTCGCCGGAGTCCTTGATCTCCATGATAAAGCGGTACTCCCCGTACCCGTCCAGAAAATCGAAGAGATCCTCAAGCCTCAGCACCCGCAGGTCGTCGGGGATATCCTCTCCCCTGAGGCCCCGGTAGGGGGTCTCCCCCGCCGCGTTTTCAAAATTTTCCCCCATGTTGAGCTGCCGAAGCTCTTCATAGGTGTGGGCGGAGGGGTAGACACCGCTATATCCAAAAACCTCCGAGGCATTGGAGGTGCGGTCAAGGGTGTCGTCATGGAGTAAAATCAGCTCCTCATCTGCGGTGAGGGCCAGGTCGAATTCAAAAATATCCACATGAAAATCCGACTCCACCACGTTGCGGAAGGCCATCAGCGTGTTCTCCGGCGCGATCCCGCCGCCGGACCGGTGGGCGGAGATCATGGGCGCGCCTGTCCGGGAAATGTAGGGGTTCGTACAGCCCGACACATCCACCGGCGGCTCGCCGGACCAGTCGTGGGTCACCACCAGGAACGCCGCCAGCGCCAAAAGACACAGCGCCAACAGCACCGATAAAACAACGGTCAAGGTCCTTTTGCATTTTTTGCTCATAAGCCGTCCTCCTGATATCCGGCGTGGGATATCGATCTCAGTACCATATAAACCTTCAGTTATGTAAACCGCTCTTCTCTTCTTTCAGCCCTTATAAACGGCTCTCTTATCTCACGCTTCACGATGTCCCCGTACACCTCCGGTCTCCTGAACGCGTTGCCGTGGACCTCCCGCGCCCGGTAGGCCCGGAGCATGTCGAGATCCGGCTTCGCCATAAAGATCCCCTCGTCCTCCCCCGCCTCCAGCAGGCAGGTATCACGGGAACCCGTCATTCCCGGCAGATACGCCACGCCGTCAAAGCAGGAGGAATGGCCGTTGCAGTCGGGCACAGACGCGGGATAATTGCAGGTGGCGATGGCCAGCATGTTCTCATACGCCCTGCCCCGCAGCTGAGACAGCCTGTTGATCTCCATGGGGCAGGCGTTAGGGACAAGAATAAGCTCCGCGCCCCGGAGCATCAGGATCCTGGCGCTCTCGGGAAACTCCCGGTCAAAGCAGATCATCGCCCCCACCCGCACCGGTCCTTGGGCGGTGTCCAGGGTGCAGACCCGGAAATCCTCACCCGGCGTAAGTCTCCGCTCGTCCCCAAAGTCGCAGGTATGGACCTTGGCGTAATGGAGGACGCGCTTTCCGTGCCGGTCAAAGAGCGTCAGACTGTTTCTCGGAAGGGGCTCAAAGGCCTCCAGATACGTCACGCCGACGGCCATTCCAAGCTCCCCCGCAAGCTCCCCGAAGGCATTGACAAAGTCCCCGTCCCGTTCCACGGCCAGTCCTCTGAGTTCTTCCGGATCCTGTGGGATCGTATACCCGCAGCTCCACATCTCCGGAAAAAGGGCAATATCCGCCCCCAGCTCCGCCGCGCGCCGGCAAAACTCCCTTCCTTTTTCCAGATTCCCCCGAAGGCTCCCCTCCGGCTTTATTTGCAAAAGCGCGATATTCAGCATATTCCACTCCTCCCCGTTTTTCGCCCCCCGGCTCAACCCCGGAAAAAAACGGCGTAAAATCAATGATACGGTTCTCTGACAAAAAGCCCTCGCCGGCGCCGACGGAGATTTTATGAAAAATTCGATCAATGCGTCTTAAAGGACAGTAGATTTCTTCACATTTGGGCGGTATAATTAAAATGTTGATTGAGCGACTGTTCAACAATTCGGGTGTTATGGAGGCGTTCTTTTATGGATGTAAACCAATTCTGGGGTACTGTCTTATCGCAGGACAGAGCAGCTTTAAGGGGATATTTTGCCGATGACGCTTATATAAACTGGCATTGTACCAATGAGCATTTTACAGTTGAGGAATATATTAAAGCAAATTGCGACTATCCGGGTGAGTGGGATGGGGAAGTTGAAAGAATCGAACGGACAGGGAACCTGATTATTACCGTGACCCGTGTTTTCCCTCAAGATAAGTCCTCTTCCTTTCACGTTGTCTCGTTCATTCACATCAACAATGAAAGGATACAGGCAATGGATGAGTATTGGGCCGATGACGGCGACGCCCCGTTATGGCGGCGGGAATTAAAGATCGGCGAACCAATACGGTAACTTCCCGAAAGCGGGTGCCTTTGTAAGCATCACCCGTCGGCAATTCTGCCGACGGGAATTTTACTCCACACCGTTGGATGAATACTCACCCAGGTCACGGCTCCGATACTTTGGGACCACAAACGGGGATCGTGAAACGGCAAAAGAGCAGCCTGACCACCCCGTCTCTTTCATTCCCACTCGCTACCGGGTATCATAATCTAAACATTTGCTTATGAGTTATGATACCCGGTCTTTCCACGGTTTTACCTATCCGTATTATCCAGCCTATACGATGAGCTGTTATCATGTTGTTATCACGGGTGATAACGGGAAAAGCTTTGCATCTAATCCGGGCGGTTTATAACCGGAATTATACCATATACAACATCAAAAAACAACTGCTTAGAACATCCTATCTCACTGACGGTCATTATACTGCATAAACTCCGATGTTTTGGACCAGTATTTTATACTAATACCCAATTAAAACAAGACATTCCCGGCGGTCTTTTTTGCGCCATACTTCGTCAAACGGCTTGACAATACATACAGTATTTTCTGCGCCGTTTTCCTCATCTGACGCAAAAAATCCTCGCCGCTCGGTGTCTACTTTTAATTGGGTATTAGTATGATCCCCCAATGCTCAAGATCCCATTGCTCCATATCATCGTTGCACGCAAAGTCAATATAATAGAGCGTCCCGCTCCACAAAGCTTGTGGGGGAAATCGTCGATGATTTTCTTTACTTGTCTTGCTTTTCCTTATCCCGGTCTATGAACAGATTGCATAGGCACATAACAACAGCGAACAATATCCCCGCGACCGGCCAAACGACCCAGGTGATTTTCCAATCGTTCGTCAAAAAACTCCATCCGAGATACACGGCGGTTGCAGTCAGCCAGTAGGCCGTGGAGACGGTTTCCTTGATACGGGTCTTTCTCTGATCCCGTCGCGCATAGTCGCCCTCTTTCAGAAGTTTCTGCATACTCTCCCAGCGCACACCGGCAAGGATAAAAAGGGCGGAGCCGATCCCAGCCAAGAGCAGCGTGACGGTCAGCATGACCACCATGAAAAACTCTTTTTCCGTGACCATACCCACAAAAAGCGGGATAGGCGAGAGAACGCACAGACAGACGGCAACGATATTGCTCTTTACATAAGCAGGTCTGTACGCTTTCTGCCGTTCCTTTACCATTCCGTCAACGCTGTATTCCGTTTCAAAGGGTTCTTTGTCGATGAACTCAAACGGCGCGTTCTGAAAGCCACAGGAGACGAAAATCGCCACGGCGGCAGCGACAAGAACAAGCAGAACGACAAGTCCCACGCCCGCGGCAATATTTTCGGGAATAGAGTACCCCGGCATTACCGTCGCGGCACTCAGGAGGAGCAGCGGGATCACGGCGACGATACACAACAGGGTGGCTGCGGCAATGCGTTTGGCCGCCCGGCGTCTCCACTCCAGAAATTCGTTCGCAAGGGCAAGAGAAACCCGTTTTACAGGTTCGCGGTCTGGTTCGTCCGTAAATTCCTCGTCCTCGATCTCGTCCTTGAGCAGATAATCGGTGGTGACGCCAAAGAGCTTGCTCAGCGCCAAAATTTTTTCCAAATCCGGCACGGTCTGCGCGCCCTCCCATTTGGAGACCGCCTGCCGGGACACCCGCATTTTCTCCGCAAGCTCCTCCTGCGACCAGCCGTTCTTTTTTCTTAAGTTTGTTATTTTGTCCGCTAAGATCATTTTTCTTTCCTCCGCATAAATTTGTCGGCGGTCATATCTGCCTGCCGCTGAAAAAATCATAGCGTTTTTTGCGGTTGCACACCACCAAATGCCGGCTGGAAATCTGTCAACCGGGAGTTGCATAAGTTTTAATTGCAATACTACACTATCAGAATCCATTTTGCAATTATTTTTGGCCCCTCACACTTTCAGCCGGTTCATCCAACCTCGGCGCTTGAAAATGAAAAGGGAGACAGCGATGCGGATGCGCTTCTCCACAGGCAGAGTGAGATACCGGTTGAATTCCTCTGAAAAGAATAAGCCCTTACCGGTAATTCCATCGATAAGGGCTTTCAAATAATTACTCCCACTCGTTGCTGGGTATCCTAATCTAAACAATTTTGCTTATGAATTGTGATACTCAGTATTTCCACGATTTGACCTATCCATATTATCCAGCCTACACAATGGGCTGTTATCATTTTGTTATCACGGGTGATAACGTGAACGGTATTGCTGTTAGTTCTAACGGCTTGCAACTGAAATTATACCACATGAAGCATCAAAATACAACAGCTTACTTTCACGCCCATCTTCGCAAATCGAGTATCTTCCTTAGCAAACTCCCGTAGCTGTTCCAGACGATAAAATGATCGCTTTGCTATCTCCGTAATAGGCGGAAGGTTTTTTACTTTTTCCTCGGTGGAGCCAACAAAATAGCGATGTACCCGCATCCTGTTCTATGATATAATACCGCGAGAGAAAGGGGATGCCCCATGCAAAACAGTGATATAAAAAAGATTTTGGACCTTGTGAAAGAGAAAGACCCGTCTGGATTTGATTTGCTATATCAGCATTATTTCCGTTTTCTGTTCAGCATCGCGTACTCTGTGCTGAACAACCAAGATGACAGTTATGATGTGATTCAGTCTGTCATGATGCGCCTCTATCAGTTGGATCAGAGCTTGTTTCCCGTTGACCATGAACTTAGTTGGCTCAGGACTGTTGTAAAAAACGAGGCTCTGATGTATCTCAGGAGAGAGAAGTCTACTGTGTCTTTAGAAGAAGCAACAGATTTTCCAGTATTGGATCAGAGGATCGAAGATTTTGTGGATATGGACGCTTTCCAAAAGTTGACCGCCCCGTTGAATGAGCGGCAGAAGAAAGTCGTCAGCATGAAGGTTTTGGGAGACATGACCCACAAGGAAATCGCGCAAATACTGTCCGTTCCCATCGGAACTGTCCAATGGATCTACGCCACATCCATCCAGAAATTACGCCGTTCCTTGACTGTACTTACCTCCCTGGTACTGATTTTTGGCGGCGGATTTGGGTATCAGCTGGTGCGATATTTTCAGGTGCCATCGGAGATACCGGGCGACATAGGGATTAGCAGCATCCCCAATGCGCAGCCAGACATATCTCCCTGGCTGATCGTATTCTTGGTATTGTTTCTGTGTTCCTCGGCTGCGTGCATCCTATTGTTGATTTTTTCCGACAGAATCCCAACAAAACGCTTGGTGTCCCGCATCAGATAAGATGAACCCCAAAAACAGTAAAACCATAAAGTCTAATGGTGTGAAGTCAAGAATGCAATAAGAGAAAATTTGCGAAAGAAGTACCCCAAAAGAGTAGTAACT
>CANQSU010000158.1 GCA_947626585.1 uncultured Oscillospiraceae bacterium
CCCCCTGCGTCCCCGCCCCCGTATACACCAAATTCGCACTCACCTCCCCCGCAAATGACTTACTGTCCTCCTCCGACCCCGCCGTTGTCAACGTCAGCGTGCCTATACCTGCAACGGTACCACCGATACCCGACAAGCTGCTGCCATTCGCCGCGCCTCCCAGCGTCAGCGTCGTATCTGTACTCACGGTGACATCCCCCAGCGTGCCGGCGCCCTGAAACTCCAGCGCGCCCGCACTCACCGTCACAGCGCCCAGAGTCCCGAAATCTGTCGCGCTAAACACCTGCGTGCCCGCGCCTTCCTTCACCAGCTTAAGAGCCAACAGAGTGGTTTGTGAGTTGATACTACTTAAAGTATTAAATTTAACCATCGATGACTTACTCTGCTTGCCGTCTTCATAGCAAATGGTGAGCGTTGTTGGGGTGGTACCACTAAAGTTTTCCAGAGTGCCCCCACTTCCATCGAGGTACTTGATGGTTAACTCACTATCACTGCTTCCATATCCAACGATGAAATGGGCATCCGATTTTATCGTCACCCCCCAATTTGCAAAAACCTCTTTTTGAGTCTGAAGCCACGTTATGCCTCCCTGCAAGTCAAACACGCCGCCCTCGGCACCGTTACTTGTCACTGCGGTACCTACATTCAACTGTCCTGTTCCGGTCTTTTTCAGTGTATGTCCCCCTCCAGTAATCTCGCCGGTCAAAGTTACAGCTCCTGTGTTGTTGATCGTTGCGGTGGCGCCCTGTAAGGTAAGTTTGCCTGACAAGGTTACATCTCCTGAATTGGAAATCATAGCTGCCTCATCCATCACGACATCCCACGCCACGGTAGCTGCTGCAGTGATCTGCAATGCTCCTGCTCCGTTCTGTCCACTCCCCTTAAGATGCAACGTATGCCCTTCTGAAGCACCCAACAAAGATGAATTACCATTAATCGCGCCATAGCTCAAGCTGCTGCCAGCCTGTATCTCAATGGTGGTCACGTTTGCTAGACGGTCACCGAGATTACCTTCCATCGTCAGTTGCGTGTCGACGAGTCTCAGTGTGCCGAGTGAGCTCCTATTTCCTGCAGCCGAATCGAACAAACGACCGAACCAGTTGCCCCATCCAGCCTTCGCCTCGTTTCCCAACTGCAATTCCAAAATCGCGTCCGCTCCGGAGATCTTAGTATGCTGTGCCCATCCTGCATCATCACCTTCCGTATCCGTATTTGTCCCGTTATTTACATGATACTGACTTTCACCTGTCGCCACCAATACCAACGTTGCCCCGTTCCCAAGCGTAATGCCTCCCGTGAAGCTCTTTCCCGCATCGCCTTTGAAAGTTACAGTCGCCCCGTCCACCACGCTCAGACTACCCGCCGTGACGCCCACCTTATCCTCGAATTCCACACTCGTCGCCTGCACCGTGAGCGCGCCCGTAATCGTCAGAGTCTGCGCTTCGGCATCTTTCCCTACCGTGAAGCTGTACTTGGCTGTGTCAATGACGGTGCCGCCATCATCATCCGTAGTAGAATCCTTCCCAACCGTCAACGACTTCATGCTCACCGTCTTGTCGTCCTCGCCATCCACGGTCACCGTGATTGATTGCGCGGTCCCGCTCATCGTTCCTTCCAACCGCACATCCTGCCCCACCACGTCCTCCCCATCCGTTCCCCAACCGGCTCCCAACGTAGCGTCACCGAAGGTCAGAGCATCTTGTCCCTGCCACGTGAAAGAGGGCTCTCCCCAGAGGAGCTTGCCGTCGTTATTCAAGCGTAATTTATCGTACGTTCCGGTGGGGTCTCCCGAGAGGGTAACGAGTATCTTCTCCTTATAATCCTTCTTCCAGCCACTCACGAGCTGGATCTCCCCGCTGCTCTTGCCGGTCAGCATCGCCTCCGTAATTTGCAAGGTCAGCGTGCCCGTGCTACCCTCGGCAATTGTGAAACCACCGTCTAGCGTGAGCTTCTGACCTTCTTCTCCGATAGTACTAAACACCAGTTTGTTGTTATCCCCGTACAACTCCAACCCTCTTCCCAGTGTAAGATCGCCTTTCTCCACCGCCAACGTCGCGCTATTGCTCCCATTCCCGAGCACCAGCCCTGTCAGCGTCCCACTCACTCCTTCGCTAAGCGTCAACGTACCGGCAGATACTGCCAACTTGGCGCCTGATTGCACAGTCAGCGAACCGGAAATGAGTGCACCTACCGTTGTTGGGTCTTCTTCGACACGCTGCCCACTCGCTGCAAACTCCAACGTCCCTTCAGCCACATCCACATTCGTTGCGATCTCCGCCGCAGTGGAGAACTTCAGCGTTCCATCCCCTGTCTTCTTCACCCCAACCTTCTTACCGCCGACGCCTTCTTCGCCACCCGTAGCCTCGAATTCGTACTCCCAATGATCAATCGTCTCAGTCTTAATCTCCCTCGTGACATCATTTTTCACTTCCAGCACAAGATTCGCCGAAGTGTTTTCATCGACTAACGAGAATTTAGTCTTTGTGTCGTTTTCAAGACCGTCACCACCTATGGCATGAACGGTCAGGTCTCCGCCGAGCTTGATCTCCGCACCCCAGGCACCAATGAGTGCCTCAACAGCACCTCCCTTCATAAGTGTCACCCCGACTGTATCATAGTTTCCATCCTTGCCGAATACCGTCAGCGTGCCACCCAATTCAATAGCTTCCTTAACCTCATAGCTAGCTTTACCGGAAGTAGTTCCTGCATCAAACTGGACACTGCCCTCTCCTGTCAATCCTTTTTCGAACGTTACACTCCCGCTTTGTCCCGCAGTCAGAATCAGCGTTCCTTCTGCCACCTTGAAATCCCGATTCAACGTGCCCGCGCCGGTCAGGGTGAGACTTTCTTCTCCCGTCTTACCGTAGCCCACGCCTTCTTCGTATGTGTATCCAGATCGTTCAAAAGAATCCGTAAAGGCGCTCACCGTCATTGTGGTAGCAGTTGCAACATTCTTCAGAATGTGCACCGTATCTTCTTTCCCATCAAGCCGATTAAATGTGCTCGTATTATTGTTTGCGGCCCCCATATCGTCCACCACCAAATCCTTGCCCAGCGTGATTTCCGCCCCCCAGCCGGAGCGCAACGTGCCTTGCAACTCGCCGCCTTCCTCCAACGTCAGATGGCCAAATACAGCAAGAACTCCTTTGCCTGAGAAAGATTTCTTCACCGTCAGGTGAGCTTCAGTACTCAGGTTAAAGCCTTTCGTATTGTTGCTCCCGGGCTCCGCGAGACTCTCATCTGCCGTGAAAGTGAAGTTGCCTCCCACCGTCAGTTGCCTGGTACTCCCATTGAGCTCCAAGAGACCGCCTTCTTCTACCGTCACATCTCCGTTGATGGTAAGATTGGCGTTGTCGCCCAAAGAGACCTTACCCTCACTCACTTTCAGACTGCCGCCCCATGGCGCAGCAGTCGTGTTACCCGTCACGGTCAGCTCCCCATCGCCCATCTTGTTCAGCCCCGTGCCCGCGCCGAACGTCACCTTGGTCGCGTCCAGACTTCCTCCCACCTCAGACTGTACCCAATGTGGGGAATCTGCGAGAGGCTCCTGCGCCAAGAAGCTCAGCGTACCGCTCAAAGACCCGACGGCCAAATTGCCGCCGAGCGTAACGTTCAAACCCGTATCGTCGGTTCCTTCCATCGCTCCGGAAACCGTTGCCCCGTTTCCGAGCGTCAAGGTGCCCGTTCCCGTCACGGAGCCAAAGCTCGCTGTACCTGTCTCAAACGTCGCCGTGCCTCCCTTCATCTCCAGAGCATCTGTCACCGTGACGTTGTTGCTGAAGGAGGCTTTCGCGGCGCTCTCCACGACCAAATTGTGCGATATTTGCAGATCCCCGCCGCTAAAGTCCTGCTGGCTCGTCCCCTGCACCGTCAATGTGCCGATGTGCACCCCGGAATTGTCAACGGTGATGGTCGCATCCCCGGACGCATTGAACACAACATGGTCAGCCTCTGTCATCGTCCCTTGTTTATCCCACGAGCCTTGTCCATCCTCAGCGACCACTTCGTTCCAATCTAACGAGCCTGAGCCTGACCATGTGAAGGTCTGGACAGCACCCCAAGTGATGAGACCGCTATCATTAATCGACAGCGTCCCGAACTGATCCGCTGTTTCACCCACGAGGGCAAAGGTTACAAGTTTGTTCCATTCCGAATTCCACCTGTCAGCAAATTGTAAATTGGACTTATCTGCCAACAAAGCAGCGTCTATCTGCACCACAATGCTACCCTCACCGCTGATAAACATGTTCTCATTCCCTCCCAGCGTCAGGTAGGGGGATGATGTATCACCGAGCGCCCTCGTCACTTTCAACGTGTTTTCCCCCGTCAACACGAGCCCGCCTGTAATGCTTAGCGTTCCTCCCGCCATATCCACGGTCGCATCCTCCAGCGCAAGATGCTGGCTGAAGGTTTGAGAACCGTCGCTCACACTCAGCGTTCCCTTCCCTTCAAGTCCCTTGAACTTGAAATCCTTGCTCAGCGTTCCATCTATGCCCAGGGTCACTGTTTCAGATGTGGCTAACCCATATCCAACATTTTCCGAAACTGCAATTTGCTGTCCGTTTGTCGTATCCGTGAACGCAAAAACTCCTCCGATGTCATCGAGGGAGGCAAATGTGGAAACATCACTTCCCTTGTACACGAGATAGACAGCCTTATCCACGCTCGACATCCTGTCAATTGTGACGGCCGCTGAACCACTCGTCACTTTACAGCTCAATGAAAGCTCTTTCTCAGAAAAGTAAAGGTCTCCACCCAACTCAATCGTGCTGTTTTGCTGTGCTCCCCACTGGTTAACAAACCCTTTAATTTCACCACCCTCTTCCAGCGTGAGTGTCTGCGTCTTTCCGGCGCCTCCCCAAAGTCCCACTCTCAGTTTTGAAGCATTCAGGTAACCTTTTATCGTAACTGTAGCGCCGTCGCGTAGAAGGAAGCTTTCCTCTCCTGTCGCATCGACGTCACCGTGAACGGTGAGGGTCTTTCCTTCATAATCCATCTTTGCTTTTGAGAGGGTCAGCGTCTTTCCGGCGCCAAGTTCCACCTCCCCGGTCACCAACCCAGCAATTGAGCCTCCATTCGACAGCGTCAGTTTCTTCCCCGCGGCAATAGTGACGTCACCGCCAAAAGTACCCATCCCACTAATGGTCAGATCGCCGTTTAAAGTGACCCCTTGACCAAAAGTTCCAACCCCGGAAATTGAGGAAGCTGTGGAAGCTGCGCCTAGGGTTGTTGTGCCTTCAAAAGTTCCGTCTCCACCAATAATCAGCGCACCGGTTGTAGTGAAGGTGCCACCAAAATGTCCGCCCCCAGAAAGAGTTAAATCGCCCGTCAATGAAACGTTAATGCCCGTCACCTCCATGCTTCCCAAGCTTCCACCTTTTGATGCAAACGTTTGGGTACCGGTCGAACCGGCAAGGGTTAATCCGTGTGTTCCTCCTGCAATCTCTCCCACAGTGAGGGAAGAGTTTTTTGTCAAGGCTATTCTTGCGTCACCATCAAGGGAAAGTTTCCCCGTGGTGTTGATGGAGCTGGTCTCCAACGCCAACACAGCCCCCTGAATGGTAGGATTGTCCCCGGTATCTCCCCAACGATGCGTCCACGTCGTGGAGTCCAAGTGCAATTCCGTGCTAATTGCTGTTTCGTCCCCATAGTTCACGCTGGAAAGCCACAGCTGTGCCTCGCCTCCCACGTAAAGAGCGGCTATGTCCATGCTGGAGCTGCTGTCCATCTTGAAGCGGTTGCTCCCGGTCACGTACACCGCAGCAAATGAATCGCCTTCATCTCCGGCTACGAACGAAACCGTCGCGGGCGTTTGTGGGGTTGGACCTACACTGGAGGACAAACGTATGTTTAACCCCTCCTCACTCGCGGTAAAAGTGAAGGAACCGCTTCCAACGGTGAAATCGATATTTCTATTCCCATCCTTGTTCGCAACCGTATTTGCCGTTGCAGCTGTTTCAGGAGGAGATATCCATTTCGGCTCCGTGAAAGCAATTGCCGACGGCTCGTCAATCGTCATGATGCCGTCATCGCCGGAGGAAGCGATGGTGGCGAGGAGGGGAGTGACCAGTTCCTCTTCGTCGGACTCGGCGTTGGCGTCCGAGTCGGCGTTTTGACCTAGCTGAGCGGCGGCGTCGGAAGGAATCGCGTGCGAGTCGCCCGCGCTCGCCGCGTCTGCCTGCGCGCGCGTAAGGGAAAGCTCATGCTGCGACGACGTGTCCGAGGAATCGCCCAGATCCAAGTTCTCATACGTCTCCTGTTCTTGCTGCGCCGCCGATGCTCGCGAACTGTGCGTCCACAGCAACGTGAACAAGCCGAGCATCGCCGTACCGGTCGATACCGTCCGGGGTATCTGCCGACGACGCACAGCTAGCGCTGCAAGGCACGCCAACAAAGCCTTGCGTAACCGCGAAGGAAGATGTAACTTCATAGGTCTAGTTTACTTAGGATTTTT
>CANQSU010000159.1 GCA_947626585.1 uncultured Oscillospiraceae bacterium
GCCATCGCCCGGGCGGGCGTGGGCACGGACAACGTGCCGGTGGAGCGGTGCACGGAAAAGGGCGTGGTGGTGTTCAACACCGCCGGCGCCAACGCCCAGGCGGTGGTGGAGCTGGCCGTGTGCTCGCTGGTGCTGGCCTCCCGTGACCTGATGGGCGGCGCGCTGTGGGTCCACTCCCTGGCCGGCCGCGACGACGTGGAGGCGGCGGTGGAGGCCGGGAAGAAGGCCTTCGTGGGGCCGGAGATCCGGGGCAAGACCCTGGGCATCATCGGCCTGGGCGCCATCGGCGCGCGCATCGCCAAATCCGCTCTGAATCTGGGCATGAACGTTCTGGGCTACGACCCCTACCTGTCCGTGGAGGCCGCCTGGCACCTGCACAGCGACGTCAAGCACGCCGAGGACCTGGCCAGCCTGTTCAGGGCCGCCGACTATGTCCTGGTGCAGGTACACCACAACGAGAAGACCCACCACATGATCGACGCGGACGCCATCGCCCAGATGAAGGACGGGGTGCGTATCATCAATCTGGGCCGGGGCGGCCTGGTGGACGAGGACGCGGTGCTCTCGGCGCTGGAAAGCGGCAAGACCGCCCGGTATGTCACCGACTTCCCCAGCGCCAAGCTGGCGGGGGCCAAGGGCGTGGTGGCCTTCCCCCATCTGGGCGCGTCCACCCCGGAGAGCGAGGAAAAGTGCGCCATCATGGCGGCCCAGGAGCTGGCCGACTACCTGCTCAACGGGAACATCCACAACAGCGTCAACCTGCCGGAGCTGACCCTGGAGCGGGCCGGCGCGGCCCGTATCTGCGCCATCCACGACAACGTCCCCCGCATGATCAACAGCTTTTTGGATATCATCGGCGCAGAGAACATCAACGTCGAGCACATGCAGAACCGGGCCAGGGGAGAGGTGGCCTACACGGTCATCGATGTGGGCAGCCCCATCAGCCAGGAGCTTGCCGGACGCATCGCTGCCGTGAACCACGTGCGCCGGGTGCGGGTGCTGTAACAGACGAGCGGAGCCGGGCGCGCGCCCGGCTCCCTCTATCTGACACGAGTAGACATAATCAGTTACAAAAGTTTACGTAATTGCAAAAATATTTTAAAAATTTACATTTTAGATACAAAAAATGATCCCGAGCTATTGCAAATGATGACAAACCATGGTATAGTTTCAATATATTACAGTAGCAAAATCATGGGCATGTGTATGTAAATGGAGGAAAAGGTATGGCACAGATCAAGAGGATGCTCGCTCTTTTGCTTGCTTTGATAATGGTATTCTCTCTCGGTGACGTGCTGGCCCTGGCCGATGGCGCCGAGCCTTCGCCGGAACCCGAGGCTACGGTCACGCCGGAGCCTGAGGCTACGGCTACGCCGGAGCCCGAGACGACAGAGGAGCCCGCGGCCACGGAGGAGCCCGCGGCCACGGAGGAGCCTGTGGCCACGGAGGAGCCTGTGACCACGGACGAGCCCCTGGCTACAGATGAGCCCGTGACCACGGATGAGCCCGTGACCACGGAGGAGCCTTTGACCACGGAAGAGCCCGAGGCGACTGTCGAGCCCACGGCGGAGCCGGAGCAGAAGATCTGGCCCTGGACGGAGCCCGGCAACGCCGTGTCCGCGCTCATGGCCGGCGGCTGGACGCTGGAGCAGGGGGGGAGCTTCTACTACAGCGAGAACGGCCTGTACCTGAACGGCACGCTGCTGGCCAGTGTGGACGCGCTGAACCTGAACCTGATGGACGGGTGGCTGTACTACACGGCGGGCAGCGAGGTGTACCGCATGAGCGCCGGCGGCGGCGCCGCCGAGCTGGTCCACTCTGCCGCGGCGTATATCGACCAGATGTATGTGATGGGGCAGGAGGTGCGCTATCTGGCGGGCGGATGCCTGTATTCCTATGACATGAACGACGGCATGGTGGAGACGCTGACGGCTCCCGCCGGCGTGGTCAAGTTCATCCCCACGCCCTACGGCAACCTCTTCCTGACCGGGTCGCTGTTCAATTATACACTCTGGGCCGAGCAGCTGCAGCTCCGGTCCGGCATCACCAACTGCTATACCGACGGCAGCTGGCTGGTGCTGGTCATCGCCGGTGAGACGCTGCAGACCTCCACGGAGGCACTGTTCGACGGCGTGCTGACGCTGCAGAGCTACAGCCTGCATCAGGATCAGGTGGCGACCATCAGCGCCGTCTCCGAGGATCAGCAGCTGGCCCGCGAGCAGGCGTATCTGGAGTCCGCGGAATACGCGGCGATCCAGGCCAGTCTGACGTCTGTGGCGGATAACGGCATCATGACCGTGGCCTCGAGCAGTCTGAAGACCATCGCCCTGTCCGCCAACCAGGAGAATATCGTCCTGCGCGCCAAGCAGATGGCCGAGGTGAAGTGGACCGCGCAGGCGGATCTGTACGCCTGGGGCGGCAACGACGACAGCTATATCAGCGGTAAGGGCGGCGATAACTACATCAAGGACGTCAATGACAGAGGAAGCGGCGTGGAAAACCACAAAAAGTGGGGCTACTTCCTGAAGGGACATACCTATAAGGGCGTGCCCTATTCTCAGGCCGTCAGCACCGGCTATGTGGGCTGGAACATCTCTCTGAACAACTTCCTGAAAGAGACGAACACGGTGGGCGGCAAGTTCTACAGCAGCTACTCCACCTACGAACGCCGGGCGCCCTATTACGGCAGCGACTGCTCCGGCTTCGCCTCCTACGCATGGGACCTGCCCAAGCGCTGCACCTGCTCGAGCATACTGCCTTACTGTCAGAAGATAGGCACGGACATCAATAGCCTGCAGGTGGGCGATGTGATCAACAACCCCAGCTGCCACGTGATGGTGGTCACCTATGTGGGCTATAACAGCAACGGCTCCGTCGCTTCCGTGGAGATCACCGAGCAGACGCCGCCGAAGATGCTGGTCACCATGTACGGCGCCGCTGTTTCCGGGCGCAATTACGAAAAACACAACAGCTCCCTGAGCGCGCTGTCTACCTGGTATCTGAGAAGCGGCTACAGCATCTACCGGCGCAGCTGCACCAGCAGGCCCAATGTGAACCGGCCGGAGGATGTGAAGGACCTGACCACGCCTGCCGCGCCCAGCATCAGCACCACTGTCGCCGGACCCGGCAAGCTGTCCGTAAAGCTCAGCCAGGCCAACAACGGCACGATCTACTACACCACCGACGGCTCTACCCCCACCACCAGTTCCAAGAAGTATACGGCCGCCTTCGAGGTGAGCGGGACCAACGTGAAGATCCGTGCCATCGCTGTCGTGGACGGCAAGGAGAGCTTCATGATGGCAAAGGACTTTGGCAGCAGCTCCGCGCCGGTGCTGATCCTGTCCGGGAAGAAGGATACCAGCGGCGTGTTCTACTACGGAGAGGACCAGAAATATTACGTGCAGAGCGGCTCCAACCTCAGCCTGATGACCGCGAACGGCGGACAGATATATTACGCCCTTGACAAGGCGCCTACGGTCAACGACAACAAAAAGGTGGACGCCTCCACGAAGATAGCCGCGGTGGATAACCAGGTCATCCAGGCGTTCTCCGTGGAACAGGACTGCATCCCCAGCGCGGTGGTCACCTTTAAAGTCGGCGTCGGTACGATGCATACCATCACCGTTGACGACCCCTACGGCTTTGTGACGCCGTCGGAGGGCGGCGAGGTCTATGTTCTGGATGAAAAGGACATCACCTTCAAGATCCAGAAGGAGATAAAAAAGGACCAGAACGCGAGCAAGAGTGCCTATACGCTGGAGAAGATCGTCATCGACGGCGAGACCTTTGAGGGCGATCAGATACCCACCAGCAAGACATTCGAATCTGTGAAGGAAAACCACAGCATCAAGACCTACGTCCAGCTGAACTATACCGACCTGACGAACAAGGACGGCAGCGCCGGCTGGTACGTGGAGGCGGTGGCCTTCGCGGACGGCAGAGGGCTGATGAACGGCACCAGCACGAACAAGTTCTCGCCCACCTACGGCTGCAGCCGCGCCATGTTCATCACGGTCCTCGGCCGTTATGCCGGCGCCAATCTGGAGGTATCCACCTCCTCCACAGAGCACAAGTCGATCGACGCCACGACGCTGGACACCGACCATCGCGTGGGCATCACCAACGGCTATGATATCAACGTCCGCTCCGGCAAGAGCATGCGCACCCAGAACGTCACCACGCTCCAGGCCGCCGGCCAGCTGATCGAGGTGCTGGGCTCCGAGATGTCCGAGGGCAGTCTGTGGTTCAAAGTCTCCTATGACGGCAAGGTCGGCTATGTGCGGCAGATCAACCCCTCCAACGGCAAGGTGCTGCTGGATGTGTGCAACTTCTCCGACATTACGGCCCAGAACCTGCAGTACTGCAACGGCTATGTCCAGTGGGCCTATATAAACGACCTGGTCAACGGCGTCACCACCGCCAGCTTCGGCGCCACGAACGGCATCAGCCGTCAGGATATCTGCGTTATCCTCTATAAGTACCTGACGGAGATGGTCGGCCTGCAGCTGCCCACGCAGGACAGCCTGTCGAGATTCAAGGACAAGGACAGCGTTGCCGACTATGCCAAGACCGCTGTCAGCGCCATGGTGAATATCGGCGTGGTGCAGGGCGATACCTCCGGCAACTTCGCGCCGACGAGGATCGCGCAGCGCTCGCAGGTGGCCCAGATGTTCCTGAACCTGGACGAATACATGCAGGGCAAGGGCTGATAAGGCAATAAGCGAATATAGAAAAAGCACCCCCTCCGCGCCGGACGCATACAATGGTCTGACGCAGAGGGGGTGTTTGCGTATATGGATCTGGAAAAATACGCGCAGCAGATACGCCAGGGAGAAAAGGGCGGACAGTTGGATGCGCTGGCCCGGTCAACGGACGGGGAGAGGCTTCTGGCCGGCCTGGATAAGCGGCGGCTGGAGCAGGCCGCGAAGGCGGGGGACATGAAGGCGCTGGGGCAGATGCTCCAGGGCGTGCTCGCCACGCCCGAGGGGAAGCGCTTTGCCGCCCAGGTGCAGAAGGCGGTGCAGGACGGTGGACGGTGATCTGGGCCAGCGGCTGCAGGCGATCCTGTCCGATCCGGATCAGATGGCGAAGCTCTCGGAGATGGCAAAGGGCCTGTTCGCCCAGCAGACGCCCGAGGTACGGGAGCAGGAGGGCGGACACGCGCCGGAGAGCGCGGCGGAGCTGCCGCAGCCGGACACGAAGTTTCTGTCCGCCATCGGCAAGGCGTTTGCCGCGTCGGGCGGGGAGAAGAGCCGCTCCACGGCGCTGCTGATGGCCATGCGTCCGTATATGAAGCCGGAAAAGCAGGAGAAGCTGGACCGGGCGATGCAGATCGCGCGCATGGCAAATATCGCCGGGGCGGTGATGCGAGAATACGGCGGTGACGGCCATGGCGTATAGCGGGGCATTTGGCAAAAGACAGGAGCGTGACCCGCCTGCCGCGGCGGTAAGCTCCCCGCGGGAAAACACACCGCCCCGGCGGGAGGATAAGCTCTCCGGGGCGGTGGGGGCGCTGATGCGCAAGCTCGAATCCATGAGCACGGGCATGGAGACGGACGACCTCATCATGGCGCTGATCCTGTATTTGATGTACCGGGAAAGCGGCGATAAGGACCTGTTGATAATGCTGGGCGCCATGCTTTTGACATGACGCCCGTTTTTATTACGATCTTGGAACAAGGCCGACTTTTTTATATACCTTGCGCAGGGTCTTCATGGCGATGTAGGACGCTTTCTCCGCGCCGTTTTTGCACAGCGTCTCCAGATAGCCCTTGTCCTTCACCAGCCTGGACGCCTCCTCCCGGATGGGACGCAGCGTCTCCACCACCGCCTCGCCCACGGCTGTCTTGAAGTCGCCATAGCCGTGGCCGGCAAATTCGTCCTCGATGGCCTCAAAGCTCCGGCCGGTGCAGCTGGCGTAGATCTGCATCAGGTTCGCCACGCCGGGCTTGTGCTCCCGGTCATAGCGCACGCACCGCTCGCCGGTGTCGCTGTCGGTGACGGCCCGCTTGAACTTGCGCATGATGTCCTGGGGCTGGTCCATCAGGCACACGCGGCCGTTGCCGATGTCGTCGGATTTGGACATCTTGCTGGACGGGTCCAGCAGGTCCATGATCCGCGCCCCTACCTTGGGGATGTAGGGCTCGGGTATCTTGAACACGTCGCCGTACACGCCGTTGAAGCGGTGGGCGATGTCACGGGTCAGCTCCACGTGCTGGCGCTGGTCGTCCCCCACGGGCACGTAGTCAGGCTGGTACAGCAGGATATCCGCCGCCATCAGGGAGGGATAGGCGAAAAGACCGCCGTTGATGTTGTCGGCGTTTTTCGCGGACTTGTCCTTGAACTGGGTCATGCGGCTCAGCTCCCCGAACATGGTGTAGCACTGCAGCACCCAGCCCAGCTGGGCGTGCTCGGGCACATGGGACTGGATGAACAGGGTGTT
>CANQSU010000160.1 GCA_947626585.1 uncultured Oscillospiraceae bacterium
GGATGGCCGGATTCCCGTTTTCCCATAACGAAGCCCCCTGTCGCAGTCATTCTCTGCGGCAGGGGGCATCTTATATGCTGTTTTGCCTGGGGCGGTGCGTCATCCTCTTCTCTTTTTCAGGCCGAAGAGCAGGCACAGGGCCGCGGCCGCGGCGGTGACGCAGGCGCCGGGGATGAGCCCGGCCGGGGTATAGCGCATCTCGATGGCGTGCTCGCCCGCCGTCACGGGAATGGCGGTCAGGCAGTCCTGGACCTGCTGTGCCTGTACGCGCTGGCCATCCAGCGTGATGCGCCAGGCGGGGTCGTATGGGATGGTGAGCACCAGAAGACTGTCGCCGCTGCCTGTGGTGAAGCTGCCGGTAAAATGGTGGCCGGACAGCTTCGTGAGCGGACAGCCGCCCGTGTCGATGGCGCGCTTGTAGGCGGCCAGCGCCTCGGCGCTCTCCGTGGCGAAGGCGGCGTGGTCGACGCGCAGGTCCGTGAACGCCTGCACCTGCACGGTCAGGACCTGTCCCGCCGCGAATGTGCCCAGAAAGAGGCAGCCGTTCTGCTGGGCGTTGGCGTAAAAGATGGGGACAGCCCCGTCCACGGACACCATCACCCCCGGCCAGTCGGGGATGTCGAGCACGCCGTACAGCGGCCCGTCCGCCTGGGCGGTGAGGGTATAGGTCACGGTGCCGGAGGCGCCGTCCAGGACGAGCAGCCCGTCCGGCTGCTCCGTCAGCCCCTCCATAGACACGTCCGTCAACTCCGGGGCGGTATAGATATCCCGGTCCACCTCCGGGGCAGCCGCGTCGTAGAGGGCCTGGATATAGCCAAAGCAGTCCGGGCTGTCCACCGCCTGGGCGATGGCCTCGTCCGCGGTCCAGCCGATGGGCAGCGCGTAGGGATTTTCACAGACCGTATAGGGACCGGAGACGGCGATGGGCGTATAGGGCTTGGCGGTACCGGTAGTCACCAGCCGCCCCACGCCCAGAAGGCTGTCCGCGCCGGCCGTTGTCCCGGCGCCGTACAGGGCGTACAGATCCTCATAGCGGATCAGGCCCAGGCGCTGGAGCAGATCCAGGTTTTTCTGGGGGACGGTGGAGCTGTAATGGCTGAGCCCGTCGTAGCCGAACAGCATGGGCTCGCACCGGTCCTGATCGAACCGGTCGGGGCTCTCTATGCGGATGAACGCGCTGCCGGTGTCCGCCAGCGCCAGGGCCTGTTCCTTTTGGGAGACGTAGGCGGACCACTGGGCGCTGTTGGAGGAGGAGACGGTCAGCCCGTCGAGGGAGAGCTTGGCGCCCAGGCCCAGATCGGCGGCGTGCAGGACGAGGATCAGCGCGCCGGCGGCGGCCAGCGCTCTGGGTGCCGTCCCGGGGCGGAGGGCCAGATACAGCGTCCCGCACAGCAGCGCCGTCACCGCCAGCGACCACAGCGCGATCTGCCAGCTGGTGAAGCCGTAGCTGCGGCCGATGAACGCCAGCCCGGCGGCAAGAGCCACCGCCGCCACCGGCAGCAGCAGATGCCAGGACCGGGCACCCTCCCGCAGCCCGGCCAGCGCGGCGTCCGCTCCGGCGGCCAGCAGGAAGCTGAACAGGAAGCTGTAACGATAATTGTACCACTCGGGCACATTCATCCCGTGCCACACCAGATCCAGCGCGGAGACGCAGAAGCTCGCCACGAGCGCGCCCGCCAGCAGCGCGCCGCCTGCCCGGCGCCGGCGGGGCACGCTCCCGTTGGCCAGATACAGCACCGCCAGCGCCAGCGTGACCGTGCCGGTGAAGATGTTGGGCAGGCCGGCGGGCGTCAGCTCGTCAAAGTCGAACGTGCCGGGGAAAAGCTTGACGAAAAGAGACGGCAGCGGGAACTTTATGCGCAGAGAAAAGTCTGATAAGGAGAGCCCGGCCTTGCCGCCCGAGAGCGCCAGGAAGGCCGGCACAAGCACCACCGCGGCCAGCGCGCCGGCGGTCAGGCTGCCGAGAAGGAACGTGCCCGCGGTACGGCCAGGGCGGCTGTTCTGGCCGGTGAGCGCCTCAAACAGGAAGAAAAGCACCGAGAAGATGCACAGCATGTAGCCGATGTAGAAGTTGACCGCCAGCGCCGCCGCCAGGGAGAGGGTATACAGCCACCGGCCCCTGCCCTCCGCCAGACGGGCGATGCCCAGGGCGATCAGGGGCAGCAGGATCAGGCTGTCGTGCCACTGGTAATTGATGCTGTAGGCGGTCATGTACCCCATGAGGGCGTAGCCCATGGCGCCGATCAGCACCCGCCAGGACCAGCCCCGGCGGCCGCCGCAGTATATGGCCATGGTCAGGCCGCACAGACCCACTCGCAGGATGTACGTCACCGTCACCGCCGTGAGCAGTCCATGCCGTGGGAACAGGCAGGTGATGAGGTTGAGCGGGCTCAGCAGGTAGTAGGCCAGCACGCCCGACGTCCCGCCGCCCAGGGCGAGGCTGGGCAGGTAGAGGAAGCTGGCCTTCCCCGTGAGCATGTCCCGCAGGGCGCTGAGAAAGGCCAGGTACTGGTTGGACATATCCTGCACGCCCAGGCTGCGGCTGCCGAAGGGGGTGATCCCCGCCAGCGCGAGACAGACCGTCATCAGGCATGCGGGCAGAAAAAATGACGCCAGTAGTATGGCTGCTTTTCGGGAGGGTCTTTTCATGGTGCTCCTTTCCGCGCGTGAGGCTCTGCGCCACATTATAGCAGAATCCGCGCCGGGGCACAAGCCGGCCGGTGATACTTGACAGGGCCAGTCCCTTTGAGTATAATATAGCAGTTCGTGAAAAACAGAAGACGTGCCGGAGCGACCGGTCATTACAGACAGAAGAAAAGGAGAAACAGCAATGAAAAAAACCTGGATGAGCGTCCTGGCGCTGATGATGGCGCTGATGGTTTTCTGCGCTGCCTGCGGTGGCAGCGGGGATAAAGGCCCGGAGGAGTCTCCGGAGGCCACGGAGCTGCCCTCTGTGACCCCTCCCCCCAAGGGCGAGGAGGATGCGACCAACATGGTGGGCGCCAACGCCAACAGCAATGGCCTGGCCGCGATCGGCATGGACCGGGAGACCTGGCTGGCATCCCTGAGCGAGGAGCAGCGCATGGTGGAGGAGGAGCTGATCGGCAAGCCCGTGGAGGACCTGTACGAGGCCATCGGCAAGCCCGAGCGCTCGGACTACGGCACCAGCTGCCTCGTGCTCAGCGGCAAGGACGGCATCCTGTACTATGACGGCTTCACCGTTGCCACGACCCTCTTCCCCAGCGGCGAGGAGCTGGTCATGGGCACCGCCAACTGAGGCGATAAGACCATCAAGATCCCCGCCGCGGCTGTGAATACAGCCGCGGCGGGGATCATTTTTGCGCGCGCGTTTACCGGCGTTTGGACAGGGCGTCGTGGAGCGTGATCACCAGCACGCAGGGAGCGGCGAGCCCGGCCTGGAGCATGGCGCAGAACAGCCGGATGAACGCCCCGCCCCGGACGCGGGCATACGCCGCCAGCGCGCCGGGGGGCGTGACGGACAGCAGCCGGCGGACACGGGCGCACTTTTCCCGGAACGGGACGTCCGGCTGCTGGGCGGTGTCATAGATCCGCCAATAGGAGCTGGCGCCGGTGTATATCACGATGGGCTCTTTATCCAGGCCGCGGACGTCCGCGATGCGGGACAGGGCGTCGTACAGCCGGCCGATGCTGTTGCAGTACGCCGGCACGTATCCGCGGGACACGGAGCCCTCCCTCTGCCGGTAGTGGTATTTGGCGGTGCCGGCCAACAGGACGAACTTGCTGCAGGCGGAGAGCACCGCGGCGTTTTCCATCCGGTCGTCGTCCAGGACCAGCTGGCCGTCCATGAGATACAAATTGTCCGTCCAAAGAGAGCGCCTGTACAGCTTATCCCACCGGGCGTAGGTGACGGGCCACAGGGAGCTGTCCTGTTTCAGAAAGGCCAGGAAAAACTGCCGCAGCAGGAGCCGTATCTGCTCCGGGCCCTCGTAAGTGACCGGTTCGCTGCGGACGCGCAGCAGCGGCGGCTGGGAATGTTTGATCCGCTCCGCCTCCACGGCGTCGGCGCCGGTCCGGACGATGCCCTGATACAGGTCGGCGTAATAATCCGCGTCGATCCAGTCGTCGCTGTCCACAAAGCCGATGTACTCCCCCGCGGAGGCCTGAACGCCGGCGATCACCGCCGAGGCGGGACCGCCGTTTTCTTTGTGGATGACCCGCACGCGGGGATCCTTCTTCGCGTACTCGTCGCAGACAGCCGGGCTGCCGTCGGAGGAGCCGTCGTCCACCAGGATCAGCTCAAAGTCCTCAAAGGTCTGCCCAAGGATGCTGTCCACACACTGGCGCAGATACGGCTCGGCGTTGTATACGGGTACGATCACGGAAAGACTCGGCGTCATGTTCCCTCCACGAAATCCCGCAGCTGCCGGTAACAACCCTGTCCATCCAGCTGCACGACGATGGAGTCGGGATAATTGATGTTGCCCTCGACCAGCTCCGGGCCGTCGGGGGTGACGGCCACGTCCCAGCCGATGTAGCCCACATGGGGCACGGTGACGGCGGCCGTTTTGACCGCCTGTATGAGCGCATCCCAGAGCGGGACCTGGAACCCGGGCATGAAGCGGCCCGTGGAGGGGTGACGCCGGACATACGCGCCGGTGAGCTTCCGGCCGGGGCCCACCACCACGCCTGTATCCATATCCAGCGGATAGGCCACGCCGCCCTGGTGGAAGTTGTCCACGAAGGCGTCGGCGCCGCCGCAGCGCAGGCAGCCGCCCAGCACGATCACCTCATCGTCCCGGCGGGCGGTCTGGATGCGGACAGTGTTGACGGTAGGCGGATTGAGCGCGGCCATGAGCGGGTGCTGGGCGATGAACGCTTCCAGCACGTAAGGCTTGCCGCCGTAAGCGGCCAGCAATGCCTGGGGGTCCGTGTCCCGGGCGGTGTGCCGGACGATGCCCTTTCCCTGGTTAGAGATACACGCCTTGGCGAGAAAGACCGGGTTTTTGGCCAGGAACGCCCGGAGGTCCTGCTCGGAGGCCTCCGGCATATACAGCCAGTCCCGGCGGATGAACGCGCGGAAGGTGCGGTCAAAGAGATATTTGTTGTCCAGCAGCGCCACCTCTTCGGGAGAGGCGCCGGCGTTGAGCCGGTCGCTGAAGCGCAGGGTGTCCCGGGTCAGAAGGAAATCCCTCCGGCGGGGACGGGTGTACTCATACATCCGCAGAGCCCGGAAGTCCTCGAAATCCATACCCTCAAAAATGTGGAACAGGCCGTATTTCAGATAGAGGGAGGCAAGGCTGTGTCCGCTGATGGCGGCCACCTCCGGCATCTGGCGCAGCATGCGCCGCAGGTAATAGCCCTTGCCGGGCTGGGCGGCGGAGTTGGCGTTGCTCATGTCGTCGTTCTCCTTGTTGAACACATTGTTTTCCGGATCATGCTCTCTCCACAAAATCCCGCACGGTGCGCCGCACGCCCCGGTCGTCCAGCTGTATCACGATGGGGTCCGGATAGTTGATGTTGCCCTCGACCAGCTCCGGGCCGTCAGGGGTGACGGCCACATCCCAGCCCACGTACCCCACATGGGGCACGGCGACGGCGGCCTTTTTGACCGTGTCGGCCACCTGCTCCCAGAAGGGGACCTGGAAGCCGGGCATGTATACGCCGGTGGAGGGATGGCGGCGGAACGCCTCGCCGGTGAGCTTGCGCCCGGGGGCCACCACGACGCCCGTCTCCATGTCCAGCGGGTAGGCCACGCCGCCGGCGTGGAAGTTGTCCACAAAGGCGTCCGCGCCGCCGCAGCGGATGCAGCCGCCCACCAGCGCCACCCGGTCCTGTCTGCGGACCGTCTGGACGCGGACGGTGTTCACGGTGGAGGGATTCAGCGCGGCCATGGCGGGGTGCTGGCGGAGAAAGCCCTCCAGCAGGACGCTCTGGCCGTCGTAAGCGGCCCGCAGCGCCTTCACGCTTGTGTCGGCGGCGATGTGCTTGGCGATGCCCTTGCCCTGGGTGGAGACGCACGCCTTGGCCAGAAAGCTCTCGTTCCTGGCCAGGAACGAGCGGATGTCCTCGTCGGAGGCCTCCGGCATGTACAGCCAGTCCCGGCGGACGAAGGGATGGAAGGCGGCGTTGAACAGGTGCTTGTCGTCGAAGGTCGCCAGCTCCTGGGCAGATGCGCCGGCGTTGAGCCGGTCGCTGAGCTTTTCCGCCTCCCGGATGAAGAGGAACTGGGACCGGCGGGCGTTGTCGAACTCATACAGGCGCTGGGCGCAGAACTCCTCGGAGTTGGCGCCGTGGAAGATGTAGCAGACCACAT
>CANQSU010000161.1 GCA_947626585.1 uncultured Oscillospiraceae bacterium
ACCCCCGCCGCGTCGATGACCCCGAAGCCCACGGTGGCCACGCCGGGGTCGATGCCCAATATGACGGCCAAGTCCTCCACCCCCTCGTCCCCGCCCCGCGCGATCATGACCGCGCGGGGCCCAAGCCGCAAATTTCTACATATATATTGTATCACAACATGAAAAAAACCGCAATATATTCACACATATTTTTATAAGGCATAGACTGTAATGAAAATCGTAAAAACAGGAGGAATATTCCCATGTCATCTAAAGTCGCGCCGGGCCCCGTGGGCGGCGATGTGAGCATCCGCGAGGCCGTCTGTGTACATACGAGCAAGATATACGATTCCTGCAAGGATAAGGACTGCCTGGAGAATATGAGGGTGTATCTGACGGAGGCCTCCCAGGCCAATCTGGACAACGGACTCAACGTCCGGGCCAGGTCCGCCGAGCTTCTCTGGGCCAGCCCCATGGTGGAGCCGGTGAGCTTCAACCGGGGATATTACACCGTGGATATCCGCTTCTACTACAAGATCCGGGCGGACGTGTGCATGTCCAGCGGCCTCATCGCCCCCATCGAGGGCCTGGCCTCCTTCACGAAGCGGGTGCTTCTCTTCGGCAGCGAGGGCAGCGCCAAGATCTTCACCTCCGACATCGGCCCCAGCTGCGTGGACAGGAACGTGATCGACAGCACAAACCTTCCGAGAGCGGTCGTGGAGGCGGTGGATCCCATCGTCCTGACCCTGGATGTGGTGGACGCCTGCTCCGACGTGACGCCGGAGCCGCTGGAGCTGCCCCAGTATATCCTTGACATGTTCGACTCGCCCATCGTCTCCGACGGGGCCGGACGGCGCATCATCGTCACCCTGGGCCAGTTCACCATCGTGAGATTGGAGCGGGACTCCCAGCTGCTCATCCCGGTGTACGACTACTGCATGCCGGAGAAGGAGTGCGTGGGCACCGGCGGCGAGGACCCCTGCACCCTCTTCAACCGCATCGACTTCCCCGTCAACGAGTTCTTCCCGCCGGACGCAGTCTGCGAGCTGGAGGACTACCGGGAGATGGTGGGCACGGAGGAATAAAGGGCCGCTCCTCCGTCCGTACGGGCCGGACACCCGGCCGGCCCGTTCCCCGATGACCTCCCGGCCCCATGATCCGCAATTTTTCCTATTGAATTTCCGGCGGAGCGTGTTATAATAGAATCGAATTTACGCTTAGGAGGTCATTTTTATGACATTTACAAAAGATACCATCGTCGCCGAGGTCATGATGAAGGCGCCTCAGACGCAGCCCCTCTTTCTGAACATCGGCATGCACTGCCTGGGCTGTGCCTTCGCCACCGGCGAGACCATCGAGCAGGCCTGCAACACCCATGGCGTGGACCCCGATGATTTCCTTGAGGAGCTGAACAGCTTCCTGGCTTCCGAGGCATAAGGGAAAACAACGATCGGGAGGGCGGACGAAGAGTCCGCCCTCCGCTTTATGGGGGTAACATGATAAAGCTTTCACCGAGACTCGCGTCTGTGGCCGCCCTGGCCGGAAGCGGCAAAAGCGTCGTCGACATGGGCACCGACCACGGGTATCTGCCCGTGTATTTTGCCCAAAACGGCCTTTTTGACCGGATCGCCGCCTCGGATATAAACCCCGGCCCGCTGGACAGCGCTAGGGCCTCCGCCCGGGTGTACGGCGTCTATGACAGGATCGGCTTCCACCTCTCCGACGGCCTTAAGTCCGTGCCTGGGGAGTTTGAAACGGTGGTCATCGCCGGTATGGGCGGGGAGACAATGGTTGATATAATCGCGGCCTGTCCCTGGGCCGGTTCCGCGCGGCTGATCCTACAGCCCCAGAGCAAGGTGGACAAGCTTACGGAATATCTCGGTTCCGCGGGCTTTGTCTGTGAAAGCGCCCGCCTTTGCCTGGACGCCGGAAAGCTCTATCTGGCCTTCGCGGCGCGGATAGGGGAGGGCGGCTTTGACCTTATCGGAGCGCTCCTCGACTCCCGTGACGGGCTTTTAGGGGTGTGCCTGAAAAAGGAGACCGACCGGATAAAAAAGGCCATCGCGGGAATGGAGCGGGGCGAACACCCGGACGCGGCGGGGACCGGCGCGCTGAAGGCAAAGCTAAAGCGGCTTGAAAATATCCTGAAGGAGACAGAAAAATGGCAAAATTAAGTGACATTTTTGAAAAATTGACCCAGCTCGCCCCGGTGGAGCTGAAGCTTGGCTTTGACAACGTGGGCCTGCTGGTCGGCTCCTGGGAGGACGAGGTGGAACGCGTCCTGTGCGCCCTGGATATTACCTGGGATGTGATCGGGGAGGCCGAGCGCATGGGGGCCGACCTCATCGTCTCCCACCACCCCATGTTTTTTGAGCTGAAGAACGTGACGGATTCCGACGCGGCGGGCGCCCGTGTTTTGCGCCTGGCACGGGCCGGGATGAGCGCCATCTGCATGCACACAAATCTTGATATCGCCCCCGGCGGCGTCAACGACACGCTCTCCAACCTGCTGGGCATCGAGGATGCCGTTCCCTTCGGGGCGGAGCGGTGCGGACGCATCGGCTGGGTGCCGGAGCAGGGGATGGCGGACTTCCTGCCCCATGTGAAGGAGGCGCTTGGGGCCAACGGCCTTCGCTATGTGGACGCGGGAAGGCCGGTGAACCGAGTGGCCGTCCTGGGCGGCGCGGGAGGAGATGAGCTGCCGGAGGCCCTGGAGGCCTGGGCGGACACCTACGTGACCGCTGACGTGAAGCACCACCAGTTTATCGACGCCGGCGAGCTTGGGATCAATCTCATCGACGCCGGCCACTTCTCCACCGAGAACGTGGTGGTCCCCGTCCTGGCGGAGCTGATCTCCGGGAGCTTCCCCGAGGTGGAGGTAAGGATCAGCGAGACGCACGGGCAGCCGGAGAAATTCTTCTGATTGGCGGAGTAATACTAATATCTAATTAAAACAAGACATTCGCGTCGGTCTTTTTCGCGTCGTCGTCGCGCAAGCCGCTTTACCTCGCCCTCCCTTTGGTCGGGCTCAGGCGCAGGCTTGGCTCCTCCTCTCCCCACCGGGCTTTGCCCGCCGGGGACCCCGGTGGCGTCAGCCGCCTTGGAAATACATACAGTATTCCCTGCGGCGTCCTCCTTGCCTGACACGAAAAATCCTCGCCGCTCGGTGTCTCCTTTTAAATAGATATTAGTATAAAGAGAAAAAGGGGCTGTGAAAAACGGAGCATATAACCGCTCTTTTTTCACAGCCCCTCATAGTAGTATTACGCCCTTTTCAGCGCCTTGATAATATCGCCGGGTTTGGGGGAGGCCCCGTAGAGCAGGACGCCTACGCGGTAGATCTTGGCCGACAGGACGCCTACACCGGCGCAGGAGGCCAGGAGAATGGCCACGGACAGCGCGATCTCCCACAGGGCCGGGTGGGACATGGCGACGCGGGTGAACATGGCCATGGGGGAGGTGAAGGGGATGAAGGAGCAGGCCACCATCAGCGGGTTGTCCACGTTCCCGCTGGACATGCCGAAAACCACCACGAAAAAGCCAGCCAGGAACACGATGGTAATGGGCATGACGGAGGTGTTGATATCCTCCAGCTTGGACGCGGTGGAGCCGATGGCCCCGTAGAGAAAGGCGTAGATGAAAAAGCCCAGGATGAAGAATACGAACATATACGCCAGCAGGGAGGGGGGCATGTCGAAGAGCAGGGAGAGGATGCCGCCGTCCTCGATATAGCCCCGGTTCAGGTCGTAGAACAAAAGGGCCGAGCCGAACACGCACACCAGCTGCAAAAGTCCCGCCAGGCACGAGGCCACCACCTTGCCGAACATCATGGCGGTGGGGCTTGCCGAGGTCACCAGAAGCTCCATGGCGCGGGAGCTTTTCTCCGTAGCCACATTCGTCGCCACCATCTGGCCGTAGAGCAGGATGACCATGTAGAGGGCGAAGATCATCACATAGGTGTAAAAGAAATTCTGTCCCTGATCCACGCCCAGGCTCTGGATGTCAAAGCTTGTGACGGAGGACATGATCTCGGCCGCCCGGTCGGGATCGACCCCCGCGTCCGTCAGCGCCGTGAGCCGGTAAAGGCCGGTCAGCGCCTCGGAGATCCGCTCGGCATTGGTATCGTACATGCTGAGGTTGTCCACAAAGTAGGTAAAGTCCGAAAGCCCATGAAGCTCCACGGCGCAGACGGCCCCGCCCACGGTCACCGGGGACTTGATGTCCCCGTCCGAGAGCCTGACCTCATACTCCGGGAACGCTCTGGACAGGGCTGCCAGCACGGACTCGTCCCCGCCGGAGACCAGCATGACCTCCCGGTTCTCGGGCGGCTCTCCGGTATCGTCGCCGGAGCCCAGAAGAGCCCCGACCCGTGGGAAGAAGGTCACCGCGAAGATGACCGCCACCAGAAAGACGGTGACGCCCACAAAGACCTTGTTTGTGAGATATCCCTTCAGCTCAAACCTGAGTATTTTCCGAAACTGTTCCATACCGCACCTCAATTCCCGGCGTACTGGGCGAAGATATCGTTGAGACTGGGTTCAAAGACCCGTATCTCGTCGATGTCAAAGCCCTCCGACAGCCGGCGCATCACGTCCATCTTCTCAGCGGGGCTTCCGAGCTTCAAAAGCAGCTCGCCGTTTTCCAAAGTCTCGGTCTGACCGGGAAAGGCGGCGGAGATCCTGTCCGGCTGGGTGGAGCGAATGGCCAGCCTGTCCCGGGGGTACTCCCGCTTTATGTCATATAATTTTCCGGTGATGGCCACCAGGCCGTGGTTGATGATGGCGATGGAGTCGCAGAACTCCTCTATGTAGCCCATCTGATGGGAGGAGAAAAGGACGATCTTGCCCCGCCCGATCTCCTCCTTTACCACGTCCTTCAAAAGCATGGCGTTGATGGGATCGAGGCCGGAGAAGGGCTCGTCCAGGATGACGATCTCCGGGTCGTGAGCAAGGGCGGTCACCAGCTGGATCTTCTGCTGGTTGCCCTTGGAGAGGGTGTCAAGGCGCTTGTTCCGGTACTCGCTCATGCCAAGCCTCTCCAGCCACCTGTCGCAGGCCTTCACCGCCGCCGCCGTCTTCATGCCCTTCAGCTCCGCAAAGTAGACAAGTTGGTCGATGATCTTCTTTTTCGGATACAGACCCCGCTCCTCGGGGAGATAGCCGATGCCCACCCTCTTATGGTCGATGGGCCTGCCGTCGATCAAAACATCGCCGGAATCGGCCGGAAACACGCCCATGAGGATGCGGATGGAGGTGGTCTTTCCGGCCCCGTTGCGCCCCAGAAGGCCGAAGGCCTGTCCACTCTCGGCTTTGAAGCTGACGCCGGTGAGGACCTTTTTCTCGCCGAAGGATTTGTGTATGTCGCGAAGCTCAAGAATCAACGTAATCACCCCTTTGACCACAGTATATCCCAAAAAACATTTTTTTTCAAGGACATGGCGCGTCCGATTGATATTTTTTATACATTCGGTAGGATTATGTCAAGCGCGCCAGGGGCTGAAGGGCGCGCGCAAAAAAAGCCCGCCAACGATGATCACAGCAATCAAAAAAACCGGTTCTGTACATAGCGGACAGAAACCGGCCAAAAAAGAAGTAACCGCCCCGTGTCCCAAACGCTGGCGGTTACTCTTTTAAAATGCAACTGAGCCCGGAGGGACCACCGTCTACCGGCGGCTCCCTCCTGTGCCCTCATGATGGCGCCCCGCGTCGCGTCCTGCCAAGGGGAGCGGCGCGTTTTTGTCATTGTCTTCTGTTCTTTTCAAAGATCACCGCAAGGCCGGTGAGCAGCAGGTCGTCGTTGACCCGGATCTTCCGCCTGCACAGCGGGGCCACCGAGGAGGCGATGCCGCCGGTGGCGACCACCGTGGCCTTTTCGCCAAGCTCGGCCTCGATGCGCTCGATCATCCCGTCCAGCATAGCCGCGGCGCCCAGGACGGCGCCGGACTTCATGCTGTCGACGGTGTTGGTGCCGATGACCTTGGCGGGCGCTTCCAGCGAGATGTTGGGAAGCTGGCTGGTGCCGGAGCTGAGGGCCGCCAGCCCCAGGGCCACGCCGGGGCCGATGGTGCCGCCGATGAAGGAGCCGGCCTTATTGACGACGGAGATGGTAGTGGCGGTGCCCATGTCGATGATGATGAGGGGCGGGGCGTAGAGCTTCAAGGCACCCGCGGCGGCGGCCACCAGATCCGCGCCGGTCTGGGCCGGGTCGTCAATGAGGATGTTGACGCCGGTCCGGACGCCCTCGCCCAGG
>CANQSU010000162.1 GCA_947626585.1 uncultured Oscillospiraceae bacterium
CAGGAACACGCCCACCTTGCGGATGATGGCGCGGCCGATGGCCACACGCTGTCTCTGGCCGCCGGACAGAGCCCTGGGGAAGCGGTCAAGGTAATCGGTGAGGCCCAGGATACGGGCGGTGTTCTTGACCTTCTGCTCGATGACGTCCTCATCAACGCCCTGGAGCGTAAGGCCGAAGGCGATGTTGTCATAGACGGTCATCTGCGGATACAGGGCGTAGCTCTGGAATACCATGGCTACCTCGCGCTCACGGGGACCCAGCTCATTGGCGCGCTTGCCGTTGATGTCAAACTCGCCGTCGGAGATATCCTCGAGGCCGGCGATCATGCGGAGCGTCGTGGACTTTCCGCAGCCGGAGGGGCCAACAAAGACGATGAACTCGCCCTTTTCAATCGAAAGATTGAAGTCGTGAACGGCGTGAAAGCCATTGGGATAGATCTTGTTTATGTTTTTCAGGGTCAAGTATGACATAGATCTGTCTCCTTACACTAAAATTTACCGCGGGGTCAGGAAACAAAGTTTACGCGTCAAATCCTTCCGTCTCAACGCTTTCACAGCCGCCGGCGATGAGCTTCTCCCCTTCAACGCCCTCAAGTCTCACGTTTTTGACGGACACCTTTCTGACGTTGTCGAGATACAGCCCCAAACGGCACCGCTCCTTCGCGAACTCCTGCATGGCGGGCCTGTCGGGCCTGGCGTCGGGCGCGAAGGAGATATGGATGTTCTCCAGCGTGACGCTCTCGATGGGGCTCTCGGTGAGCCCGTCTATGTAGCAGGCGGCGACCTCGGAGTCGGTGCAGTCCATGTTGCGGAAGGTAAAGGAACCCATGTGGGGCGTCCTGTCATCTACGGGGAGCTTTTCCCGGCTCCAGACGTACTCGTCGTGACAGTCCGGGTCACAGCAGTTGTACCACAGATTGATGACGATGGGCGTCAGGACCCGCTCCATCCTGATGTTGTCAAAGAGGATGTTGGTGATGACGCTGTCCTTTCCGCGGCCCCGGCGGGACTTTATGCGAAGGCCCCTGTCGGTGGCGTGGAAGTAACACTGGGTGACCGAGAGGTTTGTCACGCCCGCGGAGGCCTCGCTCCCCAGGGTGACCGCGCCGTGGCCGAACTCCATGAGACAGTTGCGGATGGTGTACTTGTCCGCCGGCGCCTTGTACTTGACGGCCATCTCCAGCTTTCCGGATTTGATGGCGATGCAGTCGTCACCGACTGAAAATCTACAGCCGATGATGTTGACCGTGTCACAGCTCTCGGGGTCGCAGCCGTCCGTGTTGGGGCTGTCCTTGGGAGCGGTGACGAAGCAGTCTAAAACGGAGACATTCCTGGAGAAAAACGGGTGCAGGTTCCATGACGGCCCGTTCTTCACCGTGACCCCGTGGAGGGTTACATTCTTACAGCGGTTCAGAAACACGACCCTTGGCCGTGCCGCGGGGAAGCTGTCAAAATCATGCCACCAGTCCCCGTTCTGGCCGTTTCCGTCAACGGTACCCGGTCCCACAACGGACACGTCCTCCACAAAGGCGCCCTGCAAAAGCGACTGGTAGGAGGGCCTCTCAAGCCCTTCGAAGGCCGCCAGCGGGATCTCCTTCCCCGTTGCCGGGTCACGGGCCAGACCCGTGACGATGGGGTAACGGTCGCGCTCGGTGGAGCCGAGGATCGCGGCCCCCTCGCGAAGCTCAAGGGTGATATGACTTCTGAGCGTCAGGGGGAGCGTGAGATACGTGCCCGCGGGGAAAACAAGCCTTCCCCCGTCGGGGACGGAGTTGATGGCCGCCTGGATGGAGCCGGTGTCCTCATGGACGCCGTCGCCCACGGCGCCGAAATCCCTGACGCTCAAAGCGCAGGTCTCCGCCGCCGTGTGAAGCTCCGTGCTGTCCGTTTTGCCGGACGCGTAACGAAGCATCACCTTGTAGTCGGTGTCGGGAGCAAGGTCAAAAAGGGAAAAAACATTGGTGGCGCCGCTCAGGCGTTCGACCCCGTCCACAAAGACCCGATAGTCCTCGGGCGCGTAGTGGGGGCTGGCGCCCTCGATCTCAAAGCAGGCGGAGACGCTGGAGCGGTAGAGAATATTGATCATAGTACAGTCCTCATGTGCCGGGCTTCCTCGCGTCCTTCAGGGCGCGCCGGACGGTGTTCTTCAGGCCAACGAAAGCCAGATCCCAGCCCAGCCAGAAAAGCCCAAACAGTATCGGCTCAACGCCGAGTGGCACGACATCACTGGTCAGGTTCCTGATCTTAATAATCGACAGGTTGATCACGCTGTAGGTCATATATACGAAGAACATCAGGATGATCGCGTAGAGGATATTCAACGGGAAGGTGGAGTAAGCCTTGCGCTTGGAACACATGATCCACCTGTCCGCCGAGCCGGGGACCTTCTCCATAAAACGCAGGGCGTTGTTGGTGAGGATATCCGTCACCATCCCGAGAGCTACCGCCCCGACAAGCATCAGGTCAAGCTGACTCGAAACGTAAGTTCCAAGGCCCCACAGGAAGAAGAAGCAGCCCGCCGCGGGAAACCACCACTTGATGAAGCAGAATATGGCCCATTCGGCGATCTTGAGCTTCGGGCCGGACCGGTATTTCCGAAGCTCCGCGTCCGAGACAAGAGGCGAGTTTTCCGGACTCGCGGAGACCAGATCGTCCACGGCCTTTGTCTTAAGCTTGTAATAATCGGCCTGCTTGAAGTCCTCCCGCGTATTTGTTTGCCTGTTTTTTTTGCTCATTGATGTTCCTCTTTGCCGATTGGGAGGCCCGGCGTTCGAGCCTCCCAATCGATCGGGGCGCGCGGCCCTCAGTCCTCATTCGGCGGAGATGTCGATAGCGCTCATATCGCCGTTACCCTCGACGTCGACGTTGGTGTTGATCTTGCGCAGGAGCTTGGAGTAGACAGGCAGGAGCGCCGTGAGTATCAAGCCGACAATCAGAACAATGATGTGCTGGCGGATATACCAATCCGCGTAAATGATGAAGCTGTTCTTGACGGTGTCGATGCTGGCGCCCGCCTCGGAATTCAGGATCCTGGAGATGCTGTTCAGATAGAACACATCACAGAAGATGATCACCGCCACCATCACCAGCATGATGATCAGCATGGGAACGTTGACCTTCTTGCGGTAGGGGAAGGCGTTCATGAAGCACAAAAGCGAGAGCATCGAGAAAAGCATTACCGCGAAAACGGACAGGCCCATATTGGAGCCCTGCAAAAGCGCGGTGGTGTCGGAGATCTTGGTCAGGTTGAAGGAATAGATGATAAAGGCAACCACGAAAACCACCATCGGGATCATCTGGGGCTTGCGTTTGAGCGTGATGATGAATTTTCTGCAGATCTCCTTGACGCCGTGAACAAAGCCCTTGTTGGGATTCTTCTCTTTCGGGGCCGCCGCGGCTTTCTTAGTATTTGCGTTATCCGCCATCACTTATCCCCCCTTATCGCGTTGGTGGTCTCCTTGTCAAAGAAATGCTTTCTGGTGATACCGAAGGAGGCGGTGTCTCCCACCCTGTAGTTTTTCCAGCCCTTCAGCTTGGCGGTGACCTTCACGCCGCCCTCGCCGGTGCCGTAGACCAGGGTGTTCATGCCCAGGTTCTCATTGTTGGTGACGGAGACCTTGATGCCTTCGCCCTCGGTGAAGTTCTCAGGACGGACGCCCAGGGTGATCTCCTTGCCCTCATATCCGGCAAGGGCCTTTTTCTCCTCGGGCGTAAGCGCGACCTTGATGCCGTTGCCCTGAAGCTCGGCGCCCACCACCTTCACGTCGTAGAAGTTCATGGGAGGAAGTCCGATGAAGCTGGCCACGAACACGTTGTTGGGAGAATCGTAAAGCTCCAGAGGTGTGCCCACCTGCTGGACATGGCCCATGGACATACACACGATGCGGTCGGCCAGGGTCAAAGCCTCGGTCTGGTCGTGGGTGACATAGAGCATGGTGGCCTGCAATCTCTTGTGGAGGAGCAGGATCTCGCGGCGGGTGGCGCCGCGCAGCTTGGCGTCCAGGTTGGAGAGCGGCTCGTCAAAGAGGAACACCTTGGGGTTACGGACGATGGCGCGGCCCATGGCCACACGCTGCCGCTGGCCGCCGGACAGCTGCGCGGGCTTCTTGTTGAGCTGGCTGGTGAGGCCGAGAATCTCCGCGGCCGCCAGCACCTTCTTGTGGATAACGTTGGGGTTCTCCTTTCGGAGCGTCAGGGAGAAGGCCATGTTCTCGTAGATGGTCATGTGTCCGTAAAGGGCGTAGCTCTGGAATACCATGGCCATGTCGCGGTCCTTCGCGGGGGTCTGGGTGATCTCCTTACCGTCCAGGAGAAGGTGGCCGTTGGAAATGTCCTCCAGTCCGGCGACCATTCTTAGGGTGGTGGATTTTCCGCAGCCGGAGGGGCCGACGAGAACGATAAGCTCGCCGTCCTTGACATCCAGGTTGAAGTCAAAGACCGCCTGGACCTTGTTGTCATATATTTTGTCTATATGCTGTAAACTCAATTCAGCCATTTCTTCGCCTCCTTACGCCTTGCTGTTCTCAAGAGACTTGACGTGCGCCTCAAGAGCGGAGCATCTGATGTAGTTGAGTACGGCGGAGAAGAGAAGAGCGGCGGCGGATACCGCGAGATAGACGATTGCCTTGGTGAACGTCCCGTTTGTCATGACCATGACCTCTTCGCCGGCCACCAGGGTCTCGGCGTTGTGGGCCTGAACGGGGATGACGAACATCCTGACGATCTGCATGACGCCGGCCACCAGAAGAACAATGGAATAGTTCTTCTTGTAGTTCTTGACCGCCTCGGAGGCCAGGAACACGGCCAGCATGAACACCAGGTTATAGATGATGGACGCGCCGATCTGGATCGTGTAATAGTAGGTGCCCACGTCCTGACGGTAGACAAGGACAAAATAGAACACATCGAAAAGAAGGCCCAGATAGCACAGGTTGGAGCAGGCGGAGTTCTTGATGAACCTCATTCTGTCCCGCTGGATATATTTTTCCTCAGGGGTCTTGACCTTGCTCATGCCTTCACCTTCTTTCCCTCTTCCACAAGCTTCCGCTCGTCACGCATCAGCACGATCTTCCACACACAGCACGCCACCAGCGCGATGGCGACCAGAAACATGACGGCAAATACCACATAATGGAGATCAAACCACAGAGTAGACTCGGTATAAACGGACTTATAGGTCTGGGACAGCTGCAACAGCGCCTCCTTGTCGATTGCCTGGAACTGAGCCTTAAAGACCTCGATATAGCCGTGGGCAAACAGGGGGATGTAGAAGCTGGCGACCGTAAACAGTCCGATGGAAACGTAGTTGCTGATGTAATACCTCCTGCGGCTGGCCGTGCTTGTAGCGAACAGCAGCACCGCCAGGATGATATACACGATGGCATACTTTACCAAATACTGGTTAAACTCCTGCATGACGATATACATGGAGGCGCCAGGGACCCTCTCGTTGGTGATGGAGAAGATATACTCACCGGGATTGTCGGGATCCTCCACGACCTTGGTGGCGACGCCGGGATACAGCGTGTCATAAAGATCCGTCATGATACCAAGGGAATACAGGAAAAGTACGACCGCCGCAGCCACGCACAGAAAACAGATGATCTTCTGAAATTTTAATTGCGTCTTATACATGACAACCTCCTCTTAAGGAAGTTGCCGGCCGCCCCGCCGGGAAAGTCCCGGCGGGACTGAGCGGCAAATCCGTTGTTATTTTTTAGGGGGGATCGCTGCTGAAACGTACTCCTGACGGCTTATTTGCCGGTGGCGAGATGCCAGCCCTCGTTCTGGATGTTCAGATACTGGGTGCCGCTCATACCGTCGGTCACATAGGCGGCGGAGGAGGCGGGATCCTTGAAGTTGGGATCGGTGGTGAAGCCGTTGCAGATGATGTCGCAGAGGATATTCTCGGGGGACTTGGAGCCGGTACCAAACTTGCCGGAATCGCCGTTCACCAGATCGGTGAAGCCGTTGACGATGTTGGTCTGAGTCTCGTCGAGAGGCAGCAGGGTGGGAACGGAGGTATACCAGGGATTCTCGGTCATGGCAAGCTCCGGATGCTTGATGGTGCCAAGGGCAATGGCGTTGGAGATGTGACCGGCGCCCTCGCGTCCGGCCTCAACGGTACACTGGAACTCGAAGGACTGGGTCTTCAGGAAGCTCATGGTGGAGCCCATGATGCGGCGGCCAAAGTTGGTGTAGTTGCCGCCCATCAGGTT
>CANQSU010000163.1 GCA_947626585.1 uncultured Oscillospiraceae bacterium
GAATTCAGGTGCCGGCAAAACCCTTCACCCTCGACCCTACCGGCCCCGCGGGGCCACCTCCCCTTATGAAGGGGAGGTTAAAATTTTTTCGCGCCCGCGGGCGCGAAACTCCGCGAGGCTTTGTCGACAGTCTAAGCTCCCCTTCGTAAGGGGAGCTGTCACGGCGCAGCCGTGACTGAGGGGTCGAGGGCTCCGATTCCCGCAAATTCAGGCACCGGCAAAACCCTTCACCCTCGACCCTACCGGCCCTGCGGGGCCACCTCCCCTTATGAAGGGGAGGTTAACCCGTTGACAAAGGCAAATCCTTTGCCAACGGAAGAAACTTTTTTCGCGCCTGCGGGCGAAAAACTCCGCGAGGCGTTGTCTACAGTCTAAGCTCCCCTTCGTAAGGAGAGCTGTCACGGCGCAACCGTGACTGAGGGGTCGAGGGCTCCGATTCCCGCAGAATTCAGGCGCCGGCAAAACCCTTCACCCTCGACCCTACCGGCCCTGCGGGGCCACCTCCCCTTATGAAGGGGAGGTTAAGGGGACGCGTTATCGGTGGCGCGGGCAAGGACCCTTACCCGCACACTGGGCTCCCCTTCGTAAGGGGAGCTGTCACGGCGCAGCCGTGACTGAGGGGTCGAGGGGCTCCGATTACCGCAGAATTCAGGCGCCGGCAAAACCCTTCACCCTCGACCCTACCGGCCCCGCGGGGCCACCTCCCCTTATGAAGGGGAGGTTAAGGGGACGCGTTATCGGAAGCGCCGGCATGGTGATCAGTATAAAAATTCATTTCTTTACCGTTTCCAGCTCCCCGATGGCGATATCACGGTCGTGGCGGATGGGCTTCCAACGGACGCGCATGAACAGGGACGCGATGGCGATAGGCAGGCCCGTCAGGTCGAAAAAGGGCCAGAGAAGAACGTAAAGGATGAGCTTTCCCGTTTTGCAGTGTATGCGCCGGCGCTCCCGGACGGCGATCAGCGCGCCGGCGGCGGCATAGCTCACCCAGGAGCCCGCCAGGGCCTTCAGCGGCCCCAGCACAGCGGCGAGAGTCACCGGGACGGCGCCCCCCGCTCCGGCGGCCGCGAACCCCGCGATGAAAACGGCCAGGGAGTACAGCATGGAGGCCAGGGCCGAAAGCAGGGACTTGGGCAGTATGTAGAAGAACATGTCGTAGCAGGAGAAGCGCCGCTCCCGGTTGATAAAAATCCCCCGCAGGAGCCTGGGGAACAGCAGGAAGAAGCAGGCGAGCCGCCCCTTGGCCCAGCGAAGCCTCTGGCGCACCATGACGCCGACGGAGTAGGGCTGTTCGTCAAAAAACTCCGCCGCCTCGCAAAAATCGATCTTCACGCCCCGGGATATGGCCGTCAGGCACAGCTGGGTGTCCTCGGTCAGGCACGTCCAATGCCAGCCGTCCTTCAGGAGCCGGGAGGCCACGGCGTAGCCGGTCCCGGCGATGTGGGTACTCTGGTGAAAAAAGCACCTGGGCCTGTGCATTTCCATGGTGCTGCGGTAGAAGTGGAGCCCGTAGGCGGCGGAGATGAAATTTGTGTCAAAATTTTTCGTGTTCCGGTATCCCACAACGATATCGCCGCAGGCGTCGAAGGCCCTGTTGATCTGGGTGATGAAGTCGCTTTTCAGCAGATTGTCCGCGTCAAAAAAGAGGTAAGCGTCCACGCTGCCGATGCCGTAGTCCCGCTCGATATTCTCAAAAAGGTACTCGAGGGCCCAGCCCTTTCTCGCCTTCTCCGGCTCGGACCGCTCATAGACCCTGGCGCCCCACTCCCGGCATATTCTCGCCGTGTTGTCGGAGCAGTTGTCCGCCACCACGTAGACGGTCAGAAGCGACCTGTCGTAGTCCTGCCGCGCTATGCTCTCCAGGAGCCTGCCAATGACCTTCTCCTCGTTGCGCGCCGCGATGACGATACCGTAGGTGTGGTCTTTCCCGGCCTCCGGGTAAACCTTTGCCTTTGTGAAAAAGCCGACAATGGCAAAAATGACCCGGTAAGCTATGAGGATTGAGTAGGCCGTCAGAATGGCGGAACCGATTCTCTGTACGATCTCCATGGAACGATTATCTCCCGTATATCTCGATCGTTTGCCATTATACCATAACGAAGTGTCCCGCGCAACCGTGATTTGCGCAACCGTCCCTTGACCGATACATTATTAATAAAGAATTATAATGTCGCCGTCAGCCCCAGCGTCAGGATCCCCTCGTTTTCCGCGTAGATCTCCGGAAACTGCGAAAGCGGCAGGGGCGCCGTGCCCACGCCGGCCTCGATGGTGTAGCCCGGGCGGTTGTAGTCCTGGATGAACCAATCCTTGTATCCGGCGTAGCCCGAGGCCGTGGGCGTCAGCTCCACCGTGTAGCCGCTGACAGCGGCAAAGCGCAGGGCGATCTCGTAGGAATCCGGCGGAAGATAGTCCAAATATTTCCAATAAATGACTCGTCCCTGAGTGTGGTAGGACAGCGTCAGGGTGAAGTCGCGGCGGCGGGTCAGGTTGTAGGCGGCGCGGCTCTCCGGGATCTCCAGCGGCGCCGCGCCCACATAATCGCGGGGCGCCGGGGAAACATAGCCTTGGGCGAATTTGATCTCCCGCGCCTCGTTCCAGCCGGCGGGATACTGCAAATTGGGGTCCACGCCGTTTATGTTGGCCTTCCAGCCGCCGGGAAAGGCGATGGCCGGGTAGTCGCCGGCGATCTCGCGGGCCCGCTCGTAGTACGGGCCGCCATCCAGCTCCCCGGTCACCAGCGCCACACCGTCGGGGTTGACCATGGGCATCATATATAAGGTAGTCAGCTCATAAAGGCTTTGGGCGCTCTGACCAAAGACCGTTGCGCCTATGGCATAGCTCCGGGCGTATTTTTCCATAAATTTCATCAGCAGCGGGCTTGTGATCCACTCGTTGGCGTGGTGGGCGGCGTTGTAAAAGACCTCGTTTTCCCCGGAGCCGATGGTCAGCAGGTGGAGCGTGCGCCCCATGACGCTGCTGCCAGCGCTCGAGGCCCTCAGGAACGGATACCGGGCCGCGAGTCCCCGGACGCACAGGTCAAGGTACGTGGGGATGAACGGTATTTCGGCGGACACCACATCGAAGCTTCTCGGGATCACGATCCGCGAGCCCACGGTCAGCCGCAGCGGGTCCACGTCCGGGTTTGCCGTCTCCACCGCCCGGACCGTGGTGCCGTAGGCGCGGGCCAGGGAGTCGAGCGTGTCGCCGGGTCGCACGGGCCTCAGAAAATATCCCGTGAGCCAGCTCTCCAGCGAGCCCCAGGTCGCGGGCCCCGCCACCCCGTCCGGCGCCAGCCCGAAGGCGTTCTGATAGGCCCTCAGCGCCCTCTCCGTCCGGGGGCCGAAGCTCCCATCCGGCTCACCCGTGTAGTAGCCCGAGCGGGAGAGGGCAAGCTGCAGCATACTCACAAACGGCCCCATGGAGCCGCGCCTGATCAATTTATATTCAGCCATAAAAGCCTCCTTGCGACAGGTATTCTCCCACTATCATATGCCCGTTTAATTTGGAAAAGTCCGGCAAACATGATATTGCGAAATCGGGCGGATTTTTACCCCCTCGCGGAGCGATCCTCTTGAAAACTCCCGTAAGTGAATATTCTCCAGCCCAAAAGCGAAATATTTTTCTACAAGCGCCCGGCTCCTTCACGGACATATTAAAGAAGGGCCGCGAAGGCCCGAAAAAAATTGTGGAGCAGGGTAATTATGGTAAGACTTGAATTTAAAAAACGGGCCGCCGGAGCCGTCACGGCCGCTCTGGCAGCCCTTCTTCTCTCCGTCCCGGCGCTGGCCGCCGAGATGCCCGACGAGCTTGTGCCGGTGGGCGAGGCCGTGGGGATATCCGTCAGGACACGGGGTGTCATGGTATCCGAGCTTTCGGAATTCGACAAGGACGGGCACGTTTCCGCCCCCGCCAGGGACGCGGGACTCCTGCCCGGAGACGTCATCACAAAAATCGACGGCGCCGACATCGACTCCGCCGCCGGCATGAGCCGGATCCTCGAGCAATGCGGCGAGCGCGTCACCGTGGTGTTTGAGCGGGACGGCAAGACCCTTCAGACCTCCCTGCAGCCCTACCGGGACGGGGACGGGGCGTATCTGGGCGTCTGGGTACGGGACGCCCTCACCGGCATCGGCACCGTCACCTACTACGACCCGGACACGGGCTCCTTCGGCGCTCTGGGTCACTCCATCGCCGACAGCGCCACGGGAGTCATGGTGCCGGTACGCGAGGGGGCGATCCTTGACGCCCAGGTCACCGGCGTCACCAAAAGCCGCGCCGGAAGCCCCGGCCAGCTGGGCGGCAGCTTTGACTTCTCCTCGCCGCTGGGTACCATCAGCAAGAACTGCCAAAGCGGCATCTTCGGCACGCTTTGCTCGGAGCTTGACGTAAACGGCGCCATCCCCACCGCGTCCTCGGACCAGGTAAAAACAGGCCGCGCCGTGGTCATCTCCGACGCCTCCGGCCAGCGCCGCGAGTACGACGTGGAGATCACCCGGATCTACCGGGGCGGCAACGACGGACGGGACATGATGCTCCGCGTCACCGACCCCAGCCTTCTCTCCCTCACCGGCGGGATCGTCCAGGGCATGTCCGGAAGCCCCATCATCCAGAACGGCAAGCTCATCGGCGCCGTCACCCATGTGCTGATCAACAACCCCGAAAAGGGCTACGGCGTATTCCTCGAGAACATGCTCAGCGCCGCCTGAGAAAACGCGGCCGCCCGGAGGCGAAACCTGTCGCTTCCGGGTCTTTTTTATGTCAACACAACATTTTGTGGTGTTTTATGTATTAAATCCACTAAAATGTTAGAAAAACAGCGCAAATTTTTCCAAAAAATTGCAAAATTGCTCTTGCAAAGTTTGTCCTGATATGGTAAATTATTCCTATCAGCAGAGAAATCATACTGATCTTCGTTTAAAAGCTTCAACCGAGCGGCGAGTATATTTCGTACCGGACAGGGAAGAGGCCGGGGCAATACCGTTGTATTGTCAAGGCCGCTGACGCGGAATTTCCGGGTCCCCGCGCGAAACACGTTCGTGTGGGGAGAGGAGGCGCGGACCCGGCGCCCGAGGGCAAATACTTGGAGCCCGAGGTCAAGAGGGTCCAGCGGCGGCGAAAAAGACCGGCGCGAATTGAAGGTTTTAATTGAAGATCAGTATCAATACTAACGTGGAGGATTTACCAATGGATCAAAAAATCACAATACTCATAGCGGACGCGAGCGAAGATTTCAGGGGGCTGCTCTCCGAGGCGTTGGACGCCGAGGACGACATGGAGGTTGTGGGCGACACGGGCAGCGGGCTGGAGGCCATGGAGCTTATCGCCTCGACCCGCCCCAGGGTGCTTGTGACGGACGTGATACTGACCGGCCTTGACGGGCTGGAGCTTATAGAGCGGACAATGGAGCTGCCCGAGGAGCGCCGACCCATTTCGATCATGCTGACGGGCTTTCTGAACGAGCGCACGCTCTCCGGGGCAGCGGCTGCGGGCGCGGCGTACTTTCTGCAGAAGCCCTGCGACACGGAGTACCTCAAATCCCGCATCCGTCGTCTGGCCTCCGAGAAGGCGGCGCCCTCCATAAAGAAGGAGCTTTCCGAAAACGACCCGGAGCTTGAGTCGGTGGTCACGGAGATCATCCACGAGATCGGCATCCCCGCCCACATCAAGGGCTACCAGTATCTGCGGGAGGCCATCATCCGCACGGTGGAGAACATGGACATCATCAACGCCGTCACCAAGGTCCTCTACCCGGAGGTGGCGGAGAAATTCGGAACCACGCCCTCAAGGGTGGAGCGGGCCATCCGCCACGCCATCGAGGTGGCCTGGGACCGGGGCAACGTAGAGACCCTCCAGCGCTTTTTCGGCTACACCGTCTCCGGCATCAAGGGCAAGCCCACCAACTCCGAGTTTATCGCCATGATCGCGGACAGGCTGTACCTGCAGAAAAAGGGCGAAAAGGCGAAATAAGCAATTATATATATTTCTTCGCGAGGCTTTGTCTACAGTCTAAGCTCCCCTTCGTAAGGGGAGCTGTCACGGCGCAGCCGTGACTGAGGGGTCGAGGGTTCCGATTACCGCGAATTCAGGCGCCGGCAAAACCCTTCACCCTCGACCCTACCGGCCCCGCGGGGCCACCTCCCCTTATGAAGGGGAGG
>CANQSU010000164.1 GCA_947626585.1 uncultured Oscillospiraceae bacterium
GCCGTCAGCGCGCGCCGATCGCGCCCTCATGGGCCAGCAGCCAGCGCTTTTTCTCCACGCCCCCGGCATAGCCGGTGAGCGAGCCGTCCGCGCCCAGCACCCGGTGGCAGGGGATGATGATGGAGATGGGGTTGTGTCCCACCGCGCCGCCCACCGCCTGGGCGGACATGGACGCCAGGCCCAGCTGCTCCGCCGCCTGTGCCGCCAGCGCGCCGTAGGCGGCCGTCCGGCCATAGGGGATGTCCAGCAGCAGCCGCCACACCAATTGGCGAAAATCGCCGCCGGCGGGGGCCAGCGGCAGCGCCCGCGGGTCCGGCCGCCGCCCGGCAAAATAGGCGTCCAGCCAACGGCAGGCGGCGTTCAGAACAGGCAGCCCGCCGTCGGGGACCATGGGCCGCGCGGGAAAATACTTCTGCCCGGCGAACCACAGCCCGGTAAGCGCCGCCCCGTCCGAGGCGAGTATGATCTGCCCCAGGGGGCAGACATATGTACGGGAATAGGTCATGGCACGCTCCATGGGTTTACATGATCCTTATGAGCAGCATATACACCGCCGTGCCGGCCAGGATGCTGACCAGGGAGCTGCGCCGCCATATCTGCAGCCCCACCACGGCCGCGCAGGCCAGCAGCTCCGGCAGGCCGAAGGGCGCGGCGGCGAAGGATATGTCCTTCAGGCAGTAGATGACCAGCATGCCGATGATGGCCTGGGGCGGGGGTGGTCCGGCCCCGGCGGAAGATGAGAAAGGGCAGAAACCGCAGCAGCATGGTGAACGCGGCCATTACCGCCACCAGCAGGGCCGCATGGGCGTTGGAGCTCATTTATCTGCCGCCCCCTTTCCGGCGGACAGGCGGGGCCGCAGCAGCGTCAGCACCGCGGTGATCACCAGCATGGAGGGGATCAGGAACCGCTCCGGGCCGAACAGCAAAAGGCACGCCAGCGACCCCAAAAGCCCCGTCAGGGCGGGGATGTGGTCGCGGGTGGTGAGCCACTGCTGGGTGAAGGAGGCCACGAACAGCGCGGTCATGGAAAACTCCACCCCCGCCGTGCTGAAAGGCAGCGCCGCACCCAGTACGCTCCCCAGTACGCTGCCCGTCACCCAGTAGCACTGGTCGAACAGGGACACGAGAAAGCGGTACAGGTGGGGGTCGGCGCCCTCCGGGGCGTGGCCGTCGCAGAGCAGGGAGTAGGTCTCGTCGGTCAGAGCGAAGATGAGGTAGGGCTTATATTTCCCCGCGTCCTGATACTGGTCGATCATGGAGATGCTGTAAAAGAGATGCCGGGCGTTGACCATGATGGTGGTCAGGATGGCGGTTACCACCGACGCGCCGCCGGCCAGCAGACTGACGCCCACGTACTGCATGGACCCGGCGTAAATGAGCGCGCTCATGGCCAGGGACCAGAGCGGCCCGTACCCCGCGCCGTGCAGCAGGATGCCGAAGCCGATGCCCAGCACGATATAGCCGGCCATGACGGGGATGGACGTGACGAACGCCTGCCGGATAACGCCCCGTCCGGGGCTTTTTTGTTCTGTCTGCATGATAAACACCTCTTTTGCCGCGGCCGTCACGGCGCGCGCATCGTCATGTGGTCAGCGTCTGGTAAAGCTCCATCAGGTGGGCCACACAGGCGCTCTCGGACCCGATGGGCCAGGCCCGGCCGTAGGCGGCCCATACGGCCCGGTCGTTGTCCTGGTGGGCCTTTCGCAGCTCCGGGGGCATGATGGTCTCGTTATACAGGTCGGCCAGGCTGCTGTCCGGGTACAGCGCCCGGGCGTCCAGGATGCCTTGGGCGGTCTGCTCGATTTTTGCCCGCTGTTCCTCCGTGGGCTCAGGCCACGGGAAATTGTTGTAGACGGCGGGCGTATAGCGATAATCACTTTTCAACCGTCCGCATACGATTCGCATCCATGCCATATGAACGTTAGAGATCATTACGCCAAATGAATAAGGGCTGACATTCGGTACCAGATACAACATGTTGCTGGCTATCACTGTGGGCGGCATATATCCGAATGGAACGTATTTTCGCCGCTCCGATGATACCTCTGGTACACATAGATATAGGCTTTTAGGCTGTCGGATTTGGGTGAAGAGCATTGGCTTTTCCGCATCACGCCGAACAGATGCCGTTGGACTTTTTCTCCGTATTTCAACGACCCGGTTCAAACGCTCCATAACAAATGGGATTTTTCTATACTTCGCGGGCGAAACCCCATTCAGCCATAGACAATAACGCTTTTTGTTGTTGATAAAATCATCTGCACTTATGTATTGCAATACAAATTCTGCCGCCTCCGGGTGTTTGGACAATAGCAGGTCTCTTTCTTCCTCAGATAGAATCAAGTTGCCGCCATCCGTGGGCTGACTTCCTTTGCTCATAGCCGGCATATCTTTTTTTAAGGGTTTTCCCCTTGATTGTATGAAAACGTCTGGGGCAGGTAACAGGTAACCATTGATATGATCTACTTCGGTAAGCAGATTTGAATTGTATAGCCTTTTTGATTCGTTCTTTCTAAAACAGGTGAGACCAATTATCACACAGTGGACTGCCGCATGATTTTTGGATTCGCTGGTCCAGATAAATGCCCTATGTGCAAATTGTATTTCTACACCCTTAGAGAAAAGATATTTCCAAAGGATGCCGACAGATTCCCCTTGGACAATGGAGTTGGTAGAAACAAATGCTGCGGATATAACGGTGCCTTGCATATATGTAACAGCTTTAGAATACCATCCGCAGACGTAATCCAGTTTTCCGTGCTTCTCCAAATCCGCGAAAGCAATCTGCATATCTTCGATTTGCATTTCATTCCGGTTTTGGTGCCCCACAAATGGCGGATTACCCATAATATAGGACAGCTGTGCCTTGGGCACCACGCTCTCCCAGTCCAGGCGCAGGGCGTTGCCCTCCACGATGTGGGCGTTGGTTTTCAGCGGCAGGAAGTCCAGCGACATATGTACCATGTCCTCGGTGGCCTTCATCATCTGGCTCTCCGCGATCCACAGGGCGGTCTTTGCCACGGTCACGGCAAAGTCGTTGATCTCGATGCCGTAAAACTGCCCGATGGACACCTGGATGACGCCCTCCAGGTCCATGGTGATCTGTCCATACTGCCGGTCCCGGAGCACCTCGTTTTCCAGCTTGCGCAGACAGAGGTATGTCTCCGTGAGGAAATTACCGGACCCACATGCCGGATCCAGAAAGGTGAGGCCGGCCAGCTTCCGCTGGAACGCCTCCAGCCGGGCCATACGTGTCCTCTCCACGGAAATGGCCTCTATCTGTGCAAATTCCGCCCTCAGCCCGTCCAGGAACAGCGGGTCGATGACTTTATGGATGTTTTCGATGCTGGTGTAGTGCATGCCGCCGGAGCGCCGGGTCTCCGGGTTGAGGGTGCTCTCGAACACCGCGCCGAAGATGGTGGGGCTGATGCTGCTCCAGTCGAAGTCCTCGCTGGCCCGGCGGAGGATGAGATCGACGATGCGCTCGTTCAGCCGGGGGATGATGACGCTCTCGTCGGAGAACAGCCCGCCGTTGACATACGGAAACGCCAGCAGCGCCTCGTCTAAGTATGGGTCCCGTGCAGCGGGGGGGGTATCTAATACTCGGAACAGTTCTATGAGCGCGTTCCGCACGTCCCTGACGGCGTAGCCCCGCAGGTAGTCGTGGAACATGCCGCGCCGGCCGAAGATGCCCGCGTCCTCGGCGTACAGGCAGAACACCAGCCGCACGCACAGGGCGTTGAGGCTTTTCAGCGTCTCCGGGCTGGCGGGGTCGTTATACTGCTCCAGCAGCGCGTCGTACAGCACGCCCACGATCTGGCCGGCCTGGAGGGACAGCTCCATCTCTTTTTTGATGTTCTCGTCCGCCGCGTTCACCAGAAATTGCAGCCGGTAATACTCCGTCGCCAGGTCCTCCAGCAAAATGCGCTCCGGCTCGCCGGAGGGCCGTTCCATGTCGTAAATATCGAATGCCTGGAAATTGCAGGTCACGATCCACCGGGGACGCTGGGAGTAGGGCAGCTCCGCCGAATACCGTTTGGCCTGCTGAAACGGCGTCAGGAGCGACCCGTCCGACTGCCGGATGGACTTGCGCAGGTCCTTGTCCGCGCTCTTCTGTTCAATGAGGACGTGGGTGGCCGGGATGAAGCCGTCGATGAAGCTGGTGTGGTCCAGCTTCACCTGCTCCTCAAAGGTGATGAAGTCCGCCACGTTCTCCACGCCCAGCACGTCTGTCAAAAGGGTCAGCCAAAAGGTCTGGCTCTCGCCCTTTTCATAGCCCTTTCCCTGCCAGTACGCGGCAAATCTCGCCGCGGCAGAGCGCCTTTCCGCATCGGTCATAAAAACGCCCCCTCTCTCCGAGAGAATAACACATCGGGAGAGGGGACACAAGATTCAATTTTTCATTTGTTCGGCACCCGGCGGTGCAGGGCCCAGGCCAGAGCCGCCAAAATCAGGGTCATGGCCAGCCACAGCAGCGGCGCGGCCTGCAGGCTCGTCAGATACCCGCCCAGACGCACCAGCCGGGGGTCGTAGACGAAGCCGGTGGCGCCGATCACCGCCGGCAGCAGGCTCCAGCCCTGGCTCAGGACCCGCCGGGACACGGGCAGCACCGGGACCATGATGAACAGCAGCAGCGCCCCGAAGCACACCGCCATGGCGGCGGTGCCGCCCTTTGTGCCGAGGCTCACCGCCATGACGAAGGCGGCGTGGATGAGGCTGGCGACGAGGTATATCCCGCAGACAGCGAGGGCCAGCTGCCGCACGGTCATGGGCGCGCCCCAGGTGGGATTCATCAGCTGCTGGACGGCGGTGGCGGCGTCCTCCGGCCCCAGCAGAATGAGGCAGGCGGCGGCCATGGCCCCCAGGATGACGACCCCGCCGCAGAAGCTCACCGTCAGCCCCGCCAGGAACTTGGCGGCCCACAGGGGCGTGCCGCCGTTCCGGGCGCATTGGGTGAGGGCGTCGGTGCGCCGCTGCCGCTCCATGGGAAACAGACCGGCCAGGGCGATGATGGCGAACAGGAAGATGAACAGGTCCCCCGCAAAGGCCGTCTCGGCCAGGAAGGCCCAGCCGCCGTCGGGATAGCCCGTTATGGTGAGCGGCTGCTCCAGCTTCTCCGTCTGCGCCGTCCACCAGTCGATCTCGTCCTCCGTGAGCCAGGAGGCATAGCCCCTGGCCCGCTGGTCGTCCACCGCGGCGTAGTAGTCGTCGGCGGTCAGATCCGGCTTCATGTTCTCTGGCGTGACCATGGATTCCAGCGTGTTCCAGATGTCTCCGTACTGGCCCTGGATGACGTAGCCGTCCAGGGTCAGGCCCCGCTCGTCCGGGTCCGCCTGCCGGACGGTGACGGAGGCCTCGGCGTTGTCGCTGCCGAGGACCGGCGTGGTGGTCCGGCTGATGATGCCCATCGCGTCGATGGCCTCCCGGATGAGGTCCGTGTCCAGCTCGCGGCCATCCAGCCCCGCCGGGTCGGCGCGCTGGCGCCGGACGATCTCGTAGTGGGTCCAGACCTGGTCCCCGCCGCCGGTCACGTCGGCGGAGACATGCATCTTCCCCATGACCTGGGAGGCGGGCTGAAAGACCGAGACCGCCGTCAATATGGCCAGGGCGATCCAGAGCATTTTCCGATGGAAGAGCTTTTTCAGCTCGAATCCATACAGTGTGCCGAAATTACGCATCGTGTTCCTCCTCTCCGAACTGTGCCAGATAAAACGCCTCCAGATCCTCGTGCCTGTCCCATGCCCCGTCGAAGGGTATCTGCCCGTCGCGCATGATGAGCACCCGCCCGGCGATGTGCTCCACGTCGGAGACGATGTGGGTACTGAGCAGCACTACGCTGTCCCGGCCCAGAGAGGCGATGAGCTCCCGGAACCGCACCCGCTCTTTGGGGTCCAGCCCGGCGGTGGGCTCGTCCAGGACCAGCAGCCTGGGGTCGCCCAGCAGCGCCTGAGCGATGCCCAATCTCTGACGCATGCCGCCGGAGTATGTCTTGACCTTCTTTTTCGCCACGTCCGCCAGCCCCACCGTCTCCAGAAGCGCGGTGCATTTGCGCCTGGCCTCGGATTTGGAAAGCCCCTTCATCGCGGCCATGTACAGCAGAAAATCCTGCCCTGTGAAGTCCGGGTAATAGCCGAAGTCCTG
>CANQSU010000165.1 GCA_947626585.1 uncultured Oscillospiraceae bacterium
CGGCGAAGGCCCGGGGCGTCCGCTTCGGCCGCCCGCCGAAGCCATTGCCAAAAAACTTCCCCAGCGCCTACCGGCGCTGGAAGGCGAAAAAAATCACCGGCACGGCGGCGGCGAAGGAGTGCGGCATGGCGCTGTCCACCTTCCGTTACCGGGCGGAGATCTACGAAAATGCCAAGTTGTCGTAACGGGGTCGTTTTTACAGGAACGTGTACTATCCTGTAGAATCCAGTTTAACATATCTGCGCCGTTTTTTCTACACATTCATCGAAAAAATTTGCTTTTTCCCACGCCTTCAAGGGGTTAACCAAAAAGTACACCTTTTGGTTGACCCTTCATTTTTTGGCAGATTTGCCGCGGGAGGCAGGAAAATGGCAGCTTCGCAGATCAAATCCAAGCAGCGTGTGGCCGAACATGGAGAGGTTTACACCGCCGAGCGGGAAGTCAACGCCATGCTGGACCTGGTGAAGCAGGAGACGGAGCGGGTGGACAGCCGCTTTTTGGAACCGGCCTGCGGGGACGGGAATTTTGTGGTGGAGATCCTGCGGCGCAAATTAGTTGCCGCCAGGAAAAGGGCCACCCCGCCCAGGCGGAAAACTCCGGTACCGGCAGAGTTTGAAAAACAGTCTGTTGTCGCCGTGGCGAGCATATATGGCGTGGACCTGCTGCTGGACAATGTGCAGGCCTGCCGGGAGCGGCTGTTTGATATCTGGAACGGGGAATATGCAGCCGTCTGCGGAAAGGAGACCAACGAGGAGTGCCGGGCGGCGGTCCGCTTCATCCTCAGCCGGAACATCGTCTGCGGCAACGCGCTGAACATGTGCCTCGTGGACGAAAACCAGAAGGACACGGAAGAGCCCATCGTCTTTTCCGAGTGGACCCTCCCCTTCAATGACACACGGATACAGCGGAAGGACTACTCATTTAAGGAGCTGATGCCCAGAGAGGAAAAGAAGGCCCGCACGCAGGACCCGGGCCAGATGAGCCTGCTGGCCGATGAAGAGGACCAGGTGGAGCCTCTTCTCCAGCAGCAGTACATCTTTGACTACAGGAGGCACCAGAGCTATGGCGGCTGACCTGTACAACACGGTGTATAACCCCGATGTCCTCAGCTGCATATCCAGCCTCTCCAACGATGAGGTGTTCACGCCTCCGGAAGTGGCCAACGCCATGCTGGACATGCTGCCCCAGGAGCTGTTCCGGGACCCGAATACCACCTTTTTGGACCCGGCCTGCAAGAGCGCCGTCTTCCTCCGGGAGATCGCCAAGCGGCTTTTGGAGGGCCTGAAGCCGGTATACCCCGACCTGCAGGAGCGGGTCGATCACATATTCAAACATCAACTATACGGAATTGCCATCACGGAGCTGACCTCCCATCTGTCCCGGCGGAGCCTCTACTGTTCCAAGACGGCCAACGGGAATTACTCTGTTGTTCGTTTTGACACGGTAGACGGAAATATCCGTTTTAAAAAGCTGCAGCATAGTTGGAGCGCCGGCAGGTGCGTGTTTTGCGGCGCGTCCCAAAGTCAGTACGACAGGGACGCCGAGCTGGAGTCCCACGCCTACGAGTGGATCCACACAACTAAGCCGGAGGCAATTTTCAACATGAAGTTTGATGTGATCATAGGCAATCCTCCGTATGCGATGAGCGATGGGGGAAGCAAAGCAAGTGCAAGACCCATTTACCAGCAGTTTGTAAATAAGGCTATACAACTAAACCCGCGCTATTTGGCTATGATTATTCCGTCTAGATGGTTTTCCGGCGGAAAAGGACTTGATGATTTTAGGGATACTATGCTTCATGATAAAAGGATTCGCACATTAGTCGATTATTTCGATTCCACAGATTGTTTCCCCGGCGTGGATATTTCCGGAGGGATATGCTACTTTTTGTGGGATAGGGATCACGAAGGCGACTGTAAGGTGATCTCCTACAGAAATGGAAAAAAGTCTGTAATGGAACGGCCCCTGCTAAACGGAAAAGATGACACTTTTATTCGGTTTAATGAAGCGGTTAACATTATAAAAAAAGTTAGAGAGAAAAAGGAATTGGCATTCTCTGCGGATATCAGTTCCCGAAAACCGTTTGGTCTGGAAACTATCGTGGCAGTTTCAAAAAAGCCATCAGCAGATGCGATAAAAATATACGCATATCCTGAAAACGGGTTCATTTCGCGCGAAAGGGTTAAACAACACCAGGAGTGGATAGATAAAATCAAGGTTTGCGTATCTTATGCCTATGGAGAACGTGGGAGCTTTCCATATTTTGTTATAGGAAAGCCTTTCATTGCGCCAAAGGGATCCTGCTGCACAGAAACATACCTCGTAATAAGAACCGCTAAGAGTGAAACAGAAGCTAACAACGTCATCTCGTATATGGCCACAAAGTTTTTCCGTTTTTTGGTGTTACTTAAGAAAAATACTCAACACGCAACAAAAGCGGTGTATGGATATGTCCCCCTCCAAGACTTCTCCAAGCCCTGGACGGACGAGGAACTATACGCTAAATACGGCCTGACGGATGAGGAGATCGCCTTCATCGAGAGCATGATCAAACCCATGGACTTAGGCGGTGATGAGGATGCCTGAGATGGACTTCTTCCCCCAGCGGCCGGAGGGCCACCCTACGGTGTACGCCTATGAGTTCATAGGCGTGGCCTCCCACCGGGGATATATCAAGGTGGGCTACACCGAGCGGGACGTGGAGACCCGGATAAAAGAACAGACCCATACCGCCGCCGTGCCCTACCGGGTCCTGGGCCGGTGGTCCGCCATGAAAAACGACGGCAGCAATTTTACCGACCATGATGTACACGCTGTATTGAAGGCCAGGGGCAAAAGGCAGCTGAACGAGGGCGAGGACCGAAACGAGTGGTTTCAGTGTACGCTCTCTGACGTGAAGGCGGCCGTGGCCGCAGTCCAGACCGGCACGGAGAACGCGGAAAACCGGACCCAGACCTTTGCCCTGCGGCCGGAGCAGGCCCAAGCCGTAGAAAAGACGATAAGCTACTTTCGGTCCGTCTATGAGGAGGGCAGCGGCAGGACGCCCAAATTCCTGTGGAACGCCAAAATGCGCTTCGGCAAGACCTTCGCAGCGTACCAGCTGGCCAAACGCATGGGCTTCAAGCGGGTGCTGATTCTGACCTTCAAGCCCGCGGTGCAGACGGCATGGCGGGAGGATCTGCTGACGCACATGGACTTCGAGGGCTGGCAGTTTATCTCCCGTCCCGCTGTCCACGGCGGCCTCTCCACGGACGAGCAGTTCCGCAGGGCCGACAAGAAAAGGCCCATCGTCTGCTTCGGCTCTTTCCAGGACTTCCTGGGCGTCAACAAGGATACCGGGGGCATCAAGGCCAACAACGAATGGGTACATACCACCAACTGGGACCTGGTGATCTTCGACGAGTACCACTTCGGCGCCTGGAAGGACAGCGCCAAGAAGCTCTTTGAGCAGGACGAGGACGCCTTTGAGGAGGACCTGAGCAAGTATGACGCCGGAAACGCCTATGACGAGACCTGGCTGCCTATCACCACGACTTATTACCTATATCTGTCCGGCACGCCCTTTAGGGCTTTGAACTCCGGAGAGTTCATCGAGGAGCAGATCTACAACTGGACCTACTCCGACGAGCAGCGGGCCAAGGCCGAGTGGCCGAACCTCTCCGCCTTCCCGGACTACCGGCCCAAGCCGGGCGAGACGAACCCATATGCCGCGCTGCCCCGGATGGTGATGATGACCTATAAGATACCGGAGAGCATCCAGCGCATAGCGAAGCAGGGGGAGTTTGACGAATTCGACTTGAACATATTTTTCTCCGCCGAGGGGACCGGCAGGGACGCCCGGTTCAAGTATCAGGACTATGTGCAGAAATGGCTGGACCTGATACGGGGTTCCTACTTAGAGACCACGGTGGACGAGCTGAAGATGGGCGCGGAGAAGCCACCGATGCCCTACTCCGACACGCGGCTGCTAAATGTGCTGTCCCACACCCTGTGGTTTCTGCCCAACGTGGCCTCCTGCCAAGCCATGGCAAATCTGCTGGCCCAGAAACAGAACGCCTTTTTCCATGACTATAAGGTGAACGTCTGCGCCGGGACCCAGGCCGGGATAGGCGCTGCCGCGTTGGAGCCGGTGCGCCGCTCCATGGGCGACCCGCTGAACACAAAGACCATCACCCTCTCCTGCGGCAAGCTGACCACCGGCGTCACGATAAAGCCCTGGACCGGCATCTTTATGCTGCGGAACCTGTCCAGCCCGGAGACGTATTTTCAAGCGGCCTTCCGGGTGCAGAGCCCCTGGGAGATCACAAAAGACAACGGCGAGCGGCAAATCGTCAAGCGGGAGTGCTATGTGTTCGACTTCGCCCTGGACCGGGCCCTGCGGCAGATCTCCGATTACAGCTGCCGTCTGAACGTGGCGGAGAAAAACCCGGAGAAGAAGGTGGGAGAATTTATCAACTTCCTACCTGTTCTGGCCTATGACGGCAGCGCTATGCGGCAGGTCAACGCCGCGGCTATTCTGGACATCGCTATGGCGGGCACCTCCGCCACGCTGCTGGCCCGGCGCTGGGAGAGCGCCCTACTGGTCAACGTGGACAACGACACCCTGGCCCGCCTGCTGGCCAGCAAGGAGGCCATGGACGCGCTGATGCGGATCGAGGGTTTTCGCAGCCTGAACACAGACATCGAGACCATCATCAACAAGTCAAACGCGGTGAAGAAGGCCAAGCGGGACGGAGAAAAGCTGACTCCGAAGGAAAAGCGGGAGCTGACCGACGCCGAGAAGGAGTACAAGTCCAAGCGGAAGATGATCCAGGAAAAACTGATCAAATTCGCCACCCGCGTCCCGGTCTTCATGTATCTGACAGATCACCGGGAATACAGCCTCCAGGATGTGATCACCCAGCTGGAGCCGGAGCTGTTCAAAAAGGTCACCGGCCTGGACGTGAAGGACTTTGAGCTGCTGGTGTCCCTCAACGTGTTCAACGAGTCGCTGATGAATGACGCGGTCTATAAATTCAAGCGCTACGAGGACGCGAGCCTTATATACACGGGGCTCGACAGGCACCGGGGCCAGGACGTGGGACTTTACAGCACCGTCCTCACCCGGGCCGATTACGACGCTATGGCCGGTCTGCTCTCCGCCTCCATGGCGGCGGAGGTCCGGGAGGACGATCTGCCGGAGCAGCCGGTATTCACAAATCAGGACGCCGGGGAGGAAGAGGGAGCGGAAAAGATCGAGGAGCCGCAGCCCACTTACCGGCCCGCTTATGTGCCGCCGGCCCCGCCGGAGCCCCCGGTGGTCAAGAAACCGGCCACTGTTTTCGATGCCTCGGCGGTCCGTGTGGGCACAGCCGTCTCACACAAGGCCTTTGGAAAGGGCCGGGTCGTGAAGTTGGAGAAGGATGTCCTCTATGTGGATTTCAGCGGCCTGGAGAAGAGATTTATTTTCCCCAATGCGTTCAGGCAGGGATTTCTACAGGTAGAAGAAGACGGCTAACAGCTCTGTTCTGCCGTAGTCGCAAGCCGTAGTCGCAAAAAGACCGGATAAAAAGTGCGAAACACTTTTTATCCGGTGAGACTGTCAAAAAACTAAAAACAGAGTAGGAAAGTGAGAGAGCAGCGGGGGAGCGCGAGGGGGCAAGGCCCGCCTCGCAGTTTGATCACCGCCAGCAAAATGCCCGAGAACTCGGGCTTTTGCCGAGCGCAGCGAGTTTTTTCAGAAGGGCAAACCCTTCTGAAAAAAGTGGCGGCTGAAGCGTGCAAAAAAGTCCCGGAGGACTTTTTTGACACGCTGGACCGGATAAAAAGTGCGAAACACTTTTTATCCGGTCTTTTTGTTCACAGGTCCGTATAGAAGATACCGGTCAACAGCTGTACGGCGATGGAGACGGCGGTGATGGCTGCCCAGCAGCAGGCCCCCAGCGCGATCGGCCGGCCGCCCTTTTTGACCAGATCCACCAGATTGGTGTTCAGGCCGATGGCGCACATGGCCATGGCGATGAAGAACTTGGCCAGCCACTTCATCCCGGGCACGAAGCG
>CANQSU010000166.1 GCA_947626585.1 uncultured Oscillospiraceae bacterium
ATCAGGTTGTAGATGTAACCGTCCTGGGTGTTGAACAGCTGGAAGGTCAGGGTGCCCACGATAACGATGGACACGAAGTGGGGTATGTAGACGAAGGTCTGGCTGACGCGCTTGAACCACATGCACCGAAGCTCGTTGAGGATCAGCGCGAAGATGATCGGGGCAGGGAACGCGATCAGGAGGTTGGCAAAGGAGATGGACAGCGTGTTGCGGAGAAGCATCATGAAGTCCGTACCCGTGAAGAGGAGCTTGAAGTTGCCAAAGCCCACCTTGGGGCTGTTCACAAGGCACTCGACAATGTTTGCCCCCGCGTAGGGGCTGAAATTCTCGAAGGCCATCACAAGGCCGCCCATGGGCAGATAGCAGAAGACGAGCATCCACACAACGCCGGGGATCAGCATGAGATACAGCCAATAGTGCTGCCTGAGCGCCTTGCCCCAGGTGTTGCCGGTCTTTTTCTTCTTCGCGGCGACGGGCTTTTCAAGGGTGGCGGCTGCTGAGTTGCTCATTATATTCCTCCCTTTACTCATTTTTGCCGGACGGACAGTCCGCCCGCTGGCGGGGAAACACAGCCGGACGCCTCGTCCCATTCCCTGCGTCGGGACGAAAAAAGCCCGGCGGAGTAACTCCGCCGAAACAAGAGGACGGCCGTCCTCTTGTTATGGTATCTTATATTCTAACGTAATGCCATGATATCTTCTCTCCATTTTTGCAAATATATTATGCAGTTTCGATTTTTTATTTTGGAAAATTCGGGATTATTTTTGTTAAAATCACCGTTGAGACTCCTTGAAAACGGCTGAATTCCTACAAAATTGCCAAGAGTTTTGTGCAAAGTGTATATAAAGTATTAAAAAATTTGTGCGGAATGACAAATTAGAGTTGTTTTTGCAAAACTCTATGGCAATGGCGGTTGAACGGTGGTATTATAAATGTACTTGCGCCGTTCGGGCGATTATGGGGAAACGGGGAGGTGAGGCCTGTGGCGAGGCCGCCCAGAGAGATCATGGAGTGCCGGGATTATATGCTGCCGCCGGAGTTCCCGGTGATGGTGCTGACCGGCGAGGAGTGGAGGATCTCCGACCAGAGAAGCCCGGTCCTTCACTTTCACAACCACATGGAGATCGGCATATGCCACTCGGACCGGGGCGTTATGGGCTTTCGGGAGGGCGACAGGCCCTTCAAGGCCGGAGACGTGACGCTGATCGCGGCGGGTACGCCGCACACCACCTGCTCGGCGCCGGGAACGGCCTCCAAGTGGAGCTATATCATGTTCGATCCCATACAGCTCATCGACCCGGCCACCTCCTCCGTTGAGCTTCCGGTGGTGGAGCTGTATACAAAGGTTCTGTATAATTTCAGGGCCATCGTCTCGCGGGACCAGGATCCGCTTCTGGGGATGCTGGCGGACGAGGCCGTGCGGGAGATGGTGGAAAAGCGGCCCAACTACCGCCGGTGCGTAAGGTCGCTGCTGGACATTATATTGAACAAGCTGTCCCGCCGGGCCGAGGACAGGCTTCCCGAGAAGAGCGAGAAGCCCTTCCACATATCCCCGGCGCTGAGGTATGTTTATCAGCACTACATGGAGGACCTGCGGATGGACGACCTGGCGGCGGCCTGCAAGATGAGTACGTCCTATTTCCGCCGGGTGTTTACCGAGACCATGGGACTGGGGCCCCTGGAGTATCTCAACAGGACCAGGATCACCAGGGCCTGCACCCTTTTGCAGATGACGGACTCGTCGGTGCTGGAGATCTGCGAGGCGGTGGGGTTCCGGTCGCTGTCCAGCTTCAACAGGCAGTTCTCCGCCATCATGGGCCAGCCGCCCACGGCCTGGAGAAGCAAGATCCACGCGGATATGCCGGTGATGCTCCGACGCTACACCGGATGGGTGACGCCGCCGAAATAACGGCGCCCCGTCCCGCGCGCCCGAAGCGGGACGCCTCCCTTGAGAGAGGGTATGGGGACGTGAGAAAGGAAGATAGATATGGCATTATTCGGAAACTTTAACGGCATGGGGCCGGAGGGAGCCCAGGAGCCGGAGCCCAGGACAGCCCTGGGGCGGTTCTGGCAGATCTACACCCGGCATTCCCTGGGGCTTTTGGGCGCGGGGATCCTCTGCGCCGCGGCGGCGCTGGTGTATATCGTGTCGCTGTTCCTGGGGGTCACCAGTCACGGACTCATTTTCGTGCTGGTGGGCTGTCCGGTCGGGGGGGCCGTCGCCATGCCGGAGATCGTGGGCGTGGCGGACACCGTGTTCCGCGCCATCCGGGGCGAGGCCGGGTTCTGGTGGATGAAATACAAAACGGCCTGGAAGAGGAATCTCAAGCAGTCGGCGATCTTCGGCTTTTTCGCGGGGCTCCTGTTCGGGTTCCAATGCTTCATGCTGGTCCACTCCCAGGGCGCGGGCATCCTTATGTTCATCCTGATGCTGCTGGGCATTTGCGTCTCCACGGCGGTGGCCGCCTGGACGGTGGCGCAGATAGCGCTGATGGAGCTGCCCACGGGGAGGATGCTGTTGAACGCCCTGGTGCTGTCGACCCGTCATCCCCTTAAGACGGCGGGGGTCGTGGTGATCACCGTCGCCTACTGGCTCCTCCATGTGGTGACGTACCCGTTTTCACTGCTTTTCTATGTCCTCTTCAACTTCTGGTTCCAGATGCTCATTTGCCTCATGATGCTCTGGCGGCCGTTGGACGAGGCCTTTGACATCACGGAGAAGATAGACGAGCTGAACGCGAAAAAGAGAGCCGGGGAGAAGGCCGCCGAGGAGGCGGCGGACGAGCCGAAGGAGATGGAATAAATGGCAAGCGAATATCTCAAATGGAAATACAGGGACGTCAAGCCCGACGAGAAGCCCACCTACACGAAAAAAGAGCTTCGGAGAAACTGGTGGGACTACAACCTCATATGGGTGATCGTGGGCGTCATCGCCGTCATCGCGGCGGGATTCCTCATCCGCGACATGTTCTTCCGGGCGAAGCCGGACTACGAGGTGGCGCTGGTGACCACGTCCATGCCGGAGGAGGAGACGCAGGACGCCCTCAGGGAGAGACTTCAGGAGCTGGGCGAGGACCTGAACGGCGACGGCCGGGTGCTGGTGGAGCTTTATACCTACGATATGGGCTTCACCGAGAGGGATTACCAGAACGTGGAGATGGCTCAGGCCAACGTCACAAGGCTCACGGTGGATCTAAGCTCCGGGGACGTGTATCTGATACTCCTTCAGGATCCGCAGGGGTTCCAGGAGCGCTTCGGCGCGCTCTCCTACCTTGACGGCACCGTGCCGGACGGGGAGGCCGAGGGGTACGAGGCGGAGAACTGGAGGGACATGGTGTACCGCTGGTCGGACTGCCCGGTGCTGAAAAACATGGACCTTGGCACCTTCACCCGGTTTCTTGATATGAGCGAGACGCAGATCGACGGACAGACCGCGATGGAAGAGCTGTATGTTGCCCACAGAGGGATGTTCTCGGAGAAGGACAGCGAGCGCTTCGCCGGGGCCGCGAGGCTTTGGGAAAAGCTCACCGAGGGAGCCGTTAAGGCGGAGGGATAAGTATGGGCTTTACCCTTTGCGCGGGGACGGAGATAGGGGCGTATACCGGATCGGACTGCCGGACGGCGGTGGAGAACGCCGGGAGGATACTCCGGCGGGACCTGACAAAGCGGTTCGGGGCGGCGGAGAGAGCGGAAAATGAGATCGCGCTTGTCAACGCCGGCGCGGACAGGCCGGAGGAGTTTGTGATCGCCGTCCGTGGCGGGAGAATGGAACTCCGGGCCGGGGACGCGCTGGGATTTGTATACGGGCTGCTGTATATATCCGAGAGGTTTTTGAAAATTCGGCCCTTCTGGTTCTGGATGGACCAGAGGATCGGAAAAATGGCGCCGGTGGAGGTGCCCGACGGGACCTATACGGGCGATATGCCCGCCGTCCGTTTCCGTGGGTGGTTCATAAACGACGAGGTGCTTTTAAAAAAGTGGTCGATCGACGGGGATCCCTCTGAGCCCTGGCGGATGGCCTTTGAGGCGCTTTTGCGGTGCGGGGGGAACATGGTCATCCCGGGAACCGACAGGGACGCCCATCTGTACCGGGGGCTGGCGGCCTCCTTCGGACTGTGGATCACCCACCACCACGCCGAGGCCCTGGGGGCGGAGTTTTTTGCGCGGGAGTACCCGGAGCTTGAGCCAAATTACGACGACTACCCGGAGCTTTTCCAAAAGCAATGGGAGGACGCGGTGAGAGCGCAGAAGGACATGAAGGTGGTCTGGTGCCTGGGCTTCCGGGGCCAGGGCGACGCGCCCTTCTGGGCCTATGATACCACGGGAAAATACGGCACGGACGAGGCTCGCGGGGCGATGATATCAAAAATGATCCGCCTCCAACGGAGCGTCGTGGAGAGATATGTGGCGGATCCGGTGTTCTGCACCAACCTCTACGGCGAGGTCATGGAGCTGTACGCCAGGGGGTGTGTGGATTTTGACCCGGATATCATTAAAATAAGGGCCGACAACGGCTTCGGGAGGATGGTGACCCGCAGGCGGGGGAATCACGACCCCAGAGTGTCCGCCATGCCGGAGGACCGGGAGGAACACGGCGGAGTCTATTACCACGTGTCCTTCTACGACCTTCAGGCGGCAAACCACATGACCATGTTCCCGAACAGTGTGGATTTTGTGAACGCGGAGCTGGACGCGGTTCTCGGGAAGGGCCTTTCGGAATATTGGATAATAAACTGCTCCAACATCCGGCCCCACGTCTATATGCTGGACGCGGTGCGGAAGAAGTGGTTCGGGCGGGAGATCTCGGACGAGACACACAGCCGGGAGTTTGCCGGGGACTATCTGGGCGGCTCGGAGAGCGCGGCGGCGTGCTATCGGGCGTACAGCAAAGCCCAATTGGCCTTCGGGCCGGAACCGGACCGGCACGCCGGAGAGCAGTTTTACTGCGAGATCCCCCGGATGATCGTACACCAGTTCTTTGTGGACAGAAATAAACCCGCGCCGGGTCTCCGGTGGCTGACGAATGCGGATTCTCTTGCGGGGCAGGTGAAATATTTCGCGGGGCTTTGCGGAAATCAGATCCCCGCGCTGCGAGCGCTTTGGGAGAGGTGCAAACAAAGCGGGGCGGAGGTCATTACGCTCCACGCGCGGCTTCAGGTTCTGGGCGCCGAGGGCGGCGCGCTTCTTGGAACCGGCTTCGAAAAGCTGGACGCGGAGGATTTTCGGGGCGCGTTCATGGCCTTCGGGGAGGCGGCGGAGCGCTTCCTTGAGGCGGACAGGGCGCTGAGAGAGTCGGAAAAGGGCGTTTGGAAGGGGTTCTATCAAAACGACTGCTTTGCCGATTACAAGCACACGGCGTACATGCTGCAAAAGCTTATGGGCCTTGTCCGGGAGCTGGGGGACTCGCCCGCCCACGAAAAGTGGTACCGGCTGGCGTTTATGGACAGACGCGACAGGTCCGTCAAGGTGCTTTTGGTGGAGGACAACCATCCCACGGACTGGGAGCTTTATTTGAAATTCAAGGAGAACAGGTTGGAGGGAAAAGAAGATGGCTAAGCTTTATGCCGCCGCCACGGCGGATTCAATCACCCTCTGGTGGGAGAAGGCCGTACCGGGGCCCTACACCGTCACCGTGGACGGAAAGACATACATTACCGAAAAGACCCACATCACCCTTGAGGGCCTTTCGCCGGACACCGAGTATCACGCGCAGGTCCGGGGCGGGACCCACGTTTTTGGCCCGGAGGCTGTGAGAACGGAAAAGCGCCGGGAACGTCTCGATGTGCGGGACTTCGGAGCGAAGGGCGACGGGGCGGCCATGGACACCCCCGCCCTGCAGGCGGCCCTCGACGCATGCCGGCCGGGACAGGAGGTCTACGTGCCCGCGGGGACGTACAGGACCGGGGCTCTGAGGCTCCACTCCGACATGGCCCTCTATGTGGACGAGGGCGCCGTCCT
>CANQSU010000167.1 GCA_947626585.1 uncultured Oscillospiraceae bacterium
CGAGGCGCCCCGTTCCGAATCTGGGACCATCATATCACAGGACAAAACAAAAGTCAACATGAAACAGCGCCCCTCGGTAAAAATACCGGGAGGCGCCGTTCCGCCGGAACATGTTTTTCAAGAAAGATTTCAACCCATGCACCCCGCGTGGGGCACTTCTGGAAGAAGGCCGACATGGCAGTTAGAATTACAGTATTAAATGGGCATCTATAAAATAACACAGGCCAGAACAAATGTCAAGGCCCGGCCTCAAAATCATATCCAGTATCGTCCGGCACATCGGCGTCGTCCCTAATTGACCTGAGCAGCTTATCCATAGCTGTCAAATCCAGATCTTTCTTCCTTGGCAGCCTTGAACACGGTTTTGAAAACGATTCGTATGTTTTTCGGACATCAACATCAAGACCAGAAATTGACGGGAACAACTTGAGACGGTCAGGATGATAACGAAAATAAACTGCCGCAGCCATCCAATCCTGTTTCATACCGTCATTGCAACGTTCAAGACGGCCGAGATAATCAGCCTTATCACCAAGATGTCTCTGAAAACGGATCAAATCATCGTCATAATTCTCTTCATCTTCTAAAACAGGAATCCCATGATCATAGCCTCGCGACGAACGAACAACCAACGGAAACGTCTTTTCATACTGCCGCAAAATTGACGAAGCGGTCCTGGTCGTTGGATCCCATTTTATAAAATCATGCCCGTCACCGTCACTGGTGCGAAACCTCTGATACTCAACAAACGCAGCATCCAGATTAAACGGAAGAGACTTCGTTGTCAAATAATCGTACGCCCAACGAAGACCAATGTACTGTGCCGCCATTTCATACGGCTGCTTAAAGTATGTCGGGTCATATTCATAATCAACAAAATCCGCACCATAATATTTATCAGACGACATACACGCGCAATAATTCATGCAGAGCACCTTTGACAAAACATCATTCTGCTTTCCGTACATGACACACTGCTGCAAACCATGTCCGCAAACCTCATGGTATAAGTTAATGACAGGCATAACAACCTGAAATGGTTCAAACTCATGGTCTTTATTGTTCACAAATTCAGAATCACCGACTAAAAAGTGCCACGCTTTATCACCATCATCAAAAACAGTCTCACCGGAAACAATGCTCATATTTTCATAAAGGTCGATATGTCCAAAAGACTGCCACTTCTGAAGATCTGCAATCGCATCCGACAATAGATTATTTGCTTCAAACCCTGTCATAAATCACACACCCGCCGATCATACTCTGGAATAAGCTCATCCGGAAGATCGTTGCGCGTATTGTGCAAAATAGCATCACGAATCAAAACATCAGCGATAAAAATGCTTTTAGCACCATGCTCCGCATAAAGGTCGTTCTCGTGTCCCTCAGGATATCCAAAAAGATCACGAATGCGAGCTTTAGACCGCTTCAAAAGATCACGAATAAACCTTGGCGTAACACCCGTCACATGCTGAATACCGTTTCTATATATCTGGTCATTGATCCAATGTTCATCAGACCTGATATGACGAACAGGTATCGGTTCCAGCTTCGGCGCTTTCTTCATTTCCTCGGCCAGCATGTCAGCCATATGCCCCAGACTCAAATCGCTGTTATCGACAAGTTCGGAAAATTCCTCAAAGGACATCTTCTTTTCAGACATTGTGAAAACCTCCCAAAAATCATCTTAGGATCATTATAGCACAATAAGCAACAAAACACAAGTGTAAAAAACATAACCCGGAACGCCGGAAAGGGCGGCTGCCCCAACAGTCGCCCCTTCCGGTACAAGGAGAAAAAAAAAACAAACGATAAAAGGAAAATGTCAAAAATCAATACACGGCTCCGCCGCTGTGGGCATACAGCCCGTTCGGCGTCACGGAGTTCTCAAACATCGCCCCGAACGTCCCGTCATGCGCCGTATTCAAATAATAGGTCACGCCGTTTATATTCTGGTACCCGGACAGCATCCGCCCGAAATACCCGTCATGTGCCTGGCTCAAATAATACCACCGCCCATCGATCCACTGCCATCCGGAAAGCATCAGCCCGTCGGATCTTAAATAATACCAGTTCACGCCATCAGGCTGGATCCATCCCGTCATCCGGGAACCGTTCAGCAGGTAATACCAGGTGTCCCCAGACCCCTGCCAGCCGGTATATCCTGGCTTCTCGTCCCGGAAATCATCCCGGTCATTGTAAAACGTGCTGTTCCGGTCGATCCCTCCGGACGCGATCGGAATGGACGGGTACGACTCGCTGTAACGCGGCGTGTCGTCAATGCTCCCGTCCGGGAAGACGAACGGGCTCTCCATCACGTACTCATAACCGGCGCCGGATTTCTTTTTCGCCTGGACGGAAACCGTGACGTCGCTGTAATTTTTATACGGGGCCATGTTCACCCTCGTCCCGGACACGGTCCGCCTCGACGTCCGCTCATAACCGTTCTTGTCGGCGTAATAGACGATCACCGAGTAACTCCCGGCCCCGTCAACCTTGTCCCAGGTGGCCTCGTCGTCCGAAACGGCGATGTTCGTCACGGTGTCAAGGCGGCAGAACGGGTAGCACTTCGCCTTCACGACGTACTTATCGCTGGATTTCTTCGTGACGCTCACGTCATACGCGCCGTACACAGTGACGTCCTGGGCACTCCCCAGCTTCCCCCGCAGCGTGATCGAATAGGAATAGCTCTTTCCCATCGAGATATTGCTCGACACGCTCCAATCCTCGATCCAATAGTCCCAGTCGTCAACCTCCGGGTCAAGCCCGGCGATCATGTCACCTGGTTGTAAATCGTACACGTCATCCCTGTCAACCAGGGAGATATAGGCGTCCTGCCGCAGCGTCGACGCCTGGGTCGGTACGGCCGGCGCCAACATCAGCCCGGACAGCAAAACAGCGAACAAACGTTTTCCCCTCATAATGAAAACCCTCCATGCTTTTAATAAAATGTCACAAAAACCAACAAAATTATTATAACACAGGGATGGTACAAAGTCACCTTACGAATTTCTTACAGGATTCTTAATACGGAAAAAGCACCCTTCGTCTGGGACAAAAGGATGCTTTTCCAGAATTTCGTTACATGAATGTTGTTTTAACCCATGCGCCCCGCGTGGGGCGCTTCCTCATACACGTCCTCATAGACCGCTTTCCCAGCCAGATTTCAACCCATGCGCCCCGCGTGAGGCGCTTCGATTTGGACAGCCAGGGAGGAACCACACATAAGACATTTCAACCCATGCATCCAGCGTGGGACGCTTCAGATCGCGCTCAACGCCAAAGCCAAACAAGTAACAATTTCAACCAATGCGTCCCGCGTGAAACGCTTCTTTGTGTTGCCTTTCACTGCATTGTGGTTGGCCTTTTCAACCCATGCGCCCCGCGTGGGACGCTTCGGTGCCCCTGAACGTTTTTAAGGTCGTCCTCTGTATTTCAACCCATGCGCCCCGCGTGGGACGCTTCTTTCTATTCTGCCGTTTTCCCACCTGAAAACAAATTTCAACCCATGCGCCCCGCGTGGAACGCTTCCAGCAGATCCTTTGCGTGGGAAATGTTCACCTGCTATCTCAACCCATGCGCCACGCGTGGGACACTTCGACATCACCGACTTCACCGACGAGACGCAAATGAAATTTCAACCCATGCGCCCCGCGTGGGACGCTTCTAATGTATCGGTAAGCAAATCCAATATTACCATGGTATTTCAACCCATGTGCCCCACACAGGACGCTTCACCGCCAGCAACGACACCTGAACCACGGGGATCAAATTTCAACCCATGCGCCCCGCGTGGGGCGCTTCCCGGGATCCGCTCCCTGCTGTCGGGCCAGATCACCATTTCAACCCATGCGCCCCGCGTGGGGCGCTTCCCGAGTCCGTTGACGGCACCGGCCTGAGCATAATTTCAACCCATGCGCCCCGCGTGGGGCGCTTCCCGCCACTGTCGGACGGAGTGACAGACATAACGGCGGATTTCAACCCATGCGCCCCGCGTGGGGCGCTTCGCGCATTGGTCCGTTTTGGCGTCTCGAAATGGTCAATTTCAACCCATGCGCCCCGCGTGGGGCGCTTCCGACATTTTTAGACATTTTCCGCCTCCTCTCGCTTATTTCAACCCATGCGCCCCGCGTGGGGCGCTTCCGTCGTAGTATACGACGCTGTTTGCGGGATATCATATTTCAACCCATGCGCCCCGCGTGGGGCGCTTCGGGCCGAAACAGTAGACGGGGCCGGAGTGGCCGTAATTTCAACCCATGCGCCCCGCGTGGGGCGCTTCAACCTGACCCCCTCGGTTGGCTCCTCGCATGTCACATTTCAACCCATGCGCCCCGCGTGGGGCGCTTCCGGTCGATCTGTGCAGCGTTCTTCCCGCTCCAATTTCAACCCATGCGCCCCGCGTGGGGCGCTTCGTAACGAGGCGCGGATCATAACCATAGGCAACGCCGATTTCAACCCATGCGCCCCGCGTGGGGCGCTTCAGCAAAACGTCACAACAGCTTTACAGCCATTAGCCAACGTTTTTATACAACTTACACAAACACCGTCCCGGACGAACACCAAACCGCCCGCACAAAACGGCGTCTGCATAACAATTTCAGGTGCGAATCTCCCGGCATTTCCATGTCAGCTTCCGGTCCGCACCTGGGATCACATCAGTCCCGGATCTCGCACCGCACGCCAGCAGGGACGGACGCCAGGTCGACGGAGAACTCGTAGTCCTCGAAACGCCGCGGGTAGTCGACGCCGTCACACTTCCGGACATGCACCAGGTCGTACAGCTTGTGGGACGGCGCGTTGCCCATGGCGGACTCATGCTCGAAGATCACCAGCTTCCGGACGACCATCTCGCCGCGGATCGCAGCCCTGTCATGCTCGAACATGTTCATCACGGCATCCCAGAACAACTCCAGGTCCTCGTCCGTGAAGCCTGCCCCGGTCAGCTTCGCGCACTTCTGCGCCAATGCCGCGTCAATATGGCCATGGACGGCATAAAGCCCGTACGGGACGATCGTCTTCCGCCCCATCGTGCCCTCGGACTCCTTGCCGTTCTTCTCCGTTTCTGTCGTGTACACACAGCGAGTCATCCCGATGTCCACCAGCGCGACAGGGTCGATACTCATGGCGTCACAGAGCTGCACAGGGCCCCGCAGCTGGGTACCGCCGGCGGCCTTGTAACCGGTCATCACGGCGCCGAACGTCCGCACGTCAAAATACATTGCCTGGGCGGCCCCCTTGACGAGCTGCGCGACATTCGCCGGATCCTTCTTCTTCAGCTCCGCCACGGCCGTATTCAGGTCGGACAGGGGCGTGTCTGCCGGCAGCATCCCGGCGGCGATCAGGGCGTCCATGTCGGCACGGTTCAGGGTTTTGCCGCTCTCGATGTAAATGGCGTAGCCGGGAGCGCCGTTCTTCAAAAGGGCCACGTAATCGCGGATCTTGCGCTTCAGGCACACGTTGCTCACGAGGCCGTGCCCCGTCTCGACGTCGGTACGGGGCATGTTCCCGGCGTCTGGGTCGCCGTTCGGGTTCCCGTTGGTCACGTCGAACAGCACAAGGAAATCATACTTCCTCTCAATGATGCTTCCCATGGTTTCAGTCCTCCTTCTTCCCGGCGGTGTCGCCGGCGTCTGCGTTTTTGGTTTCTTTCCGGCTGCGGAACATCAGTTCGCGTTCATGATAATAGCCAAGGTCGAACTGGCCCTGGCCGACGAAGTCCAGCGTCAGCGGGTAGGAATCCAGCTTCGACTTGACGTCCTGGACTTCCTTCGACACGTTGACCATGAACCCGTCGTCCGTGGATTTCCCCAGGTAGATCTCCGCCAGGCGGGCCATCTGGGGGAAAACCTTCGCCGGCGTCGTCATGGCGGAACCGAACTTGTTGTGCAGGGACGACGGATCCCACGGCTTCGCCTTCTTGTCACGGCCGCGGACCTGGGCCATCTCATAGAGGG
>CANQSU010000168.1 GCA_947626585.1 uncultured Oscillospiraceae bacterium
TTCACCCGCTGGGCCTCGCCGCCGGAGAGGGTGGTGCTGGGCTGGCCCAGCTTCACGTAGCCCAGGCCCACGTCCTGCAGGGTGCGCAGCCTGTCGGCGATGCGGGGGACGTTTTCGAAGAACTCCACCGCCTCGTCCACGGTCATCTCCAGGACCTCGTTTATATTTTTGCCCTTGTAGCGCACCTCCAGCGTCTCCCGGTTGTAGCGCTTGCCCTTGCAGACCTCGCAGGGGACGTAGATATCGGGCAGGAAGTGCATTTCGATTTTGATAAGGCCGTCGCCCTGGCACGCCTCGCACCGGCCGCCCCGGACGTTGAAGGAGAATCTGCCCGCGTTGTAGCCGCGGGCTCTGGCGTCGCCTGTCTGGGCGAACAGCGTGCGGATATCGTTGAAAACGCCCGTGTAGGTGGCGGGGTTGGAGCGGGGGGAACGGCCTATGGGGGACTGGTCGATATCGATGACCTTGTCCAGGTTCTCCAATCCGAAAACGCCGGTGTGTTTGCCGGCCCGGATGCGGGCGCGGTTCAGCTCCGCCGCCAGGGTCTTGTAAATGACCTCGGTCACCAGGCTGGACTTGCCCGAGCCGGAGACGCCCGTGACCACGGTCATGGCACCCAGGGGGATATCCACGTCGACGCTCTTCAGGTTGTTCTCCGCCGCGCCGGTGACGCGCAGGAATTTGCCGTTGCCGGGGCGGTGCTTTTTGGGGATGGGGATGAATTTCCGCCCGGACAGGTACTGCCCGGTGATGCTCTTTTCGTCCTTCACGATCTCCGCCGGCGTCCCGGCGAATACCACCTCTCCGCCGTGGACGCCCGCGCCGGGGCCGATGTCCACGATGTAGTCGGCGGCCAGCATGGTGTCCTCGTCGTGTTCCACCACCAGAAGGGTGTTGCCCAGGTCGCGAAGCCTTTCCAGCGTGGCGATCAGCTTGGAGTTGTCCCGCTGGTGGAGGCCGATGGACGGCTCGTCCAGGATGTACAGCACGCCCATCAGGGACGAGCCGATCTGGGTGGCCAGACGGATGCGCTGGCTCTCGCCGCCGGAGAGGGTGCCCGCCGAGCGGGACATGGTCAGGTACTGGAGCCCCACGGACTCAAGGAAGCCCAGCCGCTCCCGGATCTCCTTAAAGATCCGGTCGGCGATCATATGCTCCTTCTCGGTGAGGGTGGGCTGGACCTCGTTTATGAAGGCCAGGGCGTCGGTAACGGACATGTCGCAGAAGTCGGCGATGTTCCTGCCTCCCACGGTGACGGCCAGAACCTCCGGGCGCAGGCGCTTGCCGTGACAGGCGGGACAGTCATGGTCGGTCATGTACTGCTCCAGGTCCCACTTGGCGTAGATGGAGTTGGACTCCCGGTATCTCCGCTCCAGGTTGGAGATGATGCCCTCGAAGGGCCGGGTCATGGTGGTGTGGCCACGGTCGGTGATGTAGTTGAGGGTCAGCGCCTCGCCCTTTGTGCCGTAGAGCAGCACGTCGATGACCTCGTCGGGCAGGTCCCGGAGGGGCGTGTCCAAGCGGAAGTGATAGCGCTTGGAGAGGGCGTTGAAGTACATCATGGCGATGGAGTCGTTTTTGATATTGCCCCAGCCGCTGGCCTGGATGCCGCCGTCCAGGATGGACAGGGTCATGTTGGGCATGATGATGCTGGGATCCACCTGGCGCTGGACGCCCAGGCCCGAACACTCCGGGCAGGCGCCCAGGGGCGCGTTGAAGGAGAAGAAGCGGGGGGACATCTCCTCGATGGAGACGCCGCACTCGTCACAGGCGTAGTTCTGGGAGTAGGTCACGTCCCGGTCCTCCTCGGGCAGGTTGACGGTGACGATGCCTCCGGACAGGTTGGAGGCGGTCTCAATGGAGTCGGTGAGCCGCTGCTGGATGCCGTCGCGGACCACGAGCCGGTCGATGATCACGTCGACGCGGTGCTTTTTGTTCTTGTCGAGCCTGATCTCGTCCTCCAGCTCGTACATCACGCCGTCCACGCGGGCGCGGACGTAGCCGGACCTCTTGGCGTCCTCGAAGATCTTGGCGTGTTCGCCCTTGCGCCCGCGTACCACCGGGGCCATGACCATGACGCGGGTGCCCTCGGGGAAGGCCATCACCTGGTCCACCATCTGGTCCACGGTCTGCTGGCGGATCTCCTTGCCGCACTTGGGGCAGTGGGGGATGCCGATATTGGCATACAAAAGACGCAGATAGTCATATATTTCCGTGACGGTGCCCACGGTGGAACGGGGATTGTTGTTCGTCGTCTTCTGGTCGATGGAGATGGCGGGGGAAAGACCGTCGATGGAGTCCACCTCCGGCTTCTCCTTCTGGCCCAGAAACTGCCGGGCGTAGGCCGACAGGCTCTCCACGTACCGCCTCTGGCCCTCGGCGTAGATGGTGTCGAAGGCAAGGCTCGACTTGCCCGAGCCGGACAGGCCCGTCAGCACCACCAGCTTGTCCCGTGGAAGCTCCAGATCTATGTTTTTTAAATTGTTTTCTCTTGCTCCGTGGATATAAATACTGTCACGCATAAAAAATCGCCTCGCAGGATAAAAGATACTGTAGCGCGGCTCCCGTTATCGAGCCGTAAATTTTATTATACCAGCTAATTTACGAAAAATAAATCCCCGATTTCAAGATTCTCTTTGATTGGTTTCAAGAATATTTTTAGTTTTGTCATGAAATGGACATAAAATTGGTTTAGGATAAAATCATTCCATGGGGGAAAGGCCCCAAAGGAGAGAAAAAACATGCTTAACGACGAAAACGAACTGATTAACGGCGGCGATCCCGGGAATGATTCCCAGAACGGCGCTCACACCGGGGATCCGGTCTCCCGGCCCGCGCCCGAGCCCCAGAGCTACAACGTGACCCGCGTCCCGCCGGTCCAGCCCTACATGGAGGAACGGGAGAGCTGGCGCGACCCCTCCTATGAGGCGGCCACCGGCGGCGAGGGGGCCTACTCCCCCGGCAATTACGCCTACGGCGCCCAGAACTGGCAGCAGCCCGTCCAGGAGCCGGCGAAGCCCAAAAAGGAGAAGAAAAAGCACGGGCACGGCTTTTTGAAGGCGGCGTGTCTGGTCATTGTCTGCGCCCTGGTCTCGGGACTTTGCAGCTGGGCCGTGGTGGACTACATGCTGGACCACAACAAGATCCCCGGCGGCGGCAAGCAGGTGATCATCAACCAGGCCAGCACTATCGCCAACGACCAGCCCGGGACGCCCGCCGAGAACGGCGAGCTGTCGGGCAACCAGATCTATGAGCTGGGTCTGAAACAGGTGGTGGGCGTCAACACGTCCCTGACCTCCACCAACATCTTCGGCCAGACCTCCACCCAGGCCGTCTCCGGCTCCGGCTTCATCATAAGCGACGACGGGTATATCCTCACCAACTACCACGTGATCTCCTACGCCGTGGTCTACGGCGGGGAGCTTACGGTCCTCATGGAGGACGGCGCCAAGTACCCCGCCGAGGTGGTGGGCTATGTGGAATCCAACGACGTGGCGGTCATCAAGATCGACGCCGAGGGCCTCTCCCCCGTGACCCTGGGCGACTCCGACAAGATGCTGGTGGGCGAGTGGGTCTACGCCATTGGCAACCCCCTGGGCGAGCTTGAGTACACCATGACTCCCGGCATCGTCAGCGCCCAGGACCGTGTCATCACCACCACCGACGACATCACCGGCACCCAGACCTCCATCAACATGTTCCAGATCTCCACCGCCGTCAACCACGGAAACTCCGGCGGTCCCGTGTACAACTCCAGGGGCGAGGTCATCGGCATCGTCACCGCCAAGTACGCCGACGCCGACGAGGGCATTGAAAGCCTCGGCTTTGCCATCCCCATCAACGACGCCGTCAACATCGCCACACAGCTCATCGAGACCGGCTACGTGGCCGGCGCCGGCCTTGGGATCAAGGGCACCGACACCACGGAGGTCTATCAGCGCTTCGCCATCGAGACCTACGGCATCCCCAGCGGGTGCTGTGTCACCGAGGTGACCTCCGGCTCCGCCGCCGAGGCCGCGGGCATCAAGGTGGGCGACATCATCACCGGCCTTGACGACAGGACCATCACCAGCATGAGCGATCTGCAGCTGGCGCTCCGCCGCTACGCGCCCGGCGACGTGGCGAAGATCACCGTCTACCGCATGGGCGCCAACATGGCGGGCGGGACCGTCGAGCTGACCATCACCCTCCAGGAGAAGGTGGAGGAGCAGACCACCACTCCGCAGCAGACCTTGCCGCAGGGCGGCGACAGCGGCAACGGCAGCGGCAATCCCCTTTGGCCCTGGGGCTGGGGCTGGTAAGCGCCGCCTGATATAACAAAATCATATCCGCGCGGGAGGGATCCCGCGCGGATATTTTCTTCTGTTTTCCGCCGTGGCGCGGCGAGTCTATATGAATTCCCGCTTCTCATAGACCGAGGCGGCCAGCACATCGGAGAGCTGGATGAGAAGGGTGGAAACATCGTTTTTATAGTCGGATCTGAGGCGGGTAGCTCTGGGGGTGGGCGGGATCCGTGGAAAGCTGAGGGTGACGGAGGCTCCGCGGCCGTAGACGCTCTCCATGACGGCGCTTCCGCCGTGCATGGCGGCGATGCGCTGGACGATCCCGAGCCCCAGGCCCGCGCCGGCGGCGGGCTCCAGGTCCCTGACCGGGGAGGCGTAGGAGGTGAAGATCTCCCCCAACAGCTCCGGGCGCACGCCCCGGCCGTCGTCAGAGACGGTGATGCCGATGCTGCTCCGGCCCTTTTTTATTGAAACGGTGACGGTGCTGCCGGGGCCGGAGTATTTTATGGCGTTGTTGAGAAGCTGCATCAGCGCCAGCTCCAAAAGCCTGCCGTCCGCCATCACCGGGATGGGTTCCCCGCCGTGGCGGCATACGACGGTGGGCTGGCCCTCCTCCATCACGAGGGACACCGTGGCGGTAAGGTCCTCCACCAGGCTCCGAAGCTCCAGGGGCACGGGATGGGGTTCGGCGTCCATACCGCAGAAGGCGCGGGCAAAGTTGTCGGCCATACGGGCCATGATGCAGGCGGATTTGTCGCTTCGCGCCACGTAGGCGCCAAAGCCGGCGGGGGCGGAACTCAGCCGGTCATGCATCAGCGAGATGGCGGCCAGCGCCGTGCCTACGCCGGAACGGATACTGCCCGTGAACAGCCCCAGGGCCCTCCGGGAGGCGTCCGAATCCTCCGGTTGGGCGCGAAGCGTGTAGACCCGCATATCGCCGCGCCTTCCCATGTGGACCGCGTAGGTCCCGCGTCCCAGCCGCAGAGTCCCCGCGGCGGTGCCGGTCTCCGTCTCCATAAGCTCCCGGCCAAAGACCTCTCCCGCCGGAAGTCCCGTCAGCTCCTCCATGAGGAGACGTTTGGCGGCCTCGTTTTCAAAGGTGATCCGCCCGTCCTCCGAGATCAGCACCGGGTCGGGCAGCGTATCGAGCAGTCTGAATTCAGGTTTGAAGTTTTCTTCCATTTCCCCGCCCCAAGTCCGGGGCCCCTCCATATAAATTGTCTGTACATAGTATGCCACCCATGGCCGCGCTAATCAACGGCGCTTACGGCAAACGCGGCCGGTCTCCGACATGATAACAGAAAAGGCGACCGGAATCAACGCATATTCGGCATTTTAGAAAAATATCGGTTTATCTTAGAAAAAACTCTTTATTTTTTCAGCGGACGGGTTTATAATAATATCGTTAAAAAAGTGCCAAAGGAAAGACGGGTCTCCGGCGCTTTTTTCGATGAAAAACCTATGGAAAATTTATTTTTTGGAGGTCTTTAAAATGAGCATCAAAATTGGTATCAACGGTTTCGGACGCATCGGACGTCTGGTGTTCCGCGCCAGCCTCGATCATCCCAATGTTGAGGTCGTGGGCATCAACGACCTCATCACCCCCGACTACAT
>CANQSU010000169.1 GCA_947626585.1 uncultured Oscillospiraceae bacterium
TGGAATGGAGCGGGGAGGAGGAAACCATGCCGGATGTGGGCTTTTTCGGCGGCGGTGACAAAGTTGAGATAGAGGTCGGCGATGTCGATTACGAGGACGGTCAGGGGTGTTACTCCTATGTGTACCTCTACGACCTAAAATAACAGCAAACCCCATCGCGGGCAAAAAAGGGGCGGCTCTCGCGAGCCGCCAAAAAAGGGTTGTGGGATAAAGATATGAGCGTATCCTCTTCGATGGGATGGTCGAAGCCGGGATATGCTGTACTTAAAGAGTACCACGGATGGGACAAATTGTAAATAGGAAGTTTTGGGGAACGGACACTACTTTTGTTGGATTTTGCCGCCGCCGGATGGACTTGCCAAAAATCCCGCTCTATGATAAAATGATTCATTGTGAGAATACTCTTCCTGTAGATGAAAGAGAGAGCGGGAGGAATAAGGTATGCGTATAAAAGCCCTGCCGGCGCTTCTGCTGGCGCTGTTGATGCTGGCGTCCTGTCACGGGCCGGAGCTTCCGCCGGATACCGGCGCGGCGGATACCGGGGACACGAGGGATACTGCGGACACGGCGGGGGACACCCTGCCCGACACCGCGCCGGATACAACGGCGGATACAACGCCCGACACCGCCCCCGCGGCGACGGAGCCGGAGCTGACGCTCACCGGCGACGGGGTCATTGTGGACGGGCTGAGACTGGCGGTGTGGGAGTCCGACGGGCGGAAATATATCGCCGAAAGCGCCCTGGAGCGGGCCTTCGGGCGGAGCTTTGAGGGCGAGGGGGTCACCGCGCGGGGAGAGAAATACCTGCCCTACCCCGAGACCACGGATCCCGTTGACTGTCTTCGGCTCACGGACCCGGAGGACGGCACGGTGTATTTATCCCCCCGGGGGAGCTATGAGATCCCGGAGGACAGGAAGGTGGCCGTGCTGATGTACCACGCGGTGGGTGACAGGCCATGGGGGCTGATCGACCTGTTTGTCAGGCCCGCAGATCTGGAGGAACAAATCGAGTATATTCTGGATAACGGCTACGACCCCATCTGGTTTTCGGATCTTGGCCATATGGAGGACTATGACAAGCCGGTGATCCTGACCTTTGACGACGGCTACGACAACAATTATACAGAACTCTATCCCATCCTTCAAAAGTACGGGGTCAAGGCCACCATATTCGTTATCACGGACAAGGTGGATGATGACCGCTACCTGACAAGGGAGCAGATCGGAGAGATGGCAGCTTCGGGCCTGGTGTCCATCGAGAGCCACACGGTGACGCACCCGGATCTCAGAGTTCTGGGCGAGGATGAGCTGGAGTATGAGTATTCCCAATCCCGGATGGACATTGCCCGAATGACCGGGCGCATCCCCACGGTCGTGTGCTACCCGTCCGGAGAACACGACGTGCTGGCCCGGAGAGTGGCGGCTGAGTATTACAAGCTGGGCATCAAGATGACGGGCGGGGTGTGGAGTACCTCGTCGGACCCCATGCGGGTGAACAGGTTTTTTGTGCCGAGAGATTTAACCTTGGCGGAGTTCAGGGGAAAGCTGCGCTATGTGGATCCGTGAGAACAGCGAGGGCGCGGCTGAGCCGCGGGATAATGAGCGGGGAAAGACCATGAGAAAGAGAACGCTTGCGGCCGCTCTGGCCCTGCTGCTTCTGACCTCCTGCGGAGGGGGCGGAGCGGGGACCGCGCGCTGGAAGCATACCGAGGCTCCGCCGGGGGCGGAGCCGGTGCCGTGTGCCGACGCCGTTATCATGGACGGCGTCAGGGTGGACGTCTGGGAGTCGGGCGGGAAAAAATACGTCGCCCGCGCCGACGCCGAGGCGGCCGCCGGCGGGGAGCTTCAGGGCGATGTGCTGAGCGCCGGCGGGACGGAGTACATGCCCTGCCCGGAGTTTGCCGGGGCCAATGGGTTCCCGGTACTTACGGACCCGGAGGACGGCACGGTGTATATCTCGCCCTCGGCCAAGGAGTTCGAGATCCCCGAAAGGGTGAGGGTCCCGGTGCTGATGTACCACGCCCTGGAGGACGAGGCCTGGGGGTTCGACACGCTCTTTGTCAGGCCCTCGGAATTTGAGGAGCAGCTCGTCTGCCTTCTGGAAAACGGCTTTGACCCCATCTGGTTTTCGGACCTCTCCCACGTGGGGGATTTTGACAGGCCGGTGATCCTGACCTTTGACGACGGGTATGACAACAACTGCACGGTCCTTTTGCCCATACTCCAAAAATACAACGTCAAGGCCACGGTATTTCTGATCACGGGCCTTGTGGGGAAGCCCCGCTACCTGACGGCGGAGCAGGTCCGTGCCCTTTCGGATTCGGGCCTCGTTTCCGTTCAGAGTCACACCGTCCATCACCCGGAGCTTACGGAGCTTGACCGTGAGGAGCTGGAGCGGGAGTTTTCGGACTCGCGGCTCCAGATAGCGCGCCTTACCGGGCGCATCCCCATTGCCGTAAGCTACCCCTCCGGGGAGAACAGCGCTTACGTGAGGAGAACGGCGGGGGAGTATTACAGGTTCGGCGTCAAGGTCAACGGCCTTATCTGGAACACCGGTTCCGACCCGCTGCGGGTGAAGAGGCTGATCGTGCCGAGAGGGCTGTCGATTTCGACCTTCGCCCGGGTGATGGACGAAATAGGCGCCGGATGAATTTGAAGGGAGGTTTTGCCCGTGCCCAAGACGGTAATAGGAATACTGGCCCATGTGGACGCGGGGAAAACCACCCTGTCCGAGGCGCTTTTATACTGCGCCGGGGATATACGCAGGCTCGGGAGAGTGGACCACGGGGACGCCTTCCTCGACAACTTTGCCCTTGAGCGGGAGCGGGGGATCACCATATTCTCCAAGGAGGCGCGCCTGAGCCTGGGGAGTAAGTCCGCCACGCTTCTGGACACGCCGGGACACGTGGACTTCTCCGCCGAGACGGAGAGGACGCTGGACGTCCTGGACTGCGCCATCCTGGTCGTCTCCGCCCCCGAGGGGGTGCAGAGCCACACGAGGACCCTGTGGAAGCTTCTCCGGGAACGGGACATACCCACGGTTTTATTTGTCAACAAGATGGATCTGCCGGGCGCGGACAGGGCCGGGATCATGAGGGAGCTGACGGGCCGCCTGGGGGACGGCTTTTTCGTGCCGGGGGAGACAGATCCCGAGGCGCTGGCCCTGTGCGACGAGGAGCTTCTGGAGGAGCAGCTTGAGAGGGGGCGGCTCTCGGACGGGGCCGTCGGGGCGGCCTTCCGTCGGGGACACGTGTACCCCTGCTTTTTTGGCGCGGCCCTGAAGCTGGAGGGCGTGGAGGAGCTTTTGGCGGGCCTTGAGCGTTTCGCGCCCACACCGCCCGAGAGGTCCGGGTTCGCCGCCAGGGTGTTCAAGATCTCCCGGGACGGGGACGGCAAGCGCCTGACCCACATGAAGATCACCGGCGGGGCCCTTCGGGTCCGGGACACGGTGACGGGGCCGGACTGGGAGGAGAAGGTGACCCAGCTGCGCTTTTACTCCGGGGCCAGATTCACCCCCGCCGACGAGGCCCTGCCGGGGGATATCGTGGCGGTGACGGGCCTCTCCGCCACCTTCGCCGGACAGGGCCTGGGCGCGGAGGAGGACGGGCGCGCGCCGGCGCTGGAGCCGGTTTTGAGCTACGCGGTCTACCTGCCCGCCGGGTGCGACCTCCACAAGACCCTGGCCCAGCTCCGCCAGCTTGAGGAGGAGAACCCGGAGCTGAAGCTCGTATGGGAGCCGCGGACCCAATCGCTTCACGCCCAGATCATGGGGCAGGTACAGCTGGAGGTGATCCGCCGGCTGGCGCGGGACCGGTTCGGCGTTGAGATCGACTTCGGACCGGGGAGCATCATCTACCGGGAGACCATCGCGGGCAAGGTGGAGGGCGTGGGCCACTATGAGCCGCTCAGGCACTACGCCGAGGTGCATCTCGTCCTGGAGCCGGGGGAGCGGGGCAGCGGCGTGGAGATCCGCTCGGCTGTCCCCGAGGACACCCTGGCCGGAAGCTGGCAGAGGCTTATCCTCACCCACCTGCATGAAAAACAGCATCTGGGCGTGCTGACCGGCTCGCCCATAACGGATATCAAGATCACCCTCACCGCCGGACGCGCGAGCGTCAAGCATACCGAGGGCGGGGATTTCCGGGAGGCCACCTACAGGGCCGTGCGCCAGGGGCTGATGCAGGCCGAAAACATCCTGCTTGAGCCCTGGTACGACTACCGGATCGAGCTTCCCCAGACAAACGTCGGCAGGGCCATGACCGACCTCCAGCGCATGGGGGCCAGGTTCGAGCAGTCCGGGGAGGAGGGGGAACTGGCCGTTCTCATCGGTTCCGGGCCGGTGGCGAAGCTCCGGGAGTACCCCGCGGAGGTGGCGGCGTACACAAGAGGCCGGGGGCGGGTCAGCTTTGTCTTTCACGGCTACGAGCGGTGCCTGGAGCAGGAGGAGATCGTGGCCGCCATCGGCTACGATCCGGAATCGGATATGGAAAACTCCCCCCACAGCGTGTTCTGTTCCCACGGCGCGGGGGTCCTGGTGCCCTGGTACGAGGTGCCGGAACGTATGCACCTGCCCGGCACTCTCGCCCCGCCGAAGGCGCCCGACCCCGTCCGCGAGGCGGCGGCCAGATATGTGAGGCTGGTGGCCTCGGATAAGGAGCTGATGGACATCTTCGAGCGCACCTACGGGAAGATCGCCCGGGGCGGGGAGGCCATGCGTCCCGCGCCGAAGGGATCCGACGCCGCGCCGAAGGAGCCGAGACGTCCCAAGGCACCCCAAAAGGACGGGCTGGAATTTGTGCTGGTGGACGGGTACAACATCATCTTTGCCTGGGAGGACCTCAAAAAGCTGGCCGCCCAGAGCCTGGACTCCGCCAGGGAGCGTCTCATCGAGCGGCTTCGCAACTACCAGGGCTTCCGCCAGTGCGCCGTCATTGTGGTCTTTGACGCCTACAAGGTGAAAAACAACCCCGGAAAGGTGGATCGCCTGGGCGGGGTTTCCGTCGTATACACCAGGGAGGCCGAGACGGCCGACATGTACATCGAGCGGGCCACCTATGACCTCTCAAAGCGCCACCATGTGCGGGTGGCCACCTCCGACGGCATGGAGCAGATGATCATTTTGGGCAACGGCGCCCTGCGCGTCCCCGCTTCCGCCTTCGAGGCCGAGGTCAGGGAGGTGGAGCGGGCCATTGCCGACTACCTGAGGGAATACAACCGGGGATCGGATCGATGATGAAAGTATTCGCATAAAGACGGCTCCGGACCGTACCTTGAGGACGGGGCCGCCCTGAAAAAGAAAAGGGCACAGGATAAACCTGTGCCCCCGAGGTCTGCATCCCTCGCGCGAAAAACGGCTTGCGCCCGTCAAAGACGGTATGCTCCCGCACAGCGCCTCCTATCGACCGTTCAATAAAAGCCGTATTTTTTGTTTTACAGGGAGATCACTCCGTGTCCGTACTCCTGCGCATGGCGGCTAAGCCCTCGGTGTACTCGTCCTCGGCGTGTACGATCAGCTTCGCGAAGGGGAGAAAATATTCGCCGCACTCGGTAAGCTCCACTCTCCTGGTGGAACGGTTGAAGAGCGTTACCCCCAGCTCCTCCTCCAATTCCTTGATGTGACGTGAGAGCGTCGGCTGAGATAAGAAAAGCCGTTCCGACGCGGAATTGAAATTTTTAAGCTCCGACAAAGTCAGAAATTCCCTCATACTTTGAATTTTCAATTGGCCCATCCCTTTTTCTATCTGTGATGTTAGTAATCCTAACTATTTTTCCTTTATTCCAGAAAAAGTATACCACAAAAAACCATTTTGCGCAATAATTCATACGAAAGACAAATCAATTTTCCAAAGAAAGTATTAATCAGGGAAAAAATGA
>CANQSU010000170.1 GCA_947626585.1 uncultured Oscillospiraceae bacterium
CCTGCGGCATCTTCCTTGCCTGACACGAAAAATCCTCGCCGCTCGGTGTCTCCTTTTAAATAGATATTAGTATAAATCGACAAACATGATAACACGATGCCGGGGGACATTTCCTGATTTTTAACCCAAAATATAATTGACAAATCCGATTCTCGAGTGTAAAATCATCGTGACAACGCGATGAAGGGCGCAAGTAGCCCGGTTTGTCCCGCGCAGAGAGGTCCCGGCTGGTGGAAGGGATCGGGGCGGCCGGCGTGAATACGGCCCGGAGCGGCGCACCGAAAGGTTTCCGAGTAGGCTGCGACGGGTGCGCCCGATAGAGCGCGTGGGGTCCATGACCCCGTGAGGCGGCGGCCGCGAGGCCGGCGCGATCAGAGGTGGTACCGCGTATGAACGCCCTCTGTCCGGTTCTCCGGGCGGAGGGTTTATTTTTTGAAGGGGGTGATAAGCTGCGGAAAAGGATGTTTGTCTTCGATGCGGCGGTCACATGAGCTTCGTGGGCCGCGGAGCGGCTTGAGCCGGTGGAGGAGCCGGAGGAGGGAGCCATGGCGCGGGCCGCGTGCCCCCGCCGCGGGACCATGCACGAGCTTGACGATGCGGTGTGTCCGTACTGCGGAAAGCGGCTTATGGAGCTGGACCCATTTGAAAATATAAGATAATCATTGAAAAAGGAGACATATATGGAGATCTATGAAGAGCTGGTGGCCCGGGGCCTTATCGCCCAGGTCACCGACGAAACCGAAATCAAAAAGATGATAAACGCCGGAAAGGCCACCTTCTACATCGGCTTTGACTGCACGGCGGACTCGCTGACGGCGGGTCACTTCATGGCGCTGACGCTGATGAAGCGGCTCCAGATGGCGGGCAACAGGCCCATCGCCCTCATCGGCGGCGGCACCACCATGATCGGCGACCCCTCGGGGAGAAGCGACATGCGCAAAATGCTGACAAGAGAGGACATCGAACACAACGCCGCCTGCTTTAAGCGCCAGATGGAGCGGTTCATCGAGTTCGGCGAGGGCAAGGCCCAAATGGTCAACAACGCCGACTGGCTTTTGGAGCTTAACTACATCGACCTTCTGCGGGAGGTGGGCGCCTGCTTCTCCGTCAACAACATGCTCCGGGCCGAGTGCTACAGGCAGAGGATGGAGAAGGGGCTTTCCTTCCTGGAATTCAACTACATGATCATGCAGTCCTACGACTTTTACCACCTTTTCCAGCACTACGGGTGCAACATGCAGTTCGGCGGCAACGACCAGTGGTCCAACATGCTGGGGGGCACGGAGCTTATCAGACGCAAGCTGGGCCGCGACGCTCACGCCATGACCATCACGCTTCTCACCGATTCCAACGGAAACAAGATGGGCAAGACCGCCGGCAACGCCGTGTGGCTGGACCCCAACAAGACCAGTCCCTTCGACTTCTATCAATACTGGCGCAACGTGGGCGACGCGGACGTGATGAAGTGCCTGAAGATGCTGACCTTCCTGCCCCTTGACGAGATCGCGGAGATGGAGACCTGGAAGGACAGCGGGATCAACACGGCCAAGGAGATCCTGGCCTTTGAGCTTACAAAGCTGGTCCACGGCGAGGCCGAGGCCGAGAAGGCGCGGGCCAGCGCCCGCGCCCTCTTTGGCGGCGGGGCCGGGGGAGATATGCCCACGGTGGAGCTTTCAAGAGGGGAGCTGACCGGCGATACGGTTGACATCATGACGCTCCTGGTGAAAGCGGGACTGGCCGCCTCCAAGTCTGACGCCCGCCGGAACATCCAGCAGGGCGGCGTCACGGCCAATGACGCCAAGATCACGGACATCGGCAAGAGCTTTACGGCCGAGGAGCTTTGCGCCGGGGTCGTTCTCAGACGCGGCAAAAAGAGCTTTATGAAAGTGATCCTGAAATAAACACCTATTACGCGGACAGATTTGAAAACAGTCAAGGAGGTACAAAAATGGATGTTTTAAAGGCTATCGCCGCCCGCAGCTCCACCAGGGGCTATACGGCGGAAAAGCTGACGCCGGAGGAGCTGGACACCCTTTTGGAGGCGGGACTTCAGGCCCCCACGGCCACCAACCGGCAGGAGCTGCACTTCACGGTCGTTGACGGGGACGCGCCCATTCTCTTTGAGATCCAGGACGCCATGGGCGCCAGGCTCAGACCGACGGTGGATTTCTGGTACGACGCCCCCACGGTCATCCTCATCAGCGGTGAGACTGCCTTCCGCTGGACGGCGGTGGACGCGGGCATCGCCGTGGAGAACATCGCCCTGGCCGCCGAGGCCCTGGGCCTTGGCAGTGTGATCCTGGGGTGTCTCAGGGCGGAAATGCTGGGCGCGAACCGGGATAAGTACGCCGGGGCGTTCAACTTCCCCGAGGGGTACGACTTCCAGATCGCCGTGGCCGTGGGCCGCAAGGCCGCCGAGAAGGCGCCGCACACATATGACAAGGCGAAGCAGGTCACGGTTTTATAAAATAATAATACTAATTACCATGCCGGCGCCGCTCCGGCATGGTAATTATACTAATACCCAATTAAAAGGAGACACCGAGCGGCAAAAAAGACCGTCGCGAATGTCTTGCTTTAATTGGGTATTAGTATCAGAACAGGCTCCCGTCCCAGGCCCAGGTGTCCACCGGGTGGAAGGTGATGTAGATGTTGTCGCCGGGGATGGAAAGCTCCTCGCCTAAGATCTTGTTGAGTTCGGCGGCCATTTTGGCGCAGTCGGCTCTCGACGGACTGCCGAAGGCGGAGACGGAGACGTAGGCGCCCCGGTCCAGCTTCTTGCCGGCAAACCACAGGTCCTGCCGGTCCTCGATGTTCACCATCAGGTAGCTTTCGGGCTTGCGGATGAGGGCGACGGCCTTGCCGAAACGGGCTTTCAGGTTTTCCTTCTGGGCGCCGTCCAGGGGGGTGGAGATTTTCGCGTTGATAAAGGGCACGGTTTATTCCTCCTTGTTATATCCTTCCGAGATCACCAGCGTTACCGGGTCGTCGGAACCGGTGAGTACCGCCCCGATCTCGTGTTTGTCTGAGGATGATAAATTGGCAAAGGTTATTGAATTATCCTCCGGGGTGAGCGTTTTGGACTGACCTCCGTAAGTTCCCCCGTTGTAATAGTTGCGGATGAGGACCTCCGCTCCCTCCGGGATATCCTCCGCCGTTACGGTGATACAGCCGGTTCGTGTACGGAATATCTCCTGAGGCAGCTGCTCCTTTTCCGTGTCCGGCGAGAGTACAAGCTCAAAGCTTTTCTCGTTCAGCCACCACCCGGAGAGATCCGGCGATCCCTCGGGACCGTAAGCGGAGGTATCCCGATCCGTATCCGACGGAGGCGTCGCAGCCGTCCCGGCGCCGCACCCGGCGCAGCCCACAGCCAGACACAGAATCAGAGCCAATAACCATGCGCGTTGTTTTCCCATTATGTTCAGCCTCCTTTATTTTCTCATGACGTCAATTGTACTCGGAAAGCCTTGTATGGTCGGATAGAAAATTTTCAATTATCAGGTTTACGCTTCCGGAAAAACCCAGATCATACTGCTTTGACGGATCAGGAGTATTGAGGCGGCTCGTCAGGTTGGTCGCGACATCGGCGGTCGCCGCCTCGCTGGCAAAAGCGGTGGTGCAAACGAGCGACATCATCATTATAACAGAAAGAATAAAAATAAACAAGCAGAATGGAAAAAAACCGCTTTCTCATGAATCCTCACCTCCTTTCCGGCCCTCTGTATATATAACGTCGGTAGGAAGCGGATTCAGACAGTCTATAAAACTTTTTTTTAAAATTATTTTACACTCTCCAACATTTTTACAAATTCATCTGCCGAAAAGTTTCCTATTAAAACCAACGCAACGCCGCGATCCTCGTCGATCCAGACGATCCCGTTATCCGGCGATTCCTCGGTTCCGGTGTAATAATCCGCCGGGGTGCCGTTTACATAGACGGTTTCACGGCTTGAGGTTTCACCTATACTGAGCAAAGCATAGGTATCCACGCGTGAGTAGGCGAAGTATAGGGACTCCTCTCCGTTCTGATAAATACAGACATTCATTTTTTCGTCCCTCATAACCGGTTTATACCCTTCCGGTACCCAGGTGAGAGTGTAATCCGGCAGGCCGGCGCGGGTCTCCTCGTTTGTAAAGCTGTACGCCAACCCGTCGGGCATACGCTCCGTGACCCAGCCGCGGAAGGCGGCCCGGGCGTCCACGTCGAAGGTAAGCCACAGGCTGAGGGATACGATGGCGGCGGCCGCGCCGGCGGTGATCCCCCGGACGGCGCGGCGGGCTCCGCTCCGGGCGGCGGCGCGTTTTACGGTCCTCTCCATCCGCCGCTCAAATTCCTCGGAGGGCTCGATCCGGGTTTTCTCCGGCGGCAGCTCGCCGGCCATGGCTCCGGCCACGCGCCGGGCGGCCTCGCGAAGCTCCGCGTTTGTGAATGTATCCGCTTTCATACGTCGATCCCCTCCTTTTCAAGCTCTATCCTCAGCGCCTCCCTGGCCCGTGAAACAAGCCTTTGGGCCGCCCCGGCGGTGATCCCCATGAACCGGGCGATCTCGCCGTTGGTGTATCCGAAATAAAATCTGAGCAGGATGGCCTGCCTGTACCGTGGGTTCAGCCGCGCAAGCGCGGCGGCGAGGCCCGACTCCCCCGGAAAAGCGATCTCCGGCGCCGGGACCTCCGCGTCCGGGTCCTCCGGCGCGTACTTCCTTTTGGCGCGTATCATGTCCAGCGCTTTCCTCTCTGTAATAAGTACGATAAAGGCGCGGGTTTTCAGACGGTCGGCGTCGGAAATTTTTTTGATATTCTTAAAAACCGCTTCAAACGCCTGCTGTACCGCGTCCTCCACGTCCATCCGCTCGCGCAGGATCCTCCCGGCGGCGCGAAACGCGAGGCCCTTGTATTCTTCGTAAAGCCGCTCAAATTTTGCCCTGTCCGATTCGCCAAACAGCCCCACCTTCGCGCCCTCCTTTCCAAAGAAAGGTTATTAAAATATGATTTAACGCCGTTTTGTTCGCCGCGTCGCGGCCCTACAATCCGAGAAGCTTTGCCCCGCTGCCGCCAAGGACGGCGGAAAGCTCGCTGTCGGTGAGGCCGGAGCCGCGAACGGCGTTCAAAGCCTCGCTCTGGTCGGACCAGGGGCTGTCCGAGCCGAAGAGGACCCGGTCCACGCCGTGGCGGCGGACCGCCTTGACAAATCCGGCGTTGTCCATGGGGGAGGCGGGGGAGGGCTCGCCGTTCCGCCGCCGCCAGGGGCCTAAGGCCACGGCGGTGTCGATATAGCAGGGCGCGCCCCAGAGGGACGCGGCCTCGTCCCAGTTATTGAAGCCGGCCATGTGGGCGAGGATGAGCTTCTTATGGGGCACGCGCTCAAGGAGCCTCGCGAGCCGCCGGGGGGAGGCGTAGTCAAGACCGGGGTAGTTGGGGTCGGACCCGGCGTGGATGAGGACGATCATATCAAGGGCGGCGGCGCACTCCACAACGCGGACCGTCCGTTCGTCGTCGGCGGGGACGCCCTGAAAGAGGGGGTGGAGCTTGACGCCGGGAAGCCCCCGGGCGGCGAGAGTTCTCAGCACCTTTTCCGGGGCCTCCGTGTCCGGGTGGATGCCGCCCAGGGAGACAAGGCCCCGGCCCGCGAAGGCGGCGTTGAGTTCCGCGGCGGCCCGGTTGATGGCCTCGGTCTGGTGGGGCTTTGTGACCACGGGGGCCAGAACGGAGACGCCGATGCCGGCTTTTGCCATGCTGTCCCGAAGCCCCGCCGCCGTGCCGTCGGAGTAGTTCATCATATCCGCCGCGGCGGCCATTCCGGCCACGGCGCGGGGCGCCAGGGCGTCGGGGAAGGTGTGGGTGTGAAAGTCGATTATCATGGGGGATCACCTCAT
>CANQSU010000171.1 GCA_947626585.1 uncultured Oscillospiraceae bacterium
TGCTGGCCACGGTCTGCTGGGGCTTTGAGAACAACTACACAAGGATGATCTCCTCAAAGAGTACCTATGAGATCGTCATCCTCAAGGGCATCTTCTCCGGCCTCGGCTCTCTTTTAATAGCCGTTTTCAAACGCGAACCCGTGCCGGAGCTTCGCACGATCGCCCTGGCCCTGCTCCTGGGCTTCGTGGCCTACGGACTCAGCATTTTTCTGTATGTCCGGGCGCAACATGCCCTTGGAGCGGCCAAGACCAGCGCTTACTATGCGGTGGCGCCCTTCATCGGCGTATTTCTCTCCTTCGTTTTTCTGCGGGAGCGCCTGACATGGGTGTATCTGGCCGCCCTGACAGTCATGGTGGTTGGCGCCGCCCTTGTCGTGGCGGACACCCTGGCTGGCGACCGAGCCGAAAAAAGGCGCAAATCTTCAGGCCCGCACGAGGTCTGATCGATTTGCTTAAGATTGGGTGTCTTTTGAGCCTCAACTACAAGCAGTCCGGCATCAGCCGCCAGACGGTGAACTCCGCCCTTCGGAAACTGGAAGCGGAGAGGATCGTCTATCTGGAGCGGCGGGAGGGCCGCAGTAAGGCGGTGCGCCTCACTAATGCAGGCCATGAGCTGGTGGAGCGTACCGTTGAACGGCTCTGTCAGGCGGAGATTCGGACTCTCGGCACCTTCGCGGATCTGGAGATCGACGAGCATATCCGCCTGACGCAAAAGTACCTCACCTCCTTCCGGGAGCAGGTGAAAAATCTATGACCAGAATCAAGCTCTCCGACCACTTCACCTACGGGCGGCTTCTCCGGTTCACCCTGCCGTCCATTGTCATGATGATCTTCACCTCCGTCTACGGCGTGGTGGACGGGTTTTTTGTGTCCAATTTTGCCGGAAAGGCGCCCTTCACGGCGGTGAACTTCATCATGCCCTTTTTGATGATCCTCTCCACCGTGGGCTTCATGTTCGGCGCAGGCGGCGGCCACCGGCATGAGCCAGGTGGTGGGCGGCATTCCGCTCCTCTATTTCTTCCGCAAAAATTCCAGCCTCCTGCGGCTGGGCAAGACCTCCTTTGACGGACGGGCCGTCCTCCGCGCCACGGTCAACGGCCCCTCGGAATTTATGAGCAATATCTCCATGAGTCTCGTCGGGATGCTCTACAACGTCCAGCTCATGAAATACGCCGGGGAGGACGGGGTGGCGGCCTACGGGGTGATGATGTATATGCTCCCAAAATTAATCATACCAAAAACGATCTGATAATGGATATCAGCTTATTTCAACGCCTCACTTAGACTTTCAGGGATTCCTCTCGGCCCTCTTACCGCAAAAATCCCATACTCTTTTCCGAGTACATCAAACGTAAACCGATTCGGGTCATAGCGTTTCAGCAGCTTGATTTTCATTATGCTTGACATATGGACTTCTCCATTATCAAAACGGAACGGAATGTCCGTCTTTGTCACCCGGCATTTATAGAGGATCGCCGATACCGGGGCGGCCACATAGAGGAAAATCGTATCACCTGTCTTGATACCCTTTCCCTGCTTCCAGTTTATTTCATCCGCTTTTTCAAAAGCCGCAATCACATCATAAAACTTTGGATTGGCAGGGACGATCCACTCCTTCGGCGGCCTGCGCTTATACTTAGTCTCTTGTGACGCTGTGGCCATAAAGCTTTCGTCCAGCCATTTACGGATTTCCTCGAACGCAACCGTACCATCCAATAGAATAGAAATCCAGTTTCCTTTGCCGATATGATAGCCTCGGAGGAAACCTTCTTGCCGCACAAGGATATCCGCAAGAAGCGGATCTCTCATTTTCACACTCAAAATATCGACATTATCTTTTCTGTCCAGCCCCAGTTTGGGTCCCGGTACATCCATAATAAGCGCGAACCATTTTTGATTGTCACCGTGCCGGAGTACCGCATAGTTCGGATACCGCATCCATAGATATTCCGGCGAGGTCCTATATTTCTTCTTCACATAGGCAAACAGCTCATCCCGAAAAGATTTCATTTTGATCCACCTCCTCATCCGGCTTCACTTTCACCGTGGGCCAGGTTTCGTTGATCCTCCGGACCTGTTCAGACTTGAAATACAGGTTCCGGCAGCGCTTGTCCCGTATTCCGGAAGCAGCTCCGTAAACCGCTGTCTTACGCCGATTATGATAACGTAAAAAGCATAGAGAGACATGGCATAGATGAGACAGCCGGAGTATTCAATGATTATGCGAAATAATTCAGCGCGTCACTGCCTGATCTCACAAACGCAATGAACTCATCGATGGGGGCGGTACAGGACACGAAACGCCCACCGTTATAGGCCATCCGGTCGGCGGTCCTTACCCATGTGCCTTCCGGGAGATATACCTGCCGTTCCGTCTGGCCCTGGTTGAGAATGGGGGCGAACAGAATATCCGGGCCGAACATGTACTGGTCATCCAGGCCGTAACAGTTATCGTCGTCCCAGAAGTCGAAGAACATGGGGCGCATAAGGGGCGTTCCGGTTTCCGATGCCGTTTGCATTTGCTTCAGGATATAGGGCTTCAGCCTCTCCCGCAGCTCCAGCAGGTCCTTCAGGATCCCGTAGTCTCTCTCCCCGAAGCTCCAGATCTCGTTGTCGCCGCCGCTTTTTTCAAGGACCTCGGGGTGCCGGTCCACGTGGTTCCTCGGCTTCTTCGCGTGCCGTGGAGCCGCGTCACAGGGCAGAAAACGCCGAACTGGAACCAGCGGACGATCAGCTCGCGGAAATAGTCGCTTTCGGTGTCGCCCTGATGGAAGCCCCCTATATCGCTGTTCCACCAGGGGATCCCGCACATAGCCATGGACAGCCCCGACACCACGCTCTGGCGCAGGGCCTGGAAGGTGGAGGGGATATCCCCGTTCCACACCACCGTGCCGAATTTCTGACTGCCGGGATAGGCCGCGCGGATGAGAAGCGCCACATCCTCCTGGCCCTCGGACTTCAGCGCCTCATAAAACGTCTTCGCGTAGTAGTAGGGGTAAAGGAGAGCCGTCTGCGCTCCGTTTCCTATATGGAATTTCAGGTTGTCGAATTGCTGGGGATGGACCTCCGGCTCGGCCTGATCCAGCCAGAAGGATCTTATGCCGTATTCGTAGTAGTTTTTCCGCACCCGCTCCCAAAGGAAGCTCCTGGCCGCCGGATTTGTCACGTCCACATATGTCTGCTGGCCGTTGAAGGGAAAAATGCCGTACTGCCCGTTTTCCGTGCGGACAAGCAGATTGTTGTCGTCCATATACGCGTAATTTCTGCTGTTTGGGTTGATGGTGGGCCAGATGGAGACCACAGGCTCGATGTGGAGCGCTTTCAGCTCATCGCACATGGCCTTGGGGTCCGGCCAGAGGGCGGGGTCGAATTCCCAGTTTCCCTGCTCCGTCCAGTGGAAGAAGTCTATCACAATGGCGCTGATGGGGATGCCGCGCCTTTTGTATTCTCTGGCGACAGCCATCAGATCGGCCTGACTTTCGTAGCGCATCTTGCTCTGCCAGAAGCCGGCGGCCCACTGGGGGAATTTGGGGGCGAAGCCGGTGAGCGCACAGTATTTTTGCATGACCTCTGCAGGCGTGCCGCCGCCGATCACGATGTAGTCCGCCTGATACGCGCTGTCGCACATCCACAGCGTGTGGTTCCTGGTGAACTCACAGCGCCCTGTTCCGGGGTTGTTCCACAAAAAGCCGTAGCCCAAAGAGGAGTAGACAAAGGGCAGGGAGCTTTTCGTATTGTAATGGATCAGATCATACGCGCAGCCCTTGCGGTCAAAGCAGCCCTGCTGCTCCTGCCCCAGGCCGTAAAAATGCTCGTTGTCCCTGGCTTCGAAAACAGCCTTGACGCAATAGTGGTCCCCCTCCACATGGCGGAAGACGCCGTCATCCTCCTTCCTCGTGCGCAGGATCTCCCTGCCGTTTTTGTAAAAGACCAGCTGATAGTCGCTCCATATCTTTGAAAGCTCCGCCGATAAGCTCCCGCAGGTGATCACGGCCTTATTTTCGGTGCCCGTTATTTCGCACCGGACCTCCGGCGGCACCGACAGCGTCCACGCCTCATCGGAAAGCGCCGTATTGCGGGACGCCCGGACCCGAACGCAGTCATTGCCGCAGGGCTCGACACGGACCAGCTTATCCCTCATGGAAAAGGTGATGTTGTTTTTGCCGATCGAAATCTGACTCATGGAAATATCCTCCGTCATAGTGTTTCGCGGAAAGGTGCGTGTCTTGGCGTATATTGCTCCAGGAATAGAATTTGGCTCGATCATTTGCCGTCCTCACATACGCGCGTCTGCGGTATGCGCCTCATACTAATCCCCAATGAAAACAAGACATTCGCGACGGTCTTTTTTGCGTCATACTTCGTCAGACCGCTTGGAAATACGACAGTATTCCCCGCGCGCTCTTCCTCGCCTGACGCAAAAAATCCTTGCCGCTCGGTGTCTCCTTTTAAATGGGTATCAGTATTATGAGCGGAGAGACACAAAAATAAATTGATACTTGAGACACAAAAATTACCCCCTCCTGAATTCGGGAGGGGGTTTGCCTGTCTGATGTTCTAATACAAATATTTTTAATTAAATATTAGTATCGGCTGTATGGCCGCGCGGGGGCTTACGGCTTGCACCGCCCGCAGGGGGAGTAGCCCTTGGCGATAAGCTCGTCCCGGGTGAGGGTGGAGTCCTGGCGGTTTTTGTCCTTTATATCCCGCACGCTGGAACAGCCGGGGAGATGGAATTTTTTCGTGTTTATATTCAGCACGTAGGTGACGGTCGCGGGGGTCGTTTCGGCACCGGTATCGGGTACGGCGGTGTCTGGCGCGGCGGTGTCCGGCGCGGAAGTATCTGGCGCGGAGGTGTCCTGCGCCGGGGGAGGCGCGGCGGTGTCCGCCGGATCCTCCATAGCGGTCCTGATGGCAAAGGGGAGCAGTAAAATGACCAGTCCCGCGATCACATAGAACCACCATTTTTTAAAAATGTCCATAAAAGCACCCCCGTTTACCTCATTATAGCAGTAAACGAGGGGGCGGTAAAGAGAATCTTATCAAATTTCGTCGGAAATTACCGAAAGGGGAGGGCCCTGGAGCCGTATCACCCGGTCCGCCAGGGCCAGGGACTCCGCGTCGTGGGCCGAGAGGATGATGGGGATTTGGAGATCGCGCAAACGCGCCATGACGCGCCTGGCGTTGTCCGCGTCCACGCCGGTGAAGGGCTCGTCAAGCAGGAGCAGGGATTTGTCACGGGCATAGGCCAGCGCCCGGGCCAGAGCCACCCGCCGCTTCATACCGCCGGACAGGGACTCTATGGGCGTGTCCGCCTCGGCGGCCAGTCCCACGGCGTCCAGGGCCTCCCTGCAATCGGCGCCCTTCGGCAGGACGGCCTTCAGCTGCGCCGCGGCGGAGAAGCCGGGCAGGAGCCTGTCCTCTTGGAAGAGAATCGCCGTACGCGTAAGGCCCGGGGCCTCGATGCTCCCGCGTTCGGGCGTCAACAGGCCCGCCAGGAGCCGCAGGAGGGTGGTCTTTCCGCACCCGGAGGGGCCGCAGAGAGCCATGACGCCGCTGTCGGGCAGGGATAGAGAAAAATCCTCCAGGATCACCTTGCGCCCATAGGAAAAAGAGACGTTTTCAAGCTTCATTTTTTTGCGTCTCCTTTCTCCAGCGCGCGCCGGACAAGCTTCTCCACCGCCAGGGACAGCGCCACCACCACCGCCGTCCAGGCGAACAGGGCCGGGATCTCCAGATACAGCTTGGACCAGTAGATCTGGCTCCCCAGCGCCCTGCGGGGCGTGCAAAGCACCTCCGCCGCCGCGCCGGATTTCCAGGCGAGGCCGATGGAGCTTAGGACACCGCTTCGCA
>CANQSU010000172.1 GCA_947626585.1 uncultured Oscillospiraceae bacterium
GAGGGCGTGGCGCTCATCGAGGACATCGTCACCATCTTCGACAACTACGGCTTCGACACCGAGATCATCTGCGCCTCTATCCGCAACCCCATCCACGTGACCCAGTGCGCGCTGGCGGGCGCCCACATCGCCACCATCCCCTATTCCGTCATTGAGCAGATGCTCCACCATCCGCTGACCGACGCGGGGATCGAGAAGTTCAAGAAGGACTACATCGCCGTATTCGGCGAGTGAGAGGACCGCACCCACCTCAACAGACGCAAAGATAACCCACCAGTCGTAGAATAACGTTGAATTACGCGGCCTTGCTCCGGATTTCAAACGGAGTGAGGCCGTTTTTCGTGTTGATGTGTTCTTAGTCGTAGAAATGGATGCCTTCCCCGCTCATACGTACACCCCCTGTTGTACCTTTCATTCTACAACAGAGGGTGTCTTTTTTCACTGTCTGTTTTTTTGGAGGCGGTCCAGTGCGCCCTTTAGTCCCTATAGGGTTTTGCAGCTTGCTGACAAATAAGTCAAGACAGCTTGTTTTCAATTTCCACGATAAGTATATCTTCCTTGTCAAACGCAAGCCTGTCGGCAACCTTTCCCTCGCGGAAATAAATTGAACCTCCGTGGGTCGGACTATCGTCAATAGGGTTTATCATGAGTACATCATTTGCCGCCAGTGCCGCCTGCTTCGCATACGCATCCAGCTCCTTCTGTTCCCATTCCACCGGACTGAAATTGACACTGACGGGCCAAATGAGCAGGTGGTTCGTTTTGAATTTCTCCGGATAATCCCACAAGTCCCCGCAGAGAGCCAAGGTGATTTTTATACCGTGAAATTCAAATTCCTCTATTGAATTACCTTCTTTGTAGTGTTCATCGGTTTTCCAGTATTCTTTCCAACCTCTTGATATCCGCCTGTAGTTGTGCAAAACTCTGCCGTCCTCGATAACAACGCAGGATGAGTATAGACTGTCCTGATCCTTCTCGATATATCCCGTTATCAGCGCAACGCCGTATTCCTTCGTCCATATACAAAGCTGCCGCATCGGTTCCGAGCTTATTTCAACGGCCATGTTTTTGTCTGTTTTATAATCCCAGCAGAGGCAGTCAAAACCCTGCAAATATGCCTCGCCAAAGCATATCAAATCCACCTTCCCCTGAACCACGCGCATAGCTCTTTCGATTTGAGAAAGATTATAGGTTATATCCTTATTTTTGCATATGAAAGAAGCCAATCCCACATTCAAAGCATATCTCCTCCGATAAATTCCAATTAGCCGGGGAGTCACCTATCCGACATCTTATATTATACCACCCAAATTTTAAGAAATCTACCGTCCGTTAAGACGGTTAATCGAATTATTTTCCCCGCCGCATGCTATTCAAGCGGCGGGTAGGAGCATGATTTACGCGCTGCGTGCCTTTTGCTTTATTTTCCGCCAATTATGACATCACAGCATGCGCAATTGGTCAAACTCTTGGTAAGATGATATGGACGCCGCAAATTGGGGGCGTCAACTCAAATCATGCAGGGAGGGCCCGAATATGACAGCAGGAAAAGCATTGTCCCGCAGGCTCACGGCGGAGCTGATCGCGGCGTTGGCCGGGGAACAACCCAACGTCATTTTTGGAGGCCGCCTGGGCAGCTGCAAATATTACGACATGGACGATGCCATTGCCGCGGCGCTGGAGCTGGCGGAGGGGGAACTGGGCTGAAAGGAGAAAAAGGACCGTCCCGCCATGGTCGCGTGACATCTTCTTATATAGGAAACACTTATATCCCGTAAAAAGAAAGCTTATTTAGACCTTATACAAGATCACCCTCGCGGTGAAGGTCCCGGCGTCGGGGTCGAATTTGAACTGGGCGGAGCCGGAGTAGGATTCGGCCAGGTCCGCCACCGCCGCCATTCCGTGGCCGCCGCCGTCCCGGGTGCTGAGGAACGCCCCGGCGGGCAAAAAGCCCTCGCTGTCCGGCTCAAACCCCCGGGCAAGCTTCGCTCCGGGGCAGGAGTTTGTGACCTCCAGAGTGAAGGCCCCGTGTAAAACCCCCACGGCCACGTCGATGCGCCTCTCTCCCGCGACCTTCAGGCAGGCGCTCAGGGCGTTTTCCATAACATTGCCGATTATCACCGTCAGGTCCTCCGGGCGGATGTCCATCTCGCCGCACCGGGCCGCCACGCTGTATTCGGTCCCGTCGTCCCGGGCCCGGCCCATGTAGTATTGCAAAAGGGCGTTGACGGTGACATTCTCGCAAAAGACCTGGTTCTCCACATGCCCCGTCCGCTCGGCAAGGGCGGAAAGATACTCCCGGAGCTTGTCCATGTTCCCGTCCTCGACCAGGGAGTAGAGGTAATTCCAGTGGTGGCGCATGTCGTGCCGGAGCCTCGCGGAGCGCTCCATGTCGGCGCTGATCCTGTCGTACTGGAGCCGCTGGACCTGAAGGGCCCGGAGGGCGTTCTCCTCGCGGGAGCGGTTCACGGCGCTTGTAACTATCATCCAGTACAAAATCGCCTGATTGAGTACGAGGAAGAGAAATAAGGAATTTAACAGGAAATTGTACGGGTACCTGTCAAAGAGCATATGGGTGGACATCATGAGGATGAGAAAGGCGACGGTGGAGATCGTGGCGTAGCGGAATTCGCGCTTCATGCGCCGGGGCTCGATCTCCCGCAAAAAGGAGGAGACATAGCGGCGCAGGAAGATCACGAACACCGGCAAAATGGTCACATAGGACAGAAGGTAAAACGCAAGGAATTTGGGGTGGTAGACCTTCAGAAGGCCGGGGGCGAAGCTGGGGAAGAGCGGGTCTGAGATCGTCCCGATGAGGTTCGTCAGCCAGAACATAAGGGCCGCGTAGAAGATGACGATGTAGATAACAAGGAGCTTTTTCATAAAATGCTCCCGCACGAGGAGACTGTAAACCACGACGGCGAGGACGACGGTAAGGAGCATATAGGAGTCGGAAATCTGCATCATGACCTTGAAGGTCCGGGCGAGATGGGCCGCGAGGGGGAAAAGGGCGGAGACGGCGAGGACGCAGAGAGTCAGGGCAAGGAACAGGGTGCGCTTGCGTATTTTCAGCTTGTCGTCGTCGAAGGGGACGAAGCACATGATGGCGCAGGGGAAGAACTGGAAGAAAAACCCCAGGGCATCCACGAAGTAGATCCCACAGGTCATTTCCTGTCCCTCCTTTGCGACGCCGCCATCAGGTGCAGCTCGTTTATAAGAAAATCGTCATACTGTTTTCTTATGGCCGCCCGGTCCCACTGCTTCACCGGCAGGACCGTGCCGTCGGACATGACGCAGGTCTCCGGGTCCATGCGGCTCACCTCGTTCATGTTCACCACGACGCCGCGGTTTATCTTCAGAAAATCCCCGTTGAGCAGCCGCTCTATCTCCGATAAGGGCTGCCACACTCTCAGGCACCGCCCGTCCGTCAGCTTGACCTCCACCAGGTGCCGTATCGACTGGATCGACACGATGGTATCAAGAAACACCCGGTTGATCTCTCTGTTCACCTTCAGGGTTATTGACGGCCGCGCTTTCGCCGGGGGATTTCTCCGGCTCAGGGCCTCCCGCACGCCCTCCACCGTCACCGGCTTTACAAGATAGTGCAGCGCGCCCAGCTGAAAGGCATCCACCGCGTGTTGCTGACTTGTAGTGATGAACACAAGATCCGTCTCGGGACTTGATCTCCGAAGCTCCTCCGCCGCGTCGATTCCCGTGCCGTTCCCAAGGTAAATATCCAAAAACGCCAGGTCAAAGGCCGGCTCCCGCTCCGCCGCCAGCATCAGGGCCGCCTTATCCGTGAAATATTCCGCGCCGGTCTCGCCCAGCGCGTCAAGAGCCCGGCGCGCCTGCTCAAGCTCCGCCTCGTCGTCGTCCAGAACGGCTATCCTCAGCTCCCCGGCCATATCCGGCGCCTCCCTTTTTGAAAAATAATGTGATAAATGTAGCACAATTTATGCCTTATGTCAAATGCCCGCGAAAAAATTTCCGAGACCTCCATAAAAACTTCCCCAACAACGTCGTTATAACGCACGAAAATCACACCGGGAATTCTCAAAAAATGTTATAATACTGTTTGGAAAGGGTTATCGTCGGGATATCCCGACGAATCTTTGCCCACGGGCAAAGATTATCGTTCTTTGAACCGCGAAAGGGGAAGAGAATCCCCGGTTTACGCTTTTAAGGAGGTCTTTTTCATGAAAAAGGTTATAAAAAAGTCACTGTGCGCCCTTCTGGCACTGGCGATGGTATGCACGGGGTTGGTGCTGCCGGGGACGGAGGCGAGAGCGGCGACGAATGTAGAATATTTGGATTGGGACGAAAACTCGAAAACGCTGGTGAAAAAGACGACTGGAGCAGAAGTTAATGTCACTGAGATAACCAGCGGCACCAGCACCACATGGGATGAGGGCTGGTACATAGTTAAAGGTAGCGTTACGTTTAATGAACGTATAAGCATCAGCAGCGGCGATGTGTACCTTATTTTGGCGGATAACTGCACGTTGACGGCATCGCAGGGCATCGGTTTAAGCACTTATAAGAGTGATAGCCTAACTATATATGGACAAAGCAACCAAAGTGGGAAACTGATCGCAAAAGGTGCTGATGGTAATCCCGCTATTGGCAGTAACAATGATGGGACCGATCTTATTAACGCAAAACTAACCATTAACGGCGGAATTATTGAGGCGACAACAACGGGTACTGGAGCCGGGATCGGAGCCGGATATGGGACTAACTTTGGCTATTTAACCATCAACGGAGGAACAATTACCGCGAAAGCCGGAGTAAACAACGGTTCGTCTGATTACGATAGTCCTGGTGGAGCAGGTATCGGCAGTGCAGCGTACGACAATCGTGGTTTATGCAGTGGAGTTACAATAAACGGCGGAACAGTCACTGCCACCGGCGGCCCTGGCGGGGCCGGAATCGGAGGAGGATACGAACAATATGCTAGAGACATAACAATTAATGACGGGACGATTACTGCCATCGGTGGAGCAGGCCGATTATCTGCGCTTATTAAGAAAGCGGAAGCTGCTGGCGGTGCAGGAATTGGAAGCGGAGCAGGATGCGGAAATGGAGGTACCGTCACGATTAATGGCGGTAATATTAGAGCGATAGGTGGATGCCACGAATCATACGGCATCAGGGCAAGCGGCATCGGTAATAAATGGGCGGAAAGTCAAACAGGGCCTTGGATGACCTTGAAAATCAATGGCGGCATCATATATACCACGAGCGTTGATGAAAACGCCAAAGGAAATCAGGGCAGTTGGAGCGGTGTTGTTTTTGATGGAGCAGCCGGTAAGGTGTACGGAAGCCCGAACATAACAGGAAATATTGATTTGGCGGTTCCGAGTGAAGTAAGGAGTACCGGCATTTCAAAATATACCCTTGACGTCCCCGGCGGCTCGACGCTGACGGTTGGCGAAGGGGGAAGTATAACTATACCGTCCGGCGGGACGCTGAACGTGGGTACAAAGGAAAACCCCGACGCCAAGCTTGTAGTCAACGGGTCTGTTTCCAACAGCGGGACGGTCGAGGTGTACGGAGATGTTGAGGGAAGTATCAGCGGGACGGTCAAGTACCACTATCGGATCAGCCCTACCGCGCCGACTTTTACGAACGTGGAATATGGGTATACGCAGCCCGACGCAAAAGAGATTACAATAAAAAACACCGGGTTGGACAGCGTTACGATTACAGAAGTAAAATTTCATTAGAGAACACAGACAGATAACTGAATACTTACTCTGAAGCACTTGCTGCTGACCGAGAGGAACGGTCAATC
>CANQSU010000173.1 GCA_947626585.1 uncultured Oscillospiraceae bacterium
CCTCCATGGTCTTTTCGTCCACATGGTCAATGACGGTGATGTTGTTGAGGCCGAACTGGTGGGCGTTCTCCTCCACCGTGTGGCGGTCGTGCTGGTTGTACTCCACGGCTATGACCGTCCCCTCCGGAGCCAGGATGGCCGTCTCCACCGCGATGGACGCCCCGCCGATGACGCACACGGTGTCCTGACTTGACACGTGCATCTTGTTGAGAATGACGGATCGGATCTCGCTGCCCACGTAGTGGACGGAGCCCCGGAAGAAGTCGGAGTTGCGCATACCGATCTTGGCGGTGGAGCGGGCGTTGGGGTTCAGGATCAGCATCCCGGCGGAGGCGTTGATGCCCCGGTTGATCATGTCCTTCACCGGGGAGTGGAGGATGGGGCCGGTGGGCTCGCTCCCCTCGTTGTACCAGACCTCGCAGTCGCCCAGACCCGCGTCCCACATCCTGTAGAAGATATCGGGGTGGCCCGCCTCGGTGAACACCAGCACGGCGGGCCGGGACTCCACCGTGGGGATCAGGTTCTTGTTTTTCCGGGTGATATCCAGAATCTTGACCTTCTCCAGATCCACCCGCGTATTTTCCGAAAAATAGGTGAGCCACGCCAGAATGTGGGCGTTGGTGAACATGTTTTCCATATGGATCCCTCCGTTGTGAAATTTTTCCGGGAATACAATAAATATACCACCGGGCCCGGGGGCTGTCAAGGGAAAGGAGAGCGGGGCGGACGGAACGAATTTATGAAAAAACGTTGAATTTGTTCGGAGGGACGGCTACAATATGCTCAGCGGCGGCGTGTTTAGAAATTTTTTAGAATTACCCTTTATACTTGACCGGTAGGGGGTGTACCGTGTGGAAAAGACGGTTTTGATCATTGACGACGAGCGTGACCTGGGGATCATGCTCAGGCGCTATTTTGAATTGAACGGATATCATGTCTGCCTGGCCCAAAGCGGGCTTGAGGGCATCGAGAAGGCCGGGAAGCAGCCGGATATCATATTGCTGGACGTGAGCCTGCCGGATATCGACGGGGTGGAGGTGTGCCGGAGGATCCGGGACCATGTCGCCTGCCCCATTCTCTTTCTCACCGCGCGGGTGGAGGACCGGGACAAGCTTCTGGGGTTTGCCGCCGGCGGGGACGACTACATCGTCAAGCCCTTCTCCCTGGACGAGCTGGGCGCCAGAGTGGAGGCCCATCTGCGGCGGGAGGCGCGGCGTGATCAGACGCCCCGTCGGACGCTTTTTGACGACAACCTTGTCATTGACTACACCGCCCGCCAGGTTAGCTTCATGGGGAAGGAGATCCCCATGAAGCCGAAGGAATTCGACATTGTCGAGCTTCTGTCCACCTACCCCGGACAGCTCTTCAGCAAGGAGCGGATCTTTGAGCATATCTGGGACGCGGACAGCGACACGGACGTGGGGGTCATTATGGAGCATGTGAGCCGGATACGGGCGAAATTTGCCAAGGCGGGCTGTAAGCCCTACATTCAGACGGTCTGGGGGAGTGGGTACAGATGGACAAAATAAAGAAGTGGTACAGGTCGATCCCGATTTGGCTGGCGTTCTTCCTCTACGCCCTGGCGGGGCTTGGCATCGCCGCCTTTTTTGCCAACCGGGTGACGGGATCCACCTATTATGAGATGGTCAAGATCAGGTCCAAGCCCATGGAATACATGGAAGGGGACTTGAAGAACGCCGGCGCGGTCGTGCTTCAGCGGGCCTCCGGCTACAGCTCCTATAATATAGATGTCGAGGATACGGGCGGCACGGACGGCGGGGAGGACACGGGTGACGTAATGACGATGGATGTCATGATCGTGCCCTCCGGGACGGAGAGCGGCCGGTATGTGGAGTATAACGAATTTTGGGACGGGGAGATCCTGGATCTCAACCCCCAGGCAAAGGTGGCGTACAGACTCCAACAGACACGGGTGAAGCTCCTGCCCTTCTTCATCTACGCCGTGTGTCTCCTGGCGGCGGCGCTGCTCTTCTGGTTCACCAAGCTCCGAAGGCCCCTCAGGCTGCTGGAGGCGGCCTCGGAGAGGATCGCGGAAAACGAGCTTGATTTCCCGCTGGACTACCAGGGGCGGGACGAGATGGCCAAGCTCTGCGCCGCCTTTGAGCGGATGCGCGCGGCGCTGGACGGGAACAACGGGCGGATGCTGCGGATGATCGACGAGCAGCAGAAGCTCAACGACGCCTATACCCACGATCTGCGCACACCCATCGCCGTGCTGAAGGGGTACACGGACCTGCTGGAAAAGTACATGCCCACGGGGAAAATGCCCGAGGGGGAGGTGCTGGACACGGTGCGTACCATGTCGGCCCAGGTGGCGCGGCTCGAGAGGTTCGTAAGCTCCATGAACACGGCTCAGAAGCTCACCGACGTGGAGATCCGCCGGGAGGCCGTTCCGGCGGAGGAGCTGGCCGAAGGAATGAGGGAGACGGCGAGGATCATGGCCGAGGGGCGGAACACGCGGGTGGAGGTGGAGTCCTCCCTGGGGGGCGCCGTACTGAACATCGACCCCGGGGCGGTCACCCAGGTCTATGAAAATCTCCTCTGCAACGCCCTGAGATTCGCCGGGTCGAGAATAACCGCGAGACTCGAGACACGCGGGGATGCCCTGGCCCTGAGCGTCGCCGACGACGGGCCGGGGTTTACGGAAAAGGAGCTGGTGACCGCGGCGAGGCCCTACTACAGCGGAAAAAACGGGGACCCGGGGACCCACTTCGGCCTGGGGCTTTACATCTGCCGGACCCTGTGCGAAAAGCACGGCGGGAGCCTGACCCTGGCAAACGGCGACAACGGCGGCGGAAGCGTGACGGCGGAATTCGGAATGGCCTGATATGACGCCGATATTCGGATAAATTAAAAAATGATATAAATAATTGAGAAAAAATGCAGAATTAGCGGTTATGATCCATCGTGCGGGCGAAAAACCCGCACGATTTTCTTTTTTCGGAGGATGAATATGAGAAGGAGAACGACGGCCCTGATCCTGGCGCTCACGCTGGCGTTGACGCTTTGCGCGTGCCGGAAGAGGACGGGGATCCCCGACGCCCAGGACGGGGGCGAGGACTTTCAGAAGAATATGGCTCAGGTGAACCAGTCCTGGTTGGATACGCTCTGCGCCACCGACACCGGCTACTACATCCAGTACGCCGGCGGGTCTCTCTACTATGTGGATAAGGCGAAGAAGACCTCCACCATCGTGTGCGGCAAGCCGGAGTGCAGGCACGACGACGACACCTGCAACGCCTATCTCCACGCCACCGGCCTCTGGTTTACGGGGAACAAGCTGTACTTCACCAACGGCGACCTGATCTTCGTAAACGGCACGCCGGTGGACTACGGTGAGCGGGTGTACTCCCTGAACCCCGACGGCACCGACCACCAGCCCGTCCAGAAGCTGGAGTTCACCCCCGGCGGCGACCTGTCCTATATCCTGAACGTCCCGATCTACCATCGGGGGATGGTGTACTTCACCTACAACGGCATGCTGTACCGGGCGCCCCTGGGCGGGGACATCGAGGACGCGGAGAAAATCTGGGGGACCGGGATGACGGAGGACGACATCAAGACCATGAACGGTATCCCGATCATCGATCCCAACGCCCTGGGCTATACCCTGTGGGCCGATGGGGATTTTCTGTACTTCATGGTGAACCTGCCTCAGGAGGACGGGAGCTATAAGGACACGCTGTTCTCCTGCGACACCGACACCAAAAAGGTCACTGAGGTCTGGGCGGTGCCGGACGCCGGCGAGGTGGGCGAGTGGGAGACCACGGGCGTGTCCGTCAGCCGATGGTACGTCAAGGACGGGACTGTTTATTTCTACCTCTCCGGCGGCGACTTCTGGAAGACCGATCTCGGCGCCGGCAAGACCGAACTTGTTGCCAAAACCAGCGAAAAGACCCAATACGGCACCGCCGTCATGTCCGACGACTACCTGTGCCTGCTGAACGACCGGCCCGATTTCGATAAATACGCCGGCGCGGTGTCGGTGTTCGGCATGGGCGGCAAGGACTACATAGGCGGGGACACCATCTACGTCTACGGCCTGGACGGGACGTTTGTGAAGGAGCTGCCGCTGGATAAGGTGTATGACGAGATCGACGGGGTCACCCACCTGGATATCCTGTTCTGCGACGGGAACGAGATCTACTTCTCGGCGGACGCCAGCACCTGGAGCGAACGGGTGAACGGCGCGTCCCACATCATCAGCGACATGATCCTCTGCTGCGTCAGCGTCGACACCGGCGAGATCACCGCCAATATCTGCGCCTGGAGCTGAGGAGGAGCGGCCCGTGAAAACAGCAAGGAGGTTTCCCGCCGCCCTCCTGGCGGCGGTGCTGGCGCTTTTGTTGAGCGCGTGCTATGAGAAGGCCGGCGTCTCCGCGGGCGGGGAGGGCGCCGGATTCCGCCAGGTGGACGAGTCGCTTTTCCAGAAGCACCTGCGCCAGTCGGGCAGCGCCGATATCGACGACATCTGTGAGACGGACGCGGGCTTTTATTTCATCAGCGATCTGGGGCCCGGACTCAAATTCAGGCTCTACTACATGGACAGGGCCTCCAAAAGGGTCACTGTCCTGTGCGCCAAGCCCGACTGCGACCACACGGACGGGACCTGCAACGCCATGATTGACGGGTTCTGCCTGTGGACAGACGGGGAGAAGCTCTACTTCGCCCGCTCGGAACATGCCGGCGAGGGGAGCGAATGGCGGGACCTTGGCAAGCGCGTCTACTCCGAGGAGCTTGACGGCACGGGCCGGCGGGAGGTCATGAGCCTGGAGCTTGCCCCCGTCAACGGTCGAGCCCTGTCCTCCTTTGACCGCCCCGCGTATCACAAGGGGACGCTGTATTTCGTCTACAACGGCGCGGTGTACGCCGTGCCGCTGGACGGGGACATTGAGGACGCCCGGCGTATCTGGGGCGAGGACTACAGCGACGGCGCGTCCTCCGGCGGATACAGCGCGGTGGACCCGGAGGAGCCGCACTATGAGCTGTGGGCCGATGGGGACTTCATCTACTTCATGGTGAATGTCACACAGCCCGACGGCACACAGAAGGACACGCTTTTCGCGTATAACACCGCTGATAAGCGCGCTTATCAGGTCTGGCAGACGCCGGACGCGGAGGAGGTCGGCACGTGGGAGACTACCGGCGTATCCGTGAGCCGGTGGTATGTGCTGGACGGGACCATCTATTTCTACCTCTCCGGCGGGGACTTCTGGCGGAGCGATCTTGAAACCGGAGAAACGGTGAGGCTGGCGGACACCCACGAGAAAACGCTCTACGGCACCGCGGTATTTTCCGATGATTATATGTGCCTTCTGAACGACCACCCGATCATCAACCTTGCCACCGGGGAATACTGGCTGGGTGTCGGCCTCCACGAGGGCGGGGACACCGTCTTTGTCTACACGTTGGACGGGGAGCTTACCGGCGAGCTGCCGCTGGACTCCCTGAGCGCCAGGCTGGGGAAGATCAACGGCTATTCCCTGCTCTTTTGCGACGGGGAGAACGTCTATTTCAACGCCGACGCCGGTTACATGTCCGAGCCGGTGAACGGTGCCAGCCACAAGCTCCAAAACAACCTGCTCTGCTGTGTCAATATCAAGTCCGGCGAGATCACGGAAATCTATAACTGGCAATAAGTCTAATGGTGTGAAGTCAAGAATGCAATAAGAGAAAATTTGCGAAAGAAGTACCCCAAAAGAGTAGTAACTAG
>CANQSU010000174.1 GCA_947626585.1 uncultured Oscillospiraceae bacterium
GGCGTCTTCGTCTGCTACGCCCCCGCCGACGACCCCCAGATCGCCATCGCCGTGGTGGTGGAGAAGGGCGGCTCCGGTTCCGCGCTCATCACCATCGCCAAGGACATGATGGACGCCTACTTCGCGGACTCCGAAATGTCCTCCCTGGATATCTACACCGACAATTCCCTCATCCGGTAGGAATCCCCGGCGGGAGCGGGAACGGCGTTTTCCGGAAAAAGATGAAAATATGGTAGAATTTTGTGGATTCTGACGGTTTTGTTTGATTTTTTGAATACTTTTCCTGCAAATATTCAAAAAGTGAATAAGATGTCGGTCAAATCATGTTGCAAAAACGCCGAGCGTCATATATAATTCTAAATGGGGGTATATATGGGTACATCTATTGTGATCGCCTCCGGCAAGGGCGGCACGGGCAAGACGGCCTGTACCGCGGCCATTGGCTCCTTTCTGGCCCGGTCCGGGAGCAGGACCCTGTGCGTTGACATGGACGCGGCCCTCAGAAATCTCGACCTGGCGCTGGGGCTGTCCGAGCGGGTGAGCTTCGACTATTCGGACGTGTTGTCCGGGCGCGTGACCCTTGACGACGCGGTCACGGCGCACCCCGCCATTGAAAACCTTTTCTTTCTCTCGGCGCCCGCCGAGCTTCCGGACGACGACACGGCGGAGGGCTTTGGCAAGCTTCTTCCGGAGCTTAAGGAGCGTTACGATTACATTCTTTCGGACTCCCCCGCCGGGATCGGGCAGGGCTTCCGCATGGCGGCCTCCGGGGCGGACATGGCGATTATCGTCGCCACCGGAGATCTCTCCAGCCTGCGTGACGGGCAGCGGGCCGCTCAGGAGCTGAGGGGTCTTGGAGTTCCGGAAATACGGCTTTTGGTCAACCGGGTAAGTCCCCGGGTCTACCGCCGGTTAAAGCGCAGCATCGACGACGTCATCGACACCGTGGGCGCGCGCCTCATCGGCGTCGTCAGCGAGGACGCGAGCGTTTTTGAGGCCGGGAACCTGGAGATCCCTCTCATCGAGTACGGCGCGAGGCGCGCCTGGGGGCAGTTTCGGAACGTGGCCGCCAGGATAAAGGGCGGGAAGGTGGATCTGGCCCGGATCTGATGTTTGGAAAAATAAAAATACATATAACAATAATAAAAGGTTGGTGACGGTATGAATATCGCATTAATGGCACACGACAGGAAGAAGGAGCTTATGGTGCAGTTCTGCATCGCCTACTGCGGGATCCTCTCGCAGCACTCCATTTGCGCCACAAACACCACCGGAAGACTTGTCAAGGAGGCGACGGGCCTGCCCATCGACCTGTACCTGTCCTGCGATCAGGGCGGGGACCAGCAGATGGCGGCGAGGCTTGCCTACAACGAGCTGGATCTTGTTCTTTTCTTTTCAGATCCCACCGACCCCCGCGCCATGGCGTCCACCAACAAGATAGGCAGGCTCTGCGACCAGCAGAACGTCCCCTTTGCCACCAACGTGGCCACCGCCGAGGTGCTGATCCGGGGCCTTAAGGACGGCATGCTGGATTGGCGCGACATTGTGAACCCCAAGAAATAAGAAAAAACGATTTAAACAAGCCCCCGCTCTACCGGGCGGGGGCTGTTTTATGGGGTCCCCACCAATCGGAGATCGCGCGGGGACCCCGGATGCTTTGTCAGGCGGCTTGAAAATACGAAGGTATTCCCCGCGCCGCCTCCCTCGCCTGACTCGAAAGATCCTCGCCCCTCGGTCAAAGCTTTTTAACGGTGATCCGTATGAGGATGAGAGCCAGAGGTAAAGCGGGTCCCGCGACGACGATGAAAGGATATTTTTTATGGAACGAATCAAACCACACACTCTCTCCGGCTTTATGGAGCTTTTGCCGGGAGAGCAGGCGCTGATGGATAAGATCACGGACACCATACGCCGGGTCTACGGGCTTTACGGCTTCACGGCGCTGGATACGCCCCTCATCGAAAGCTCCGACGTGCTTCTGGCCAAGGGCGGCGGCGAGACGGAGAAGCAGATCTACCGCTTTTCCAAGGGCGACAACGACCTGGCTCTGCGCTTCGATCTGACGGTGCCGCTGGCAAAATATGTGGCCATGAATTACCCGAAGCTCACCTTCCCCTTCCGCCGGTACCAGATCGGCAAGGTCTACCGGGGCGAGCGGCCCCAGAGGGGGCGGTTCCGGGAGTTCTATCAGGCGGATATCGACGTCATCGGCGACGGGTCCCTGGATATCATGAACGAGGCGGAGGTCCCGTCCATCATCTACCGGGTCTTTACCGAGCTGGGGCTCCGCAAATTTGTGATCCGGGTCAACAACCGGAAGCTCCTCACCGGGTTCTACGACATGCTGGGGCTTTCGGACAAGGCCGGCGATATCATGCGCACGGTGGACAAGCTTGAGAAGATCGGGCCGGAGAAGGTAAGGGCCATTCTTTGCGACGATTTCGACATCCCCGGGGAGAGCGCCGGTAAGATCCTCGACTTCATGGCGATCAGGGGCGGCAACGACCACGTTCTGGCGGAGCTTTCGGGTTACACCGGGAAAAACGCGACCTTCGACAGGGGCTATGAGGAATTAAAGACCGTGGTCACCTATCTCAAGGACTTCGGCGTTCCGGAGGACCACTTCACCGTGGATCTGACCATTGCCCGGGGGCTTGACTACTACACGGGCACCGTCTACGAGACGCAGATGACGGACTACCCGGAGGTGGGTTCCATCTGCTCCGGCGGGCGGTACGACGATCTGGCCGGGTACTACACGGACAGGGCCCTGCCCGGCGTGGGGATCTCCATCGGTCTCACGCGGCTCTTCTTCATTCTGAGCGACCGGGGTCTTTTATCCGGCGAGCTGCCCACGGCGCCGGCGGACGTGCTGATCCTCCCCATGTCCGAAAGGCGCTCCTTTGCCGTGGAGACGGCCACCGCCCTCAGGAAGGCGGGCATCAGGACGCAGATCTACTCCGAGGACAGGAAGTTCAAGGCCAAGATGACCTACGCCAACCGTCTGGGCGTGCCTTTCATCGCCATTTTGGGCGACGACGAGATCGACAGGCGCATGGTGTCCCTGAAGGACATGAGGACGGGCGTGCAGGAGCTGCTTCCCATTGACAGGGTCGTGGAGACAGTCGCCTGCGCGGTCGCCGCAAGCGGCGGGATCGCGCCCATTAAGGAATGAGCCATGTCGGGTAAACAGATCGTTACGGTGGTCCTCATCCTGCTCATAGCGGTCATGGTGGTGGGACTGGTCCTGTGCCGGCCTATGGCGGCGGACAACTACGCCGACGGCATTTTCAACTTCGCGGCCGTTGACGGGATCTACGTTTGGGCATGGGAGTTCGACCCGGAGGGGACGGAGCCGGAGGAGCTTCTGGTGGACTCGGAAAACCGGGCGCTCTCCGACATTGTGGAGCGTTTTGACGGCAAGGGCTTCGGCATGACGCCGGGAGGACTTTTCTCCCGGGGGCTTCCCGAGCCCGAGGCCGGGGACATATGCTGGCGCGTGGTCTTTCGCTGCACCCTCTCCGACAGCTCCCTGACCGCCGAATATCAGGGCGGCGTCCTGCGGCTTTCCGGGAACGGCGAGACCGTCGTCACCACCCAGGACAAGTCCAGCTGGGCGCGGCAGGTCTTTGACCTCATTGAATCGCTCTACCCCGAGCCGGAGCCCGAGCCGCCGGAGGGCGAGGGCGATACGACGCAAACTCAGGAATAGGATCCTTTCACTATATAAATAGAATTTGGAGTGATCACTTATGGTTCAATCACGCACGCACACCTGCGGCGAGCTTCGCATGGAGCATGTGGGGCAGAGGGTGAAGCTGGCGGGCTGGATGGAGAACGTCCGCGCGGTCAGCGCCAATCTGGCGTTTTTGGTGCTTCGCGACTTCTACGGCACCACGCAGGTGGTGATCGAGGACGAGGCCGTTCTGGCCCAGGTGAAGGGCTGGAACAAGGAGTCCACCATCGGCGTCACCGGCGTCGTCCGTGAGCGCAGCAGTAAGAATCCCAACCTCCCCACCGGCGACATTGAGGTGGTGCCCGAGTCCGTGGAGCTTCTGGGCCGGTGCCGCTACAACGAGCTGCCCTTTCAGATCAACCGCTCAAGGGAGGCCGACGAGAGCATACGGCTCAAGTACCGGTATCTGGACCTTCGAAACCCCGAGGTGAAGAAGAACATCGTACTGCGCTCCAAGGTGGTGGCGGCGCTGAGGAACGCCATGATCGACGAGGGCTTTCTGGAGATCACCACGCCGATTTTGACCGCCTCCTCCCCCGAGGGTGCCAGGGACTATCTGGTACCCGCCCGCAAGCACCCCGGCAAGTTTTACGCCCTGCCCCAGGCCCCCCAGCAGTTCAAGCAGCTGCTGATGACCTCCGGCTTTGACCGATACTTCCAGATCGCCCCCTGCTTCCGGGACGAGGACGCGCGCGGCGACCGCACCCCCGGCGAATTTTATCAGCTGGACATGGAGATGGCCTTCGCCACGCAGGAGGACGTGCTGGGTGTTCTGGAGCGCGTGCTTGTGCCGATTTTTGAAAAATTCGGCAAGTACGACCGGGTCAGCAAGGCCCCCTTCCCGCACATCCCCTACCTGGAGGCTCTGGAAAAATACGGCACCGACAAGCCGGACCTGCGCATCGACCTCACCATCCGGGACGCATCAACGCTGCTGTCCGGCATTGGCTTTGGGCCATTTGAGGGCCAGACCGTCAAGGCCATTGTGGTCACGGACTTCACCGCCACCCGCAAGCAGATCGACAAGCTCTGCGCGGACACGGAGGTCCAGGCCGGCCAGAAGCCCTACTGGTTCCGCTATGACGAGAACGGCCAGATCGTGGGCGGTATCGCCAAGTTCATTGAGCCGGTGAAGGACGCCGTGGTGGACGGTCTGGGCCTGACACCCGGGTGTTTCGTGGGTCTCAGCGCCGGTAAGCTCGGCGCGGCCCAAAAGACGGCGGGCGTGATGCGCGTAAAGCTGGGCGCCCTCTGCCCCAACCACATGGACAGGGAACAGTACGCCTTTTGCTGGATAGACGACTTTCCCATGTACGAGATCGGCGAGGAGTCCGGCGAGCTGGAGTTCTGCCACAACCCCTTCTCCATGCCCATCGGCGGGCTGGAGGTCCTTCAAAAGGCCGCCGCCGGCGAGGTGGACCCTCTGTCCATCCGCGCCTACCAGTACGACCTGGTCATTAACGGCTACGAGTCCGCCTCCGGCGCGGTGCGCAATCACGACCCGGAGATCATGATCGAGGCATTCAGGCTCGTGCGACTCGGGGAAGAGGAAGTGAAGAGCAAGTTCCCCGCCATGTACAACGCCTTCTGCTACGGCGCACCCCCCCACGCCGGAGCCGCGCCGGGAGTTGACAGATTGATCATGCTTCTCACCGGCGAGGAGCTGATACGCGAGGTCATCGCCTTCCCCATGAACAAATCCGCCCAGGACGTGATGATGGGCGCCCCCGGAGAGGTCACGGAGAAGCAGCTTGCCGAGCTGAACATCGCCGTGACGGCAAAAGAGGAGTAAATAAGTGTTCTAATACTAGGACTCGTTTTAAAAATAAAAGTTGCACAAACGAGAGAAAAGATGTAAACTAAACGTATGGGTACGAGA
>CANQSU010000175.1 GCA_947626585.1 uncultured Oscillospiraceae bacterium
CGGGGATGCAGTTGGGGCCGGAGTAGCCGGGGACGAGAAGATATTCGCTGAAGGTACGGGACGGTTCACTGTAATAAAATGCCATATTCGATCCTCCGTTTTATCGTTCATATTGGACGTATGGTAACACTTTCTGACCCTTGCTGTCAACCGTTTTCTCTCTGAAAATAAAACATGTATTGCTGGGCAAGTCCGGCGTTTTCGCCAAATACCTCCGGGTCGAAGCCTTCCGGGTAATGCCGGGCCAGAGCCTTTTTCATCCACACGTCCACGGGGAAGGCGGAGCCAATGCGCAGGGAGAACAGGATCACGCAGCTTGCCACCTTTTCCCCGATGCCGGGAAGGGCCGTCAGCGCCCTTTTCGCGGTCGCAAGATCGGTTTTCGAAAGGGCGTCCAGGTCAAGCCCGCCCGAGGCCACGGCACGGGCCGCGGCGATGATGTAGGGCGCCCGGTAGCCGCACCGGACAGGGGAGAGATCCCCGGGGGAGAGGGACGCCAGCCTTTCGGCGGAGGGGAAGGTGTAGAACGTCTCGCCCTCAAGCTCCACGGGGTCCCCAAAGAGCCGGGAGAGGGCCTCCACGATTTTCTTGATCCTCGGGATGTTGTTGCACTGACTTATGATGAACGAGCAGAGAGTCTCCCACCGGTCCTGATTGAGGATCCGGATCCCCGCGCCGTAGTCGGAGGCTAAGCGCATGTAGCCGTCCACGCAGACGCTCTCCCGCAGCCGCCTGTAATCCCGGTCCAGGTCGAAATAATCGTGCCAGACGGAGCTTACATCGTCCTCCGTGCCGGTGATGAAGATCCCGCCGCCCTCCCGGCGGAGCCTGGCCGCTTTGCCCATCGCCACGCCGGTGAAGCTCCCGTCGGGGTTTTCGTTCCAGCGGAAGCACTGGCCGCAGCCAAATATTTTTTTCGGATCAAAATCGTCCGACGTTTTGATCTCGACCTCTTTCATGCTTTCACCTCTTTTTTGCCCTTTTTCAATTATATCATCTTTTGGAGAAGACGTAAATCCGCCGCCGTGAATTATTTGCGAAAGCCGTGAAAAAATAGATTCGAAAGTTGTTGCTCCGGCGATGATTACTCCGGCAATTAAAATTGACGGAGTAATATTAGCCATGTTCCGCTTTCCGTTGCGCGGCAAGCGGAACGGCGTAAAATCATCTTATTAATGGGGCAATATTTAATTGCCGCGTTAATAAATAAGCGCGGGAGTAATATTAGCCGTGTTTTGTCTGCCGCCGCGCGGCAAGCAAAACGGCGTAAAATCACATTATTAATGCGGAATTATTTAAACGCCGCATTAATAAACGACGACGGGTGAGAACTATGGCATCAAAACTGAAAGGAAAACAGACCTTTGCCCTTCAAAATCCCCCCTCCTTCGCGGGTCACGCCTGCGTGGTGGGGAAGAAGGAGGGCGACGGACCGCTCAGGGACAGCTTCGACTTCATCAGCGAGGACTCGTTTTTGGGGGAGAAGACCTGGGAGAAGGCCGAAAGCGCCCTGGTAAAAAAGGCGACCGCCCTGGCCCTGTCCAAGGCGTCTCTTTCCAATACCGACATAAACTGCGTTTTCTGCGGGGACCTTCTCAACCAGTGTACGGGCACCTCCTTCGGGGTGCGGGACTCCAATATCCCCATGTTCGGGGTCTACGGGGCCTGCTCCACCATGGCCGAGAGCCTGGCCCTGGCGGCCCTGACCATTGACGGGGGCTTTGCCGACAAGACCATGGCGGTGACCAGCTCCCACTTCTGCTCGGCGGAACGGCAGTTCCGCACGCCTCTGGAGTATGGCGGACAGCGCCCGCCCTCCGCCCAGTGGACGGTCACCGGCTCCGGCGCGGCGGTGCTGACCGCCGAAGGGCCGGGCCCCTATGTGACCCATGTGACCCCGGGCCGGATCGTTGACAACGGCATCACCGATGCCAACAACATGGGCGCGGCCATGGCCCCGGCGGCCTACGACACCATCAAACAGCACTTTGAGGACCTTTCCGTGGGCCCGGACGCCTACGACATGATCGTGACCGGCGATTTGGGCGCCATCGGGAGCGAGATCCTCCGGGACTTCTTCGCCGCCGACGGCGTGGACATCGCCCAGCGGCACGCCGACTGCGGACTCCTCATCTTCGACCGGAAGAAGCAGGACGTCCATTCCGGCGGCTCCGGGTGCGGCTGCGCGGCCACGGTGCTGTGCGGATATCTCCTCAACGGCATGAGGGAGGGGCGGTGGAACAAGATCCTGTTCACCGCCACGGGCGCGCTTCTCTCGCCCACCACCACCATGCAGGGGGAGAGCATACCGTCCATCGCCTGCGCGGTGGCCATCTCAAAGACGAAATGAGGGGAAAGATATGAAATTCGACTTGATGCAGTACGTCAGGGCCTTCGTGGCCGGCGGCGCGCTGTGCCTCATCGGGCAGATCCTGATCGACAAGACAAAGCTCACCCCGGCGCGGATCCTCACCACCTACGTGGTGGCGGGCGTGGTGCTGGGGGCCCTGGGCCTTTACCAGCCCTTCGCCGACTGGGCCGGCGCGGGTGCCACCGTTCCGCTTACCGGCTTCGGGAACAACCTGGCCAAGGGCGTCAAAAAGGCGGTGGAGGAGAAGGGCCTCATCGGCGCTTTCACCGGCGGCTTCACCGCCGCCGCGGGAGGTGTCGGCGCGGCGGTGTTCTTCGGGTATCTTGTGTCGGTTATTTTCAAACCGGGAGACAAGAGCTGACGCCGATACGGATATCGGTTTAAAAGCTTCCCCAAAGCGGCTCGTGCGACGACGGCGCTTGAATTCGCGGTAATCGGAACCCTCGACCCCTCAGTCACGGCAGCGCCGTGACAGCTCCCCTTACGAAGGGGAGCCCGGACTGTCGACAAAGCCTCGCGGAGCTTCGCGCCCGCGGGCGCGAAAAAATTTTACCTCCCCTTCATAAGGGGAGGCGGCCCCGCGGGGCCGGTAGGGTCGAGGGTGAAGGGTTTTGCCGGCGCCTGAATTCTGCGGTAATCGGAACCCTCGACCCCTCAGTCACGGCTGCGCCGTGACAGCTCCCCTTACGAAGGGGAGCTTAGACTGTCGACAAAGCCTCGCGGAGCTTTTCGCCCGCAGGCGCGAAAAAATTTCTTCCGTTGGCAAAGGCTTTGCCTTTGTCAACGGGTTGAGGGGACACGGATCATCGCCGTATCCCCTTTAAGCTTATAATATCCTCAAAAAAGTTTTTTTCACTTGTAATTTTCGCATAAAAATGTATAATTAAAGCAGGAACGGCCTGGAACGGCCGGGAAAAAGGAGGATAATATCATGAGGAGAGAACTCAGCGCGCTTCTGGCCCTTCTTCTGGCGCTTTCGCTGTGCCTGGGACTGGCGGCCTGCGGCGGCAATTCCCCGGGCGGAGAGACCGGGGACACGGGAGGCACGGGCAATGTGAATGACACAGGTAAAACGGAAGATACGGCCGACTCTGGGGAGACGGAGTCCACCGACGGCGGGAATGACAGCGAGGTCCCCCCGGAACCCGTGAACGCGGGCATCTATGTGCCCTTTGTCACGGCGGACGAGGATTTCATCCGGGGCACCGACGTGTCCTCGCTCCTGTCGGTGCTGAACTCCGGCGCGCGCTTCAAGGACTGGGACGGCAATTCCCTGGGCGAGAGCGTGGAGGAGAACGGCGCGGGCTTTATGAAGCTGCTCCATGAGGCCGGCTGCAACTGGGTGCGCCTGCGCGTCTGGAACGACCCCTATGACGCGGACGGCCACGGCTACGGCGGCGGCAACAACGACCTTGCGTCCGCCGTGACCATGGGCAAGTGGGCCACGGACGCGGGGATGCGGGTACTTATCGACTTCCACTACTCCGACTTCTGGGCCGATCCCTCCCGCCAGCTGGTCCCCAAGGCATGGGAGGGCATGGATATCGACGCCAAGGCCGAGGCCCTGGGCCAGTTCACCACCGACAGCCTCAAAACCCTGCTGGACGCGGGGGTGGATGTGGGCATGGTCCAGGTGGGCAACGAGACCACCAACTCTATCTGCGGCGAGACCGCGTGGCCCAACATGCTCAAGCTCTATAACGCCGGGTGCGACGCAGTCCACGCGGCGGGCGACATTCTGACCTGCGTCCACATGGAGTCCCCCCAGAGCGCGGACTTTGACAGCATCGCCCAGCATCTGACGGACGGCGGCGTTCAGTTCGACGTGTTCGCCACCTCCTACTATCCCCAGTGGCACGGCTCCGTGGAGGGCATGGCCGCCAAGATCAAGGCCATCGCGGATAAATACGGCGTGAAGGTCATGGTGGCCGAAACCAGGGCCCCCTACACCGCCGAGGACGGGGACGGCAGCAATTCTCCCACTCCCGCCGAGTACGCCGTCAGCCCCCAGGGGCAGGCCATCGAGTACGCCGAGGTGGCCAAGGCTGTCCATGACATCGGTGACGCCGGCATCGGCCTCTTCTACTGGGAGAACGCCTGGATCCCCGTGCGGAACATCTCTCAGCTTACCGGCCGGGAGCGGACGGACGCCATCGAGGAGAACAAGCGTATCTGGGACGAGTGCGGCTCCGGCTGGGCCTCCAGCTACGCCCAGGATTACGACCCCAACGCCGCGAACGGCGGCTACGGCGGGCCGGATATGAACAACAAGGCCATGTTCGACTTCGACGGCAAGCCCCTGGAGTCCCTCAATGTGTTCAAGTACATGATGACCGGCAGCACCGGGTATCCCGACCACTTTGTGGATATCCCCAGCGTCAGCTTGAACCTGACCGTGGGCGACGCGCTGGAGCTGCCCGCCACCCTGGATCCGGGCCGACTCAGCGGCAAGCAGGAGACCGTGCCCGTCAACTGGGAGGACGCCGGCTTTATTGACATGGCCCATCCCGGAGAGTGGAGCGTCAAGGGCTGGATCGACGACGGCGAAGGCCAGAAGGTGTGGACCTTTGCCTATGTGACGGTGAAGCGTCCCGCCCTCCCGTCCCTGCTTGCTAACGGCGGCTTTGAGAACGGCGCCGAGGGCTACACCGTGGAGAATTGGCCCGGGGACGGCATCAACAATAAGAGCGCCAACGCCGGGAACGTCCACGACGGGAGCTGGTGCCTGCACTTCTGGAAGGACACCGCCTTTGAAAACGCTGTGACCACCACCACCGTGAGTCTGGAGCCGGGGACCTACACCTTCTCGCTCTACGGACAGGGCGGCGACATGGGCGACCACGACACCTATATCTTTGTCAGGACCCCCGACGGCGAGACGAAGGAGCCGTTTGAACTGGACGGCTATCTCAACTGGCAGACGCCGGAGATCACCTTCACGCTCAAGTCCGCCGCCGAGGTCACCCTGGGCGTGTCGGTGTCCGCCGGAGCGGGAGCCTGGGGCGCGTTTGACGACTGGGCACTCTCCAAAGCCGAATAAAAGCGATCAGTATCATACCTGAATCGTATAAAACACCGCCTGACGAAAGCCAGGCGGTGTTTCAGACTGTCGAAAAAGCCCTGACAGGCTTTTTCCGACAAGGGGAACGTGCGGGTAATTTTCTCTGAATTTTGCGAAATTCAGAGA
>CANQSU010000176.1 GCA_947626585.1 uncultured Oscillospiraceae bacterium
CGTCCAGCACCCACGCGCCGCCGGATGCGCCCGCGCCCATTTTGCTGCCGAACATTGCCCAATGCCCGTAAATCGGCACCACAAGCCCTTTGACGAACATCATCTGCGCGCCGTCGAAGTAGGCGGTGGGGTAGCCCATGGAGGTAATCTGCTTGTTGCGGATTTGGGTGTCGGTGGTGTAGCGCAGGGGCGTGGCAACATGGGAGGGCTTGTCCAGGATCGCGAGGGCGTAATCGTACTTTTCGTTCTTGGTCTGATACCAGTTTTCACGAAGCGCCACGGTTTTGAAGGTGAAATCTTCGGAGGAAAGCTCGCCTGTGTAGTCCAGTTCAAAGACGTAGTTCTCGCCAATGCTGCCGGAATCCTTGTCCTGAATGCAGTGCGCCGCCGTGAGAAGCATATTGTTCTTCATAAAGATGTTGCCGCTGGCGACGAAGTCCTTGCCGTTCATGGAATAGAACAGCTTGCCGCCTGTGGTGAAGGGCATTTCGGCGAGGTTCGCTTCTTTCGGATCGGTCGGCGGTGGAGGAGGCGGGGCGTTATCTGCGCTGGGCATTCCCTGGGAAATGGGCGCGCCGCCTATGACCGGGATCGCCGCCTTCTTTCGCTCGGGGGTCCAGTATTCTCGAATGTCATGGGGCGAATTATCAATGCTGCCGAGCTGCATCGGCATAAACCGCCCGCCATTGGGGTTGTTGTTCATCCGCGTTCCTCCTTCTAGATCAGCGTCAGGACGTAGTTGTAGAGCTTGTCAAATTCCGCATCGAATTTGGGGGAGCCCATGTAGGCGCCGCCTTTGGCGGTGGTTCCGCCGAAGGAATTCAGCCCCACGACCGTCTCGCCGTCCTCCAGCACCCACGCGCCGCCGGAAGCGCCGTTCGACAGCTTGCCGCCCCGGATCATCCACGAGTCGGCCCGCTCATCCACCGTGCCGGTAATGTACATCATCTGCGCGCCGTCGAAAATATCCGTGGGATAGCCCGACGCCGTTACGGTTCTGCCGAGAAGATTCTCGATTCGGTATTGCAGGGGCTTTTCGACGGTGGAATCCCGGTTCAAAATGGCGATGGCATAGTCCCACTTGTTGTCCTTTTCGGTGTACCAGTTCTCTTTGAGCGCAACAGTTCGGAAGGTAAAGTCCTCCGTGGACAGCTCCCCCGTATAGCAACGCTCAAACACGAAGTTTTCAGCAAGATGACCTGTGTTGTCATCCTGCACGCAATGGGCAGCGGTCAGAAGCAGGTTGTTTTTCATGAAGATGTTCCCGCTGGCAACGTAATCCACGCCGTCTAGGGTGAAAAATAACTTGCCGCCCGTGATGAAAGGCATTTGGCTCATGTCCGCCTGCTTGGGGTCGGTCGTGGGGGCGGCGTTGGAGCCGTCGGGCATTGGCGCGTCAAGGGTATTTGCTCCCATACCGGCTCTGTATGCGGGGATCGCGGCTTTCTTCCGCTCCGGCGTCCAGTACGTCCGCACGTCCTGCGGCGATTTGTCCAGGGTTTGGCGCTGAAAGGTGAGGAAATCGTTATCGGGTGTGGATGTGGCCATTGTTAGCCCTCCTTATGCGTTGGTCTTCATTTCCAGACCGAAGCCGCTTTTGTTTTATTTTACACCAAAGCCTCCGTCCATGTAAATACCCAAAAGCGAAAAATTTCGCGCCGCGGCAAAAAAGTCCCGACTCTCCCGGGATTTGTGGTATAGCGGGCAGCAGGCGAGGGCATCAAAATGCCTATATTACTTGCTCATATTTCTTCAGCGCTTCACCTATCACTTGAACCTTGTAGAAATACTTGTATTCCACCAACCGTCCGTCAAAAACAATGTGCTGCTCCTGTGCCGCCATCGCCTTATCCTTCGTGTACAGCGTACTGTTCCTCTCCTCATCGACGGGGTAATACAGCTCGTCGCTGGGTTTCCACTCGGAGGAATATTCCCGGCGGATGGCCATTCTGGGCAAATCGTTACCTTCTCCACCCTTGCAATTGGCCACTGGACTGTCGGTAAAGCAGTTAAGCACGCCGAAGCGGTTCACATAGTCCTACACCTGCTTATCATTGGTGTGGAAGATGTGCGCACCGTATAGGGCAGAGCAGACGATAGGTTGCTGTACATATTCATTTTTCTTTCAGCTTTATCTTAAAATAGGGCGTATACCTGCCGATCAAGTATTTTATCTTGTTGGTTGTTCCACTGAATTGGTTCAGGGCCGTACGCTCCTTCATCACTTTATCCATCCATGACTGCGCTTTCACTGGAACATTCCTAAACCTCGGTTCCCGTAAAAATTCCCGCAGACACTGCTCCAGTCCAGCTTCCGGTGATTCAAGCTCGAACTTTCCAACCGACTGCAATATTTTCGTATTATCAAATCTTCGATCAAACATCCGGTCGTAGATCACCTGATACTTGTTTCCCATCACTTCGTAGATCGGCTTTGGATCGTCGGTGTATTTGATCTTGATTTCTTTCCCGGTCACGTCCTGGAATACACTCATATAGATTGCAAGAACCTCACGCCACCGGATCGCCCGATCCGTGGTAATGTGGAACGCCTCTCCCATTGCCTTTTCGTTTCCAATTAGCTTTGAGATGCCCATGGCCACGTCCGCACCGAACGTCATAGTCGTATATTTTCCCGAGATTGCTTTCGGGAAAACGATGGTTTTGCCATACAAGGCACGGTATAGCCAAAGCTCTTTTTCATAAACTCCCAGCTGCAAACGCTGATTGCTGTAAGTGATATATGGGCGGATGATCGTCCAGTTGGTTTTGCCGGACTCCTGAAGAAGATTTTCCTGCCGTGCCTTCGCAAGGGCATACTCATCGGTTTTGAGGTATTCTTTGTCAGTTGTGACATCCAAAAGCCGCGGAGACTCCTCGGTAATAGGCGTTTTAGATTCAGCATATACACGGCTTGAGCTCAGGAAAAGATACTGATCTGTTGCATTGAAGAACAAATCTCGCCTTGATTTGAATTCTTCGGTGTTGTAGACCATGAAATCCACAATCACGTCGTATTCCTCAGATAAAAGCGATTTTAAAAACGCAGTGTCATGTGCGTCGCCCTTAACATATTTGACATCGCTAAATTGGGATTTTCTATCTGTGCGGCTTGTGACCGTGACATTCTCGCCGCGCTCACCCAAAATTTTTACCAAATCGACGCCCATCGCGCCGGTTCCACCTAGGACAAGGATTTTCATGTCGGTTTCCTTTCTTTTTTATGAAAGAAAACCGACCGGCCCACTTATCCGTGGAGCGTGACTGTCCCGCTGCCTCCGGTCATGTAGAAGGTGTCCCCAACAATCATATCTCCCATATCGCTGACCATAAACGTCGCCAGCGCGGCGATTTCAGACGGCATGGCAAAGCGTCCTGACGGGCAAGTAGCATTGTAAATGCTGTCGCCCTCGTCTTTATGGAGCATTGGCGTAGCGGTTGGCCCCGGGGCAATCGCATTCACGACAATGCCATATGGCAAAAGCTTGTCCGCCATGCCAAGTGTCAGCCCGCGAACCGCCCATTTAGACATCTGGTATGGCGTCCAAGCAGGGCGAAGCGCCGAAGATGAAGTCACGTTGAGAATGTGGCCGTGGATTCGGTTTTCAATCATATGTTTTGCCACAGCCTGAGACATGAAAAACGCGCCTTTTGCGTTAATGTCCATGATGTTGTCGTACTCATCTTCAGACATTTCCAGAAAATCGGTATGGTTGAGGATTCCCGCGGAATTGACGAGAATATCAATCCGGTTTTCCGGGAACAGCGCGGCGGCAGTTTTCACCTTCTCAGGCATAGATTGAACGTCCTTCACATCAATGACTATGTATGAGAGGCTTACCCCCCCGCTGGATTTTTTCGCGGCAAGAGCGAAGCTTTTCTTCATTTGTCCCCGCGATGATCACCTTCGCGCCGCTTTTCAGGAAACTCTCCGCCATAGCGAGACCTATCCCGCCGCTGCCGCCGGTGATAAGCGCGACTTTGCCTTGTAGAAGTTCGGGAACATTAATGGGATTGGGAATTGGAATCTTCTTTTCTTCTTTGAAAATCATTATCATATTTTTGATAATTTTCTTTGCTGTCTTAAACATAACTTATCCTTTCGTCAGTTCTTTTTAAGATTCAAAATATTCTTGATCACGCTTAAAATCTTCTTATGAAATACAGCTATAACCACAAGCATTATTCCGAGCAGGGAATATCTTATTATGATATAGTTGTAGCTTGCCATAAAAACAAAACCAAGCAGGAGAAACGCCGCCGTTATTCCGCCGTATATTCTCAAGCTGTATGGCTGCTCATTGTTTAACTGCTCACGGCAGATTTTACGCATGAAGTACATATGAAACGCTGCGTAAACCATGTAGCAGACGAGTGTCGTATAACCTGCGGCATAGTATCCGAATATTTTGATAAAGATATAATTCAGCACAATATTGAGTATTGCTCCCGCGCTTGTAGCAGCCGCTATGAGCTTTGTTTTTTCATAGTAAAACTCAAAGACCGCGAAAAAATCATATGAAAAAATAAAGTAAACGCTCATCGCGACCGGAGGTATTATCCAAATGGCGTCGTAGTATTCCGGTGAGGCGAATATCTTTACAGCTTCAGGTGCAAGAGCTATAAGCAACAGATTTACAGTAGCTATTCCTACAAACGCGGGATATGCAACTTTTGAAATTCCTTTAATTCTCTTTTCATTTATTCGCCTGAAAAGCCAAGGATTTATCGTTTGGAGAAGCGCAGAATTAAACATCGTCATTACCTGCGAAATTGAGTATGCAAGACCGTAAATTCCCGCAGATGATTCATTAACCATCTTGCCTATCATTATCCTGTCCGCGCTGTTCAGAACGGTCATGGAAAGATAATGAGGTATAAGCGGGATATTGAATTTTAAGGCGTGTTTCCAATAAAATGCCGAGAAAAACTTTTTGCCTCGAACCGCTTGCAAGATAAAAAGAACGCTGCACGCCAATGCTTCTATAACTGCAAGCCCGAATATTCTTGCTGTTACTTTGTCCGTTGCTGATTTGACCAAAATGATCCCCAAAACAGGCTTTGCCAAGGACATCAAGAGCGTGACGATAACCAGACTGCGGTATTTAAAGTCTACCCGTTGGCTCATCGACCAGAAGCCGAAAATGTTTGCGAATAAGATCATCACACACATACACAGCATTTGGAATGTGGTCAACGAAAATACGCTGTTCCAAAATGAGTGAACTGCGAAATATATTACCGTCCAGACAAGAACCAAAGTAAGGGATAATCCTTGCATTGACGATGTAAACGCCTTGCGGTCGTCGCTGAATTTGACCACTCCCCTTGTATACACTCCGGCGCTCAGGTTAAGCGATACAACGACCGTTAAAATGCCGAGCCAGGAATTGAAGATGTTGAATTGACCGTATTCGGTCGTATTCAGTAAACGCGTAAAAATGGGGGTCGTTATGAA
>CANQSU010000177.1 GCA_947626585.1 uncultured Oscillospiraceae bacterium
GCCTATGCCGAGTACAACGCCGCGAAAAAAGAGATGCGGGAGCTGCTCATCCACAAGGCCAATGTGGAGCGTATCCTTGGTCTGGACGAACAGGGCAAAGAGAAAATCCGAGCGCGGGAGCGCGAGGACAGATAGCGCCGGCAGGCGCGTAGCCGCGGATGTAATCCGCGTTCAAAGGGGCTTGGGGGCGAGAGCCACCAACAAGCAAAGCGGGAGGTTTCCGCTCAGTCGGAAATCTCCCCCGTTTTCGCATTTGTAGCACAAATGCATTGCTTGCTACAGACTCTAACCCACGTCTATTCCTTTCCTGTGCCCTTTGCAGGTTTCCACGCCATTCCGGGTAAAATAAGGCCATAACCTTATGATACGGGAGGCAGTTATGGAAAACAGAATCACAAACGCAGATTTACAACAATTTGCCGCATATCTCCGGCAGGAGGAAAAGAGCGCGGGCACCGTTGAGAAGTACCTCCGGGACGCGGCGGCCTTTGCCGCGCACATGGGCGGCGCGCCCGTCACAAAGGAGGCCGTGGCCGCGTGGCGGGACGGGCTGGCCGCCCGGGGCTACGCCCCCGTCACCGTCAATTCCATGGTGGCGGCGGTGAACGCCCTGCTGCGTTTCCTGGGCTGGGAGGACTGCCGGGTGAAAGCCCTGCGGCTCCAGCGGCGGGTGTTCCGTGACCAGAGCCGGGAGTTGACCCGCACCGAATACGACCGTTTGCTGGCCGCCGCAAGCGGAAAACCCCGGCTGGCGCTCTTGATGGAAACCATCTGCTCCACGGGCATCCGGGTGAGCGAGGTCCGCTATATCACCGTGGAGGCAGCCAGGGCGGGCCGGGCGGACATCTCCCTCAAGGGCAAGGTGCGGACGATTTTACTCCCGGCCAAGCTCTGCCGCAAGCTGCTGAAATACGCGAAGAAAAACAAAATCGCCTCCGGCGAGATCTTTCTCACCAGAAACGGAAAGGGCCTGACGCGGCGGCAGATTTGGGCAGAGATGAAAGCGCTGTGTGAAAAGGCCGGGGTGGAGCGCTCCAAGGTGTTCCCTCACAACCTGCGCCACCTTTTTGCCCGGATGTTCTATAAGGTCACTCGCGATATTGCGAAGTTGTCCGATGTGCTGGGTCACTCGTCCATCGAAACCACCCGCATCTATCTGATCTCCACCGGGGAGGAACACGCCCGGACGCTGGACAGGCTGGGGCTTGTGTCATAACGGCGTATCACAAAATGGTAATTTTGCCCCGCCCAAAGGGGCGCTGTGGTCCGCGTTGCGGCTATACATAATAAATTATACCGCCACAGCCGCTATAATTCAAGACGCCTATTCAAAAAATGACATGAAAAACTGAGCCGCAAAGTAAAAATTCTTTCGCGGCTCTGGTTTCTATACATTTTTTGTCCGGCAGCGCCTCCGCGGGCTGAGTTTTGCGCCGGCCGCGCGGGGAAAAGAGGAGGCCGCGCCGACTAAATTACCATTTTGTTGATACCGGCGCGGGTGATACGCAATCTCTATTGTGGAGGTTTTGAATATGAAACATGTTTTCAGACAATGGCTGGCGGGCCTGCTGTCCGTTGTGCTTGTCTTAACCCTGCTACCAGCCACGGCGCTGGCAGAGGATGCCGACGGAGCGACGGAGACTGCTGTGGAACAGGTGCAGGCCCTGATCGACGAGCTGCCCGAGGCGGCGGAAATTACCGCCGAGAACCGCGCCGACGTGCAGGCGCAGATCGACGCCATCGACGCGGTTGTGCTGGAGCTGACAGGGGACGAGGCGGCGGCGTTGGACACCGCCCGCTATGACGCGGCGGCTGCGGCCCTGCTTGCGCTGGACGCTCCTTCCGTGCTGGAGCAGGTGCAAGCCCTCATTGACGCCCTGCCGGATGCGGACACCATCACCGCCGAAAACCGGGCCGACGTGGAGGGCCAGCTTACGGCCATTGACGAGGCGAAGCTGGCCCTGGAGGATGAGGAGCTGGACGCCCTGGACGTCACCCGCTACATGGCGGCGGTGGAGGCGATCCTGGCGCTGGACAATATGGCCGGGGCGGATGAGCCGATGCCAATCAATCTAAGATTTGATTGGGTGAATTTGGTTTCTTCCGAAGGAGAGACAATAGAGCTCAATCCCCAAGACGGCAGTTGGTGGGTAACAGACCTTGGGACAAAAACGTTCCAATGGGAGGCCGAAAGCTTTCATATTAATTATATGCCAACTATGTACGGTACTACAATTTACCAAAACACTACAAGTGCTGATGAGGAGGGCCAAGCGGGTAATTATTATAATACTGGAAGCATTGGCTTTGACGGAAAAGACAGCGTGACAGTGTATTTGCGTTTGGCGGGTTATGGATCTGAAAGGTATAATTATTGGAGGTATTCTGTAACTGTCGTCAACGGCAAACCTACGCCAAGCGTCGTAGTCCAAGCGGAAAGTTCGCTGAAGTATAACGGCACGGATCAGAAGCTGATCAAAAGCGCGCCGACAAAACCCAGCGACTATACCGGACCCGTCCAATACGCTGTAAAGCCCAAAGACGAGACGCCGCAGAGCGGCGACTGGAAAAACGACTGGAATCAGATCACCGCCCGCAACGTTGGGGAATATTGCATATGGGTCAAGACCGGAGATAACGGTGAGTACGTTGCCAGAGAAAAAAATGTCGCAACCGTCAGGATCGACAAGGGCGATCCCGCTGTGACGCCGCCCACGGCGGCGTCTGTCACCTACAACGGAAATCCGCAGGGCCTGTTTGCCACAGCTGGCTCTGTCTCTGCGGACCAGGGCACGATGAAATATGCCTTGGGGACGAGCGGAAGTTCGGGCTCAAATTGGAAGGACAGTCCCAATGAGATCAAAGCCACCGATGCCGGAGAATACTATATTTGGTACAAGGTAGACGGTAATGATAACTACAATGGCGTCGGGGCAAAAAAGCTGACCGCCACCATCGGCAAGGCGTCCGCTACCGTGTCAGCACCCAAGGGAAAAAGCGGCCTTGTCTACGACGGCAATGACAAGGAACTCATTGACAAGGGCAGTGTCACGAGCGGCGTTGCGGGCTGCGGAGAGATGCAGTACAGCCTAACAAACGGGAGCGATTTCAGTACAACGATCCCAAAGGGCAAGAATGCCGATACATATACTGTCTACTGGAAGGTGACTGCGGACGAGGCCAATTTCACTTATACTGGTGGAACGAGCGGGAGTGTTAACGTCACCATCGGCAAAGCAGAGAGCAATATCACGGTGGATACTGTACCGGCTTATACCTACGGTACACCCGACGGCATCACACTTACGGCCCATGTCAAACGGGCTGCGGCGAACGGGATTTCCCTGATGAGCCTGCCTGGACAGGATAAAGTCAGATTCACATTTGCAAATAACACGTATCTTGAGAAGAATGTCACATACGATGATGACAGTCGCAAGGACAGCGGCACGGCCACTGTCACCATTTCGGCGGAACAGGTCAAGAACTACCTGAACCCCGGCTCAAACCAAGTCACCGTCAGCTACGGCGGGAGCGGGAATTTGAGCGGGAAGGATTCCGTGACGACGACCGTGACAGTGGAGAAGAAAACACTGACGTTTAATTTTAATGCGCAAGATAGAGCCTACAACGGGAGCAATATCATTGAAGGTACATTTGACGCCCTGACAGATCAGCTTGTGTCCGGCGATACAGTAGAGGTTGATGTGTACACCGCCGTTGCCAATGATGAGAACGCTGGGAAGAATAAGGCTGTTACGGTGACAGTCTCCAAGCTGAAAGGCTCGGAGGCAGGGTACTACACACCCGGCACAGCTACCAGTAATGCGGTAGAGATACGCAAGGCGGAGATTGACGATATAACCGCGCCCGCCGCCAATAACAGAACTTACGACGGCACAGAGAAAGACCTCGTTGCCAGCGGCAGCTCCGCCCAAGGCACAATACAGTATGCGCTGGGTGACGAGACTAAGGTTAATGGAGATTACAGCGAAACTATCCCTCAGACGAAGGACGCCGGGACGTACTATGTATGGTACTATATCCAGGGCGACAGTAATCACAATAACTCGGCGGCGGATAAGGTTGAGGTCAAAATTGAGAAAAAAACGGTCAACCTGACATGGGACGGTTATAGTGGCCTCACCTACTCCGGCAATCCGGTAAATGTCACCGCCACCGCAGATACCGACGTGGGGGGCGAGAGCGTCACGGTAACGGTTGAGGGCGGTACACAGACTAATGCCGGAACTCATGAGGCAAGAGCTACCGGACTCACCGACGGTGTAGGCGGAAACGCCGGCAACTACAAGCTGCCCGCCGATGTGACCCAGGAGTACACCATCTCCCCCGCAACGGTCAGCTTCACCATCGGAGCAGAGAATAAGGATGATTGGGACGCGAAGGGCGAGGCCAACGCCGACCCCAACCCCACGGGCTACACCGTCACAGGCAGCGGAACGGCCTACGCGCTGTCCATGATTTACGACAGCTATGGACATAAGGCCAACGTGAGCCAGACAGCGGATGAGATGGTCAAAATCGCGGCCGGGATCGTCAACGGCTTCACCGTTACCTACAAGAAGGACGGAACCGGACCTGATTTGCCTGAGATCACGGATGCCGGGACCTATGAGATTTGGGTGACCATCAACCCAGCGGAGGGCACGGATGATGTCTATAACTACGTTTTCAAAGATCAGAGCGCCGAAACACGCACATTGAAAATCGGCACGGTTACTGTCACACCGTTCACAGTTCATGTAACCTGGTCCCATCTGAAGTATATCTACCACGCCCACCCCATGCACCCCACTGTCAAAGTACAAAACGCTTTTAACTCCGACGTGCAGCCTACAACCGTACCGGAGGACTTTGACCTGAATGTAGGGTATGCGGGCAAGCTGCTGGCCTACGCTGTAACGGACAGCTCCAACGTGGGCGACTATGAAGTGACGGTAACGCTCTATGGCACCAGCGCCGGAAACTACACGGTGGAGGACACCACCGGAACCGTGTCTATTCTGGCTGCGCCCGTGACCTTCACCGTAGGCGACAATATTTGGGACATCACCAAGGAACCCCGCCCCACCAACGTGGCCCTGAGAGCGGCCTGGGGCGAGGTCACTACCACGCCGGACGTGGCCGTGCATCACAAATATCCCGGCGCCGGGACAAAGATCACGGATGATCTTCAAACCGAAGTGGAATATAGGGACCCGGCTACTGGAGATAAAGTGGAGCCCCCCACCGAGGCGGGCACTTACGAAGTGTGGGTGAAGATCGGCAACGAGAATTACCGTCATTCCGCCACTGACAGCGGCGACTTCCATAAAGTAGGAGAGTTAATCCTCACCGATAACCCGGCCAGTATCAAAACCTATACGATCACATTTGACCCCAACTATGATGATGCTCCAAACGG
>CANQSU010000178.1 GCA_947626585.1 uncultured Oscillospiraceae bacterium
CGATGCCCCGCACCAGGGGCACGGCGGAGACCACCTCGCCGGTGTGGCCGTATTTTTCCGCAAAGTCGGGCAGGATGGCCGCGGTGCCCTCGGCCCAGAACCAGATGCCGTTCGCCGGCAGCTTGCCGTTGGCCCGGCGGATGACATTGAGCGGGTGCTGATCCAGAAAGCGGAAGGCCGCCTCCTGGAGCTTTTCCAGCTTCTCCGCCACGGCGCAGCCGGAGGGGGCCAGCGGCCCGATGACCTCGCCCAGATGGTCGTGGGGCGGGATGAGGCGGATGCCGTCGATGTCCGCGCGGTGCATGACGGCAAAGTGCCGGAAGGAGGAGCCGGGGTTGATCTCGATGTCGTACTGTTTCGCCAGCGCGGCAAATTCCGGGCTGGCCCACAGCTCCGTGATCAGCGCGTCGGAGGTCTCGCCGTCGATGGACCCGGCGCTGTGGGAGAGGATGCGCCGCTGCTCGTAGGGCTTGTCGCAATCCTCCAGCGTGACCATGTTGCACCGGCAGGCCATATCGCCGTCGGCCAGCTTTATGCCCTGGGCGGCGGCCTCCAGCGGTCCCCGGCCATGGTAGTATTTCAGGGGGGAGGCGCCGAAGATGGACATGATGGCCGTGGCGCTGCCCGGCTCGAATTCCTTCGGGCAGTTGACGACGCTGCCCAGCACGCCCCGGCGGGACAGATCGTCGATCGCGGGCTTTTTCGCCGTCTCCAGGGGCGTTTTGTTTTTCAGCGCCGGTACGGGATTATCCGCCATCCCGTCGCCGATGATAAGAAGGTATTTCATAGGAAAGCGCTCCTTGCTGCATCATTTTTCGCTATTGTAACACCATTTCGCCCTCCAGGCAACGAAAAAAAGGCCGGACACGGCTGTGTCCGGTCTGCAAGGGTAAAATCATGTATTTCCGATCGTCTCCCGCTCCGCCTCCTGCGGCTGCTCTTTGGGCGGCCTGACCTCGCGGTACAGCGCCTCGAGCTTGGCCTCCTTGCCGATCTCCCAGTAGATCAGCCCCGCCACGATGCCCCGCAGAAGGATGATGCCGAAGATGATGAACATTTCCTTCGGCTCCTCGATGATCACCGTGCGCAGTACCTCGCCGCCCATCTTGAAGGCCAGCCCCAGCAGGATGCCCTGGGCGATGGTGCTGCGCACGTCCGGCGCCCTGCGCAGCCACTTGATCATGCTCAGCACGGCCGTGACGATCAGCACCGTCACGCCGAAAAACTCCAGGATCAGGATGCCCCACGACACGACGTGGCGGAATAACATCTCGCAATGCTCCAGCAGCATAGTTTCCCCTCCCGTTATCGTTATTAAAATAACTATAAGGTAAATATGCTCAAATGTCAAGACCGCGCGCCTTGACGGCCCGGCCGCATGTCACTATAATAGCTCTATAAAAAGGAGGGCTGCGGAATGGAAAAGCGGATGGACGGCCTGTCCGGCAAGGGGGCGCCGGTCCCCTGGCGGAGCGATATGGTCCTGCGGCAGGTGGGCGAAGGCAAAGCGGCCGACTATCCCGGTTACAGCAGCGGCACGGTCCGGGTGCGGTGGGAGAGCAGGCAGCTGGACGAAAACGGCGCGCCCCTGTCCGTGCGGGAGCCGAAGCCCAGGACTTTGGTACTGCCGGCGGCACTGTTCACCGTGGCGGGCAGGCCCTATACCTCCGTCAAGCAGCTGGACCCGGAGCGGTACGGCGACGGCACCTGGAGCCGGGACAAATACGGCCGGCAGGTGTTGTGCGTGTGGGAGCGGTTCCCCTGCTTCGACAGCGCGGATCTGCTCTATGAGCACCGTTTTTTCCGCTGGTTTTTCCTGTACGAGAACGGCGTGTTCATCCGGGTGCAGCACACCGACGAAAGGCCCGTCGTCACCGTGACGCTGGACGTGCGGGATATCGAGACGAGATGCTGGGAGATCATGCGGCAGCAGAAATGCTTTGAGTAATAAACGCCTGTGCCCCGTAAGGCACAGGCGTTTGGCATATATATGTGTGGCGCTCACTTCTCCTGGAAGGCGGCGCGCAGGAAGTCCTCTACCTCCCGCTCGGTGTCAAAGCAGCAGATGGCCACCTGATTGCCCATGGCGCCGGAGAGGGCGTCGGGCATGCGGGTGAACAGTCTGGCGTTTTCGGCGTACTTTTCCCGCAGCTGGTCCAGGGTGAGCGCGTAGTCGCACTCGTCCCGTCGGCCGGCGTAGACGCAGTAGCTGTGTGGCCCGTCGTAGCAGTGGCGGGCCTCGTCAAAGGCGATCATATCCGCCCAGAGCTGGTATACGTCCGCGCTCTGGCTGAAGTTGAGCATGTCCGGCGTAAAGCCTCCCGCCGGGCGCATGTTCACCTCCAGCGCCACGATATCCCCGGCCTCGCCCAGCCCCGGCACCCCGGCGGTCAGGCGGAAGAATTCCAGGTGGAAGAACCGGCTGGCCGCGCCGAACGCTTTCAATGTGGCCTGTCCGGCGGCGACTACCTCCGGAGGGATCTCTCGGTTTACATAATATGAGCAGGGCTGGTGCTCGTTCACCATGTCCATGATGGAGGTGGGGCTGATATGGCTGGCGGCGAAGAGCACCTGGCCTTTGGAGTTGACGATACCGTCGTAGGTGGTCACCACGCCGGGCACGAACTGCTCCATGAGATAGGGCGTGTCCGGCTTCTCGGCGAAAAACGCCTCCAGGTCCCCGTCGGACTTGAGCTTATATGTAGCGGTGGCGCCCACGCCGCTGTCCGGCTTGACGATCACCGGATATCCCGTCTGGGCGATGAAGGCCCTGGCGGCGTCCATATCCGACACCGGCGAGAACCTGGCCGCGGGGACGCCGGCCTTTGCGTAGTAGGACTTCATCAGGGACTTGCTCTTGTACTTTTCGATCTCGTGGGCCTTCAGGCCGGTGGTCACGTTGAAGTCTGTACGCAGCCGGGCGTCCTGCTCCAGCCAGTACTCGTTGTTGGACTCGATCCAGTCGATCTTTCCGTAGCGGAAGGAGAAAAAGGCCACCGCCCGGTACACCTGGTCGTAATCCTCCAGACTGTCCACCCGGTAATACTCGGTCAGCGCCTGCCGCAGCTCCGGCCGCAGCTGGTCGTAGGGCGCGTCTCCCACGCCCAGGACGGTGACGCCGTTGACGGCCAGGCGGTCGCAGAAGTGCCAGTAGGCCTCCGGGAAATTGGGGGAAATAAAGACGAAATTCATAGGGGTCCCTCCTCTTATGCTGTTTGCCTCTCGTCAGCTGTACTGCCAGAGATTATAGACGCTGATCAGGATGATGACGGCCATCAGGCCCATGAAGAGCCTGTCCACAGCCCGGCCGTCCATGCGCTTGTTGAGACCGCGGCCCAGGATACCGCCGCCTACGCCGCCGGCCACCATCAGGGCCAGCTCCTGCCAGCGGAAGGCGGGGACAGCGCCGGTGCACACCGTCACCAGAAGGCTCGCCAGCTGGCTGCACAGGATGATGTACAGGCTGTTGGCCGCCGCCTGCTTGGTCTGCATGCTGAAAAAGTAAAAGAGCACCACCAGATTGATGGGCCCGCCGCCGATGCCCAGAAAGCTGCTCATGAGCCCCAGGGCGAGGCCGATGATCACGCACTGGCCGGGCTCCTGCACGTGTTTGCCCTTTATCCTGTCCTTCCTGACGGTGTAGATCAGCGTGCCCAGGGTAATGAGGGCCAGGCAGGCGGCCTGGACCGCGCTGACCGTCTCCGGCCGGGCGGCGGCTGCCTTTACGGCGGAAAACAGCCGGTTGCCCAGCAGCCCCCCGGCCACCGCCCCGGCGATCAGCGGCACGCCGGTCCTGGCCTGCACCTGCCGCTCCCCGGCCAGCAGCGACCGGCCCACGGAGTAGGCGCTCATGGCCAATACCGTGCATCCGGACAGAAACTGGATGGCGGCCACGCTCTCCATGTGCAGCAGGTCCAGCACGGGCTTGATGATCACGCCCCCGCCGATGCCGCAGACAGCGCCCACCGCGCTGGCCAGCAGGCTCACCACCAGAAACATCGCCACAGCCGGACCCTCCTTCGCGCTTTTGTGTTTTACATCATACTCTGGTTCCGGCGGAAAAGTCAATCCCCCGTTGCAAGAACAGGCACAACGTGATATAATGATTGCATAAAACTAAAGCGTGAGGAGGACGGGATATGTCCGAATATTTTGGGAAGGACACGCCCAAGCTGGGCTTCGGGCTGATGCGCCTGCCCCGGAAGGGCGCCCGCATCGATCAGGCGCAGGTGCGGGATATGGTGGACCTGTTTCTGGAGGCGGGCTTTACATACTTTGACACCGCCTATGTCTATCCCGGCTCGGAGAGCGCCGCGAAAAGGGCCCTGGTGGATCGCCACCCCCGTGACAGCTATACCCTGGCCACCAAGCTCAACGCCAGCGTGGCTCCCACGGTGAAGCTGGCCCACAGGCAGTTCGAGCAGAGCCTGGAGCGCACCGGCGCGGGGTATTTCGATTACTACCTGCTGCACGCCGTCATGGACGACAACATCGCCCGGTATGACAAGCTGAAGCTGTGGGATTACGTGCAGGAGCAGAAGCAGAAGGGGCTCATAAAGCACACGGGCTTCTCCTTCCACGGCACCCCCGCGCTGCTGGACAGGCTGCTCACCGAGCACCCGGAGGCGGAGTTCGTACAGCTGCAGCTCAATTACGCCGACTGGGAGAGCCCCACCGTCCAGAGCCGCGCCTGCTATGAGACCGCCCGCCGGCACGGCAGGTCCATCGTGATCATGGAGCCGGTGAAGGGCGGCCGGCTGGCCGACCCGCCGGCGGAGGTGAAGCAGCTGTTCCAGGCCCATGCCCCCCAGGCGTCCTGCCCCAGCTGGGCCATCCGGTTCGCCGCCTCCCTGGAGGGGGTGCTGACGGTGCTGTCGGGCATGTCCAGCATGGACCAGGTGCGGGACAACGTCTCCTTTATGAGGCACTTCCGGCCCCTGGACGAGGCCGAGCGGGCCGTGATCGCCAAGGCCCAGAAGCTGATGGGCAGCTCCGCGGCCATCGGCTGCACCGCCTGCCGGTACTGCGTGGAGGGCTGCCCCAAGCAGATCGCCATCCCGGACATCTTCGCCGCGGCTGATCTGCAGCTGGCCCACGGCCAGATGGACGAGGCCCGCAGCGCCTACGCCCAGGCCGCCCCCGAGGGACGCCGCCCGGCCGACTGCGTGGGCTGCAAACAGTGCGAGAGCGTCTGCCCCCAGCATCTGCCCGTGACAGAGCAGCTGAAAAAGTGCGCCGAGCTGCTGGAAAAATGACCGTTCGCCCCCGGATGCGCAAAAGCGCGGGACCTCGCCGGTCCCGCGCCGCTTTTTATCTCGTTCACACCACCGGATGGGATGCGTCGGCGGGCTTTTCCAGCAGCTCCGGGTGCGCCAGCATCTCTTTCAGCCGGGCGAAGGCCAGGGCGAAGTAGTGCCCCGAGG
>CANQSU010000179.1 GCA_947626585.1 uncultured Oscillospiraceae bacterium
CCATCCCAGCCGGAGAATCGCTGAGCATAAACGCCAGAGTTTGGGGCTTGGTGCTGTTGATGTTGATATAGGCCCCCTCCATCCGCGTCCATTCCTGGGCGCGGCGCTTATAGTTAAGCTCCGCCGGCGTAAGCGAATCATCCACCGACGCCACAATGTCCCCCGCAAAGCCCACATCGGTGAGATGGATGCCCCTGACCTCCTGCGGATAGCGGGCCGCCAAATAACACGTCACCCCCCGGCCCATATCACCGCCTGACGCTATGTATTCCCTGTATCCAAGTACCTCGGTCATCAGTCTATGCCAGAGCTCCGCGACCTCGGCGTTATTGAGAAATCCCTTTGGCGGCAGCGTTGAAAATGCAAATCCCGGCAGAGAGGGCACCACAAGGTCAAATTCGGAGAGAAGCGGAAACGCCTTCGCGTAGCGAAGGAAGCTGTCCGGCCAGCCGTGCGTCAACAGCAGCGGCAGTGAGTCCTTGCGGGAACCGGGGATATGAAAGAAATGGACCGTCACTCCATCAAGTTCACAGGTAAACTGCGGATAATGGTTGAGTTCAGTCTCCTTCCGTTTCCAATCATAGCTGTCCCGCCAGTAGGAAAGAAGCGATAAAAGGTACTGTACGTCCGTCCCCAGTGACCAGTGATCTCCCTCTATCGGCTCCGGCAGCCTTGTCATGCTTATCCGGCGGTGAAGCTCCTCAAATCGTTCATCGGCAAAATGGATGTGAAAATCCGTTTTCACTTTCAAATCCCTTCTTTCAACGCATGGTTCAGTATGAATTATACCAGTTTCATTTCCTGCTGACAAGAATCAATTATGGATCAATCCCTATTCGCTTATTGAAATCAAATGAAGAAGCATGTATAATCGTAAGGAAATGTGTTTTCCCACTTTGCAAATTCCACACAGATTCCAAATAACTGCCACGCGCATTCCTCATACATGGTTTACCCTATAATCACTGGCGAAGGCCAGAATCATGAAAGGTGGGTCAAACCATGAAGAAGAAAACGATCGTACTTTCCGCTGTTGTGACGGCGCTTGTGCTGTCGGTGGGATGTGTGACCGCATTTGCCGCCGAATCCGATGCGTTCAGCTATCTCACCGGGAGGCAGCGCAGCACCTCACGCAATGATCTGTATGCGCAGGCAGAGGAGCTGCCGGAGGACGAGCAGGACGCTTTCCTTGAGGAAAACGGTATTGCGGACACCCCCTGGTCCGAAGAAGCAGCAGCGTCCTACAGCTACGTGATCGGGCAGCAGGTCGGTTCCCAGTATGAGGACGACACCGAGGATGGAAGCGCGTACAGCTATCTGACCGGGCAGCAGAACAGCGCCAATCGCAACGATCTGTACGCCGAGGCACAGGAGCTTCCTGAAGACGAACAGGACGCTTATCTTATGGAAAACGGCATCGGGGAAACGCCTTGGTCCGAAGAAGCGGCTGCATCTTACAGCTATGTTGGCGGACAGCAGAGAGGTGCGTCTTACCGGCAGGACGATGATGCGGACAGCACACAGGATATGTCCGGGTACAGCTACCTGACCGGACAGCAGCGCGGCGCGAGCTATCATAAGTAACAAAACGCAAAAAGCGCAAAATGGCAGACCGTCCAAGTGGCGGTTTGCGTTTTGCGCTGTATAGGAGGAAAATCATGGCTTACCTATTGGCTGTCGATGACGAAAGGGATATTGTAGAACTGATTTCCCGTTTTGCGGAGCATGAGGGGCATAGAATCGACACTGCGGACAACGGCAAAGAAGCAGTGCGTTTATGCAGTGGAAACGACTATGACCTGATCATTCTCGACATAATGATGCCGGAGATGGACGGGTTCACCGCCTGTAAGGAGATACGCAAACAGAAACAAACGCCCGTTATCATGCTGTCGGCTCTGGGTACGGAGTATGACAAGCTGATGGGCTTTGAACTGGGCATTGACGACTATGTGGTGAAGCCATTCTCCCCTCGCGAGCTGATGGCGCGGGTCAAGGCGGTTCTTGCAAGGCGTACCGAGGGGAAACCAAAGCAGGAAATCGTGGTACAGGGACTACGCATTGACACGCTCTCCCATGAAGTCTTTGTGGACGGCGTGAAGACGGAGCTGACCGCGAAGGAGTATGAGCTGCTTGTCTATCTCGTACAGAACAAAGGCATCGCCCTGACGCGGGAGAACATATTGAATAACGTGTGGGGCTACGACTACTTTGGCGACGACCGAACGGTGGACTGGCAGATAAAACTCCTGCGGAGCAAGCTGGGGCCCTATCGGAAATGTATCGTGACTTTGCGGGGAACGGGGTATCGGTTCGATGAAAAAGCGTAAGTCCTTCGGCGTAAAGCTGTGGCTGTGGTTCGTGCTCTTTGCCGCCGCCATCTTTCTTGTGCTCTGGCTGTTGCAGACGGTGTTTTTGCAGAGCTTCTATAACGATATGGCCATCCGCGGCGTGGAAAGGGCGGCAAAGGAAATCGTGGCCCATGCCGGGGAGACGGACTTTACTGCTGTCATCGACAGTGCCGCCTCCGAAAACTCCCTCCTTGTGTTCGTGACAGATACGCGTGGCAATATCCTGTACAGCGCCGACTCATATAAGGGCCTCTACGGAAGCTCCGGACAGCAGGAACAGCAAAATGGGAATCCCTACTTTTCTTCTGATGAGGTCATGAATTGGGAAAAGGGCGCGTTGCGCAATCTGCCGTACAGCTATGAGGCGCTCATTGCCAAGCTCAAAGAGGCCGACACAAGCCGTGTCGGCTTTATCACGGAGGACAACGCCGCCTACGTGACGGGGAGCGTCCTTCCGGACGGAAACATACTCTACATCAGTATGCCCCTCGGCACTGTCGGAGGGACAGTCAGGATATTGCGCCTCCAGCTTGTATGGGTGTCCGCCCTCTCTCTGGTTTTGGGTTTCGTCCTCGCTTGGGGCATTTCAAAACGCTTTGAAAAACCGGTGGCTGAAATAGCTGGTTCCGCGAAGCAGATCGCCGAAGGCAATTTCCACCCGGAGCTTCCACGCGGCTTCTGCGCGGAGCTGGACGAGCTGTCAGATACCTTAGGCGAGACGGCGCTTCGTTTGGAAAAGGCCCAAAACGCCCAGCGGGAATTTTTAGCCAACGTCTCCCACGATTTGCGAACGCCCCTCACCATGATCAAGGGCTACGCGGAAATGGTCAAAGACATTTCCTGGAGCGACGAGGAAAAGCGGGAAAAGGACTTGGATATCATCACCCGCGAAGCGGACAGGTTGACGGCGCTGGTCAACGAGATTTTGGAATTCTCCGCTATGCAGGCAGACGGCGTACCACTTGAATACAGCGCCATCGACCTGAGCCACACCACCCGCGAGGTGATTGGGCAATTTATACCCTTCTGCGAACAAAATGGCTATGTCATTGAAGCCGAAATCGCGGACGGCGTTACGGTGAGAGCGGACGAGACACAGCTAAAGCGTGTCATCTATAACTTCATCGACAACGCCATGAATCACACGGACGAGAGCAAAAAAATCCGGGTGTCGCTGACAGCAAAGAACGGCTCCGCGCGGTTCGCGGTGACCGATTACGGCAAGGGAATCGCCAATGAGGACCTTCCCTATATCTGGGATCGCTATTACACCGCTCGGAACAGGAAGAACAACGCGGCGGTGTCCGGGCTGGGATTATCCATCGCAAAGGAAATTTTAACAGCCCATAGAGCGAGATTTGGTGTAGACAACAAGAGCGGCTGCACATTCTGGTTCGAGCTTTAATTTTGTTCTTGGACAGGCGGAGGGCGTTCGTAGACGCACCCTCCGCTTTTGTAAAAATGCGTTGTTTTCTCATCATTACGAAGCCAACAAACTCTGCGTCATAACCTCCGCGGCGTGGCGCTTGAGCTCCATCTGAGGGTGGCAGTAGGTGCGCTCCAGGAAAGACGTGTCACCGTGGCCGGCAAGCTCCGCTACAGTCTGCTTGTCCACGCCGCTGTGCAGGAGGGTCGTCACAAAGTAGTGGCGAAGGGTGTGGAGGTGAAACTCGCTGGGGAAGCCCAGCTCCTCGTAGATCGTCCGCAGGTGCTTTGTGAAGGTGTCCGGGTGGATGAGAGTTCCGTCGTCGTTCGTGAACAGATAGTCGCTGGATTCGATGCCCTGCTCCTCCGCTACGCGGATCTGGTAGTAGCAGTAGCCCTTTATAAAGGACGTGATTTCCTCGTCGATGGCGAGGATGCGGTTCTTGCCGTTCTTGGTTGTCCCCTCCTGAATTCCTTTTCCCGCCACGACGCTCCGGGAGCGGCTGACAGTGAGGATACAGCGGTCGCCGTCCATGATGAAGTCCGACCACTTGAGCGCGCACAGCTCGCCGCGCCGGCAGCCGGTATAGATAGCCAGCAGATAGTAGGCTTTGTACTGCCACGGCTCGTCCACGAGCCCGTCGAGGAACTCCTTCGCCTGCTCCGGCGTGGGAATGAACTGCTCCCGCCGCTCGGTGTCGGGGAGATCGATCATCCGCGCCGGGTTCTTCTGAATGATCTCGTTTCGCTTGGCGTCTGAGAGAACAGCGGAGATGACAGTCAGGTATACTCCTTAGTTGTCTCCCTGACAACTGATCCACCCTCGTCCACCAGCAGCAGCTTCACCGCTGAGGTGCCAAGGTCGATGCCGATATAGAACATCTAAACTCGCCTCACAATCATTTTTGTATTGTCGTCCGCAAAATTGCGGAGGTTCATATTCTCCGGCACGGTCAAGGCGCAGACCTGCCTGTTTCCCTCGCGCCGGTAGTCAAACTTCACCACGCCCGCCGGGGTGACCACCTGGCCGCGCAGATTGGGCAGATAAGAGAGATTTGGTTTGACTGTCACGGCGCCGTCCGCGTAATTGATCCCGGCTATCGCGTGAACCAGCTCATAGATTGGCAGGGCGCTCCAGGCGTGGCACTCGGAGCGGCTCCGCTCCGGCGTCTCAGGGCAGGTGGTACTTCCCTCCCCCGGCAGCGCCGCCCAACGGGCCATATCCGGCTTTGTGAGGTCGTACAGCCCCGCCGCCTCCAGCGCCCGGAACCACTCGAAGGAGGTGGAAAAGGAGACGCGGAGTACATCCTTATCCTCCATGGCGTGGCGCAGGATCGTCCGCGCCCGCTCCCCGGTCGCAAGCCCGTCAAGGACGGCCCAGCTTTGCGCGTGCTGGGTGAACTCCGCATAATCCGGGCCCTCCCGGTACATCTCCCGCTCCTCGTCCCAGCAGAGCGCCTGGACGCGCTCCAGGATTGCCGCCTTCCGCGCCCGGTACTCCGCCGCCAGGGCGGGCCGCCCGCCGGCCTCCCAGAGTACAGCCGCCCGCTCCAAGGCGTGGGCGTACATGAGGTTGATGATGGTGGAGGGACCAAC
>CANQSU010000180.1 GCA_947626585.1 uncultured Oscillospiraceae bacterium
TCCAATCTGATCCCGGAGCAGATCTGCGACACCGTACGATTCTTCGGATATGGGAGCCGGCAGCAGATCTCACACTACTGTGGATATGCGGCGGAGTTCATCTCCCGTGTGCGGGAGGACGACGGGGTCGACGGCGCGGTTTTTCCGCGTACATGCGACAGCAGCCGGGTCCTGAACGGCTATATCGGGGGGGTAGATAAGTTTCTATATCAGTTCCCAGTCCCGATACGCAGCGGGTGCACTGCCACCGCTTATCTGGCGGAGAGCATCCGCGCGTATAAAAAGGCGGTGGAATCATACTATGGCGTGACCCTCTCGGATACGGCGGAACGTGCAGGATTGATAAATGCCAGAAATCAGGCGCTTGCGGCATTGTATGAGCATCTGCCGGAGCTGAGCTATGGAGCGTATCTGGAAAGCAGTCACGCCCTCCTGCAGCGGCCGCTGCGGGAGCAAACTGTCCCGGAGGATCTGCCGGCTTCCCCGTGTCCCGCCGGTCCGAAGGTGTTTGTCGTGGGATCCACGCAGACCGGCGCAGAGCTGGTGCGGCAGATCGAGGCGGCGGGGATGAACATTGTCGGGGATCGGCTGCCGGAATCGCGGCGGATGATCTTCGCGCCGGCGGTGTCCGCGCAGGGCGACATCTATGAAAATATCGCCAAAAGCCTCCTCGCGGGATCGCCCTCGCCGACGGCAGACGCGTTCGCGCAGATCCTCAAGGAAGATCGGGACGAGCTTATCAAAAAGCAGGCGCGGGGCGTCATCTTCCTCACGCAGAAATACTGCGAACCATACGATTATCTGTTCCCGGCGTACAAGCGGATGCTGGACGAGCTGAGTATCCCGGTGCTCCGGGTGACACAGACGGGCAGCGGGGCGGAAAATGCCGCGCTCGCCATCGAGACGTTTGCGGATCTGCTGTAAGGAGGGCGACGATGGCGCAGCTATATTTGCAGCTTCAGGCGAAGCTGATGCGGGACTATTACAAAGACTTTTCCAAATATGCGAAGGGGAAGCAGCCCGCGAGGAAGGTGGCGTGGGTGACGGCGTTCACGCCGGTGGAGATCCTGGAGGCGCTGGACATTGAGTACGTCTACCCGGAGAGCTACGCCGCCGTCATCGCGGCCAGCGGGCAGGAGCAGGCGCTGCTGCGGGAGAGCGAGAAAAACGGCCTGTGCCTTGACTGCTGCGCGTATTCCGGCTGCTTTAACGGAGCGCTCTCCACCGGTACCGCGCCGCGGGGACTGCCGCCAAAGCCAGACGTTCTCATCGCGACGAACAACCAGTGCAACACGCTGCCGAACTGGTGGAACCTTCTGGCAGAGGAGTATCATGTCCCGCTCATCCTGCTGGATTATCCCGGCGAGAGCACGGAAAGAGAACGGGCATTGCCATACGTGACGGTGCAGCATAAGCAGTTCATCGCCCGGATGGAGGCGCTCAGCGGAAACAGGCTGGATGAGGACCGCCTGTCGGAACTGATCGGGAACAGCCAAAGGAGCGTTGCGGCGTGGGACCGGGTGGCCGGGTTGCTCGCGGATAAATGCGTCGACCCGATGGCCCTCTTCGATGGCATCTCATACCTTATCACTGACCGCTGCAAGCCGGAGACCGCCGCGCTGTACGACGCCATGTATGAGATACAGGCGGAGGCGGATGAAGCGGACGGAACACGTAAGCCGGTCTTCTGGCTGGGCTACCCGCTGTGGTATCACCCTCAGCGGTACCTCAAAGAGCTGCTGCCGGATTTTCGCATCTGCGGCTCGAATTACATCACGTGGTGGAGCCTGGACTATAGCGGCGGCGACCCCCTTGAGCGGCTCTTTACCGCGTACAACTACACGTTCCTGAACCTCTCGGCGAGAACGAAGCGCGAGCGGCTGCAAAGCTGCATCGAGCGGTCGGGGGCGAAGGCGGCGATCTCGCTTCGGAACAAAAGCTGCAAGTGCGATTTCGTATCGGCGAAATACATCGACCTGCCGCAGGTAGAGCTAGAGATCGACATGATCGACCGGAAATACCTGGATACAGAGCGCGCAAAGGCACAGTTGGACATCCTGAGGGAGATCATATGAGCGGCATCGGGATCGATATCGGCTCCACCTACACGAAGGTCTGTGTGCTGGGAGAAGGAGAGACGATCGAAGCGCTGTGCTCGGAGGGAACGCCTGTCCGGCAGAAGGAATACTTTGCTGAGAAGCTGCGAAGCCTCCGCGAATCGTACGGCGTTCTTCCGGTCGTGAGCTGCGGCTATGGCAGGCGGAATATCGACGGCAGCCGTACGGTATCGGAGCTCAGCGCGCTCGCAGCGGGCGTGGACCGGCTGGCGCCCGAAGCGGAGACGGTGCTGGACATCGGCGGGCAGGATACGAAGCTCATCCGGCAGCGGGAAGGGAAGCTCCTTTCGTTTTTTGTCAACGACAAGTGTGCGGCGGGTTGTGGTATGTTCCTCGAAAACACACTGCACCGGCTGAATATCCCCTTTGCGGCGCTTGATCTGAGGGACGGACGGCTGCCGGACCTGCGGCTCTCATCCACCTGCGCGGTGTTTGCCCAGAGCGAGATCGTGGAGCGGATCGCGCAGGGCGTTCCGGAGGACGTGATCCTTCGGGCAGTGCTGGTGCAGATATTGACGCAAGCGAAGGCGCTTCTGAGCAAGGCTGACTGTGAGGAGGTCTATCTCTCCGGAGGGCTCACAAGGATACCCGGTATCGCCTCATACGCGCAGGATGTACTGGAAAAACCGGTGAAGGTGACGGAAAACGCCGCGTATCTTTCGGCGATCGGGTGTGCGGTATTGGCGGAAGCGGAAAAGGAAAGGTGAGTGAGATGACGATTCGGGAGGACTGCAAATACACCAGGACCCACCAGTGGATGCGCGAGGTAGACGGAGCTGTCCTGGTGGGCATCACGGACTATGCCCAGTCTCGGCTTGGCGGGATCGTATTCGTGAACCTGCCGGAGGCGGGGGACGCAGTGATGGCCGGGGAGCCATTTGGCGAGGTAGAATCGACGAAGGTGGTTTCGGACATCCATTCTCCGGTGAGCGGCAGGGTGGCGGAAGTGAATGAAGAGGCGGCGGATGAGCCGGACCGGCTCAATGAGGCCCCCTATGATACGTGGCTCATCCGAGTGGAGAACGTCGCGGAAACGGCGGAGCTGCTGACCGCGGAGGAATATGCCGCGTATCTTGGAACGCTCGATGCATGAGACTCTACTGTCTGGAAAGCGACAGCTTTGACCCGTACCGAAACCTTGCGCTGGAAGAACACCTGCTCTTTCGGTGCGGGGAGGACGAGCGCGTTCTGTACCTTTGGCAGAACGAAAAAACGGTGGTCATCGGGCGGAACCAGAACGCGGAGCGGGAATGCCCGGTGGAGCTTTTATCCCGGGACGGCGTTCACCTTGCCCGGCGCGATTCCGGCGGCGGGGCGGTGTACCATGACCTGGGAAACCTCAATTTCAGCTTTTTTGCAAGGGAAAAGAGTTACGACGTTGAAGGCCAAACGCGGGTCGTGCTGGGGGCGTTGCGCTCCCTCGGCGTAGAGGCTGAATTCTCCGGGAGAAACGATATCCTGGTAAACGGACGAAAGGTCTCGGGGAGCGCGTTTGTGCAGAGCGGAGGATTTTGCTGCCACCACGGCACGCTGATGGTGGATGTGGACAGATCGGCAGTGGCGCGGTATCTGCAGCCCGGTGCGGCAAAGCTCGCAAGCAAGGGCGTCGCCTCGGTGCGGGCGCGGGTGATGAACCTGCGGCAGATAAAGCCGCAGATCGGGGTAGAGGCGCTCAAGCAAGCGCTGCGCTGCGCATTTGAGCGGACATTTTCTGGGCGGGCGGAACCACTCCTGCTCTCGGACGCAGATCTGCTCGATGTAGAGAAGCGGCGACAGAAATTTGCCAGCCCCCGCTGGATATTCGGTGAACAGAGGCCATACGCCTGTGTGCTTTCCCGGCGGTTTCAGTGGGGAGAGATCGAGTTGCGATTTCAGGTAGATGCGGACCGGATCACCGATGTGCAGGTCGAGACGGACGCCATGGACCCGGAGCTGGCGGAGCGGCTGCGGGCTCGGCTGCTGGGCGTTCGATATGTGAACGATGCGCTCAGCGCCGCGCTTTCCGGGGCGGGCGTTGAAAAAGAGCTTGCGGCTTGGCTGCAAAGCGTGCCGCTGGGGGGATGAAGATGGGACCATATGATCTTGTGGTGATCGGCGGCGGACCGGGCGGCTATACGGCCGCGGCCAGTGCCGCGCGTATGGGTATGCAAACAGCGCTGGTAGAGGCCGGTACACTAGGCGGCACATGCGTCAGCCGGGGATGCGTCCCTGCGAAGGCTATGCTCCGGGTGGCGGAGACGTTACGCGCACTTCGCCAGGGAGAGCGGATCGGCGTCCAGGCGGATAATGTACGGCTTGATTATAAAAAGATGATCGCCTACCGTCAGGAAGCGGTGGACAGGCTCGCGAAGGATGTGGACGATATGATCCGTGCCGCGGGGGTCACTGTATTCCGAGGCCGCGGTCAGGTGACTTCCGGGACACGCGTGTGCGTCACAGCGGGCGATGGAGAAAAAACGACCATTGACGCGAAAGCGATCCTGCTGGCTGCCGGCTCCCGGCCAAAGCTGGCGCCCGTTCCCGGCATGGATCTGCCCGGCGTTTTGGACAGCGACGGGCTGTTCGCGCTGGATGAACTACCGGGGAGCCTGGTGATCGTTGGCGGCGGCGCGATCGGCGTGGAAATGGCAGAGGCGCTGTCCGCCATGGGCACAGAGGTGACGTTGATCGTATCTCGATCCCGGCTCCTGCCCAGGATGGATAAGGAAATATCGCAGAATCTGCGTATGATCCTCAAGAGGCGCGGTGTAAAGATGTATTTTGGCGCCGCGCTTCAGCGCGTCTCTCAGACCGGAGAAGCGTTGAAATGTCACTTCACTGCGGGCGGTGAGGATGTGACCGCCTGCGCGCAGTATGTCCTGTGCGCGGTGGGCCGCCGTCCGAACAGCGAGGGCCTGTTTGCAGATGGCCTGCATCCGGAGCTGTCGCCGGCGGGGCATGTGTTAGTAGACGAGCACTTTATGACGAGCCTGCCGGGGGTATATGCCGTTGGCGACATCATTCCCGGCCTGCAGCTTGCACATGTTGCGAGCGCGGAGGGGCGAGCCGTAGTAGAATTCCTGGCCGGGAAGCATCTCGCGCAGGAGCTCTCTGTGATCCCCAGGTGTGTGTATACTTCTCCGGAGATCGCAGAGGTCGGCTTGTCAGAGAGAGAGGCTGCTGAACGCGGCATCTCCGTGCATACAAGCAAAGCGCTGATGAGCGCCAATGGCAGATCGGTGAT
>CANQSU010000181.1 GCA_947626585.1 uncultured Oscillospiraceae bacterium
ACTTCGGGGATGTTGGTGGACATGGTGATTGACCTCCTTATATGTTCATTTATATTTGTGCTTGGGGACGGGCCGCCAGGAGAGGCGGCCCCTGCGGGTACGTTGGAATCGGTGCGGAAAAATCCGGGGGACGGACAGGCATGGCGTCCGGTCCTTACGCCTCTTCTACAGCTTTCAGGATCCCGTCCAGCATATTCGTCTCCACGGCCTCGATATCTCCGGCGTCGGAGGCCTGAGGGATGGAGGGCTCAATGGGCAGGCGGGCGGTGACGGCGATGCCGTGGGCCTTCGCCAGCTCCTCTAAATGGCTCTGGCCGTAAATGAAGTGCTTTTTCCCGCAATCGGGGCACTCAAAGTAGGACATGTTCTCCACGATACCGAGGACCGGGATCTCCATCAGCTCCGCCATCTTGACGGCCTTCTCCACCACCAGGGATACCAGCTCCTGGGGGGAGGTGACAATGACGATGCCGTCCACGGGCAGGGACTGGAACACGGTCAGGGGCACGTCGCCCGTTCCGGGGGGCATATCCACGAACATGTAGTCCACGTCGCCCCACCAGACCTCCTTCCAGAACTGCTGGACCACACCGCCGATGATGGGGCCGCGCCACACCACCGGATCGGAGGGGTTGTCAAGCAGGAGATTCATGCTCATGAGCTTGATGCCGGTGCGTGTCTCGGCGGGGACGATGCCCTCCTCCACACCCATGGCGCGCATGTTGACGCCGAATACCTTGGGGATGGACGGCCCGGTGATGTCCGCGTCCATGATGGCGACGGAGGCGCCCTTTTTCCTCTCGGCCGCGGCCAGCAGGCTTGTCACCATGGATTTGCCCACGCCGCCCTTGCCGGAGACTACGGCGATGACTTTTTTAACAACGGACGAGGGGTTTCCCGCCTTGGGGTCCTCGTTTTTCTTATCTCTGCTGGCGCAATTGGCCGCGCAGGTGGAGCAGTCGTGGGTACATTCTTCGCTCAAAATAGAGACCTCCCTTAAGAGTAAAATGGATTTGATAATAATATACCGCTTTTTATCACTTTAGTCAATCCGGGGCGGTGAAAAAGTTGCGGAGGAAGTGTAAACCGTTGCAAATCAAGGAAGCTTCTGCTATAATCACAGAAGGAATTGTTGTAAGGGCGGTGTTTCCGGTGAAGAAAAGATACGGAAGGCTCGATATCGTCCTGAACGGATTGGCCCTCGCCATTCTCATCGGCACGGCACTGTACCTGGCCGTGGCCTGGCGCGGCATACCGGACTCGGTGCCCATGCACTACAACACCGCCGGCGAAATCGACCGGTACGGCTCAAAAAGTTTTCTCATCGCCCTGGCCGCGGTCCCCTGGGGCTTCTTTCTCCTCCTGACGGCGGTCGAGTTTGTCCCCCCGTCCATGATGAACACCGGCTTTGCCGTGACCGAGGAGGCGAAAGCGCGCGTCCGCGCCATCACCGTCCACCTGCTTGGCTCCGTAAAGCTCATTTTAGCGGCGGTTTTCTCCTACTTCATCATCACCTCTGCCGCCGGGATCCCCATCTTCGGATGGTTCGCGCCCGCGTTCCTGGGCTTCATTTTCGTCTTTGTCATCTTCTCGCTCTGGATCACCCTCCGGGTGAAATGAGCCTCATTGGCTTGGCATTTGACGGTAAGCTTTCAGGGAGTGACTTTTCTTTGAAGCGTTTGGGGACATAGTCTTGAATCCCGGCGCATTATGTCGACCAAATTTTAGCCGATTTACCGAAAACCTGTTGCAAAATTATCAACGAGATGTTATAATCTTTTTCACACAGTTGTTACAAGGATTTAATATAACGCCCGCCCGGATTTTATACCGCGAACGGGGCATACTGACATCAACAAGAAACCGCACAGGAAGGTGAGCCTTTGACAAAGTATATTATCAAAGGTGGGAGGCCGCTTTACGGCACCGTAGAGATCAGCGGCGCGAAGAACGCCGCCGTCGCCATTATCCCCGCCGCCATGCTGGTGGACGGGGTCTGCCGCATTGAGAACATCCCGCAGATATCCGACGTGACCATGCTCCTGAATATCTTAAGGCGCCTGGGCGCCAGAGTCAGGACCGTGGACCGGCACACCATGGACATTGACTGCTCCGGTGTCCGCACGTCGAAGGCGGATTTTGACATCATGACAAAGATCCGCGCCAGCTACTATCTGATCGGCGCGCTTCTGGGCCGGTTCGGCAAGGCCCAGGTGGCCATGCCCGGCGGCTGCAACTTCGGCTCCGTGCGGCCCATCGACCAGCACGTCAAAGGCTTCATCGCCATGGGCGCGGAGGTGGAGGTCAAGAACGGCCTTGTGGTCGCCGTCGCGAAAAACGGGCGGCTCCACGGGACGGACATATATCTGGACGTGGCCAGCGTGGGCGCCACCATCAACATCATGCTGGCCGCCGTGTTCGCCAAGGGCGTCACCCGCGTCGAGAACGTGGCCCGGGAACCCCACATCGTGGACGTGGCAAACTTTCTGAACGCCATGGGCGCGGATATCCGCGGCGCCGGCACAAACGTCATCAAGATCCGGGGCGTTGACCGTCTCTCCGGCGGCAACTATGCCCTGATCCCCGACCAGATCGAAGCGGGCACCTATATGGCCGCCGTGGCGGGGACGGGCGGAAGCCTTCTCATCAAAAACGTCATTCCCAAGCACATGGACTGCATCACCGGCAAACTGGAGGAGATGGGTGTGGACGTCCAGGAGGGCGAGGATCAGATGCTGATCTCCCGCACCGGCTCCCTGCGCCGGATCAACCTGAAAACCCTCCCCTACCCTGGCTTTCCCACGGATATGCAGCCCCAGATGGCCACGGTCCTGTGCCTGGCGAAGGGCACCTCGGTGATCACCGAGGGCGTGTGGGACACCCGATACAAATATGTGGATGAGCTTCTCAAGATGGGCGCTCAGATCACCGTTGACGGTCGCAAGGCCATCATCGAGGGAGTGGGCCAGCTTTCGGGCGCCAACGTGATGGCCTGGGACCTGCGCGCCGGCGCGGCCATGGTGATCGCGGGCCTGTGCGCCCAGGGCACCACGGAGATCGAGGGCGTGAACTACATCGAGCGAGGCTACGAGGATCTGGTGGAGAAGCTCAGGGCGGTGGGCGCGGACATCGAGAGCGTGGATATCCCGGAATCCGATGAGACGGAGATCATCAAAATCGGTTAAAAGCCAGTCAATAAATCGGGGGCATGGTATGCCCCCGAACCTATATTGATAACAATATGTTTGATGTGACATTGATCTGCGTGGGCAGGTTGAAGGAAAAATTTTATCAGGCCGCCTGCGGGGAATACATAAAACGCCTTGGGGCGTATTGCAGGCTCTCCGTTGTGGAGCTTACGGAGGAGCGGAAAAGTGAAACCCCCTCAAGGGCCGAAATCGACGCCTGCCTTTTGAAGGAAGCGGAGGCCATCAAAAAAGCCGTCCCCAAAGGCGCGGCGCTGATCGCCCTGTGCGTCGAGGGGAAGGAGCAAAGCTCGGAGGCCTTTTCAAGGACGGTCGCGGACCTGAGCCGGACGACCTCGAGGCTCGCCCTGGTCATCGGCGGCTCCGACGGCCTGCATCAAAGCGTCAAGGACGCGGCTTTCCTGCGTCTGTCCATGTCGCCCATGACTTTTCCCCACCATCTGGCCCGGGTGATGGTACTGGAACAGCTCTACCGGGCCTTTTCCATTATGAACGGGGGTAAGTACCACAAATGAGCAAAAATTGGGGCCTCAATCTATCGGGCGTCACGGGCAACTGGCCGGTGACCGCCTCCGGTGAGCCGGAGACCCCCGCGTTTCTTGAGCGGGCCTTCGGCAACGAAACCGAGCTGGCCCTGCGGCGCAATATGCTCTGGGCTTATGGCGTACCCAGTGTGGGACGCTACCCCATGGACGGGACTCTGGGCAAGATCGTTCTTGGCCAGTCCGGCTTCGGGTTGGATATTTTCGTCCCCGAGAGTATGCTCGAGGACGCGAAAAATATTATCAGCGGGGACGTCTCCGCCGATGAAATCGAAAATATAACTGAGGAGGAAAATCAAAATGAGCTACCGTGACGCCTATGAAAAATGGCTGAATTCTCCCGCCCTGTCGGCCGAGGAGAAGGCAGAGCTTCAGGCCATCGCGGGCGACGAGAAGGAGATCGAGTCCCGCTTTATCGCCCAGCTGGAGTTCGGCACCGCCGGCCTTCGCGGCACCATGGCCGTGGGCCTCAACCGCATGAACGTCCATGTCATCCGTCACACCACCCAGGCCTTTGCCGAGGTGATTTTAGCCGAGGGCGAGGAGGCCGTCAGGCGCGGCGTCGCCGTCTGCTACGACTGCCGCAACAATTCCGAGACGTTTGCCCACGAGGCCGCCCGCGTGATGGCCGCCAACGGCATTTTCGTGCGGCTTTTTGACGACATGCGCCCCACCCCCGAGCTGAGCTTCGCCATCCGGGAATATAAGTGCATCGCCGGCATCAACATCACCGCCTCCCACAACCCCAAGGAGTACAACGGCTATAAGGTCTACTGGGAGGACGGCGCCCAGCTGCCTCCCAAGCACGCCGACCAGGTCGCCGCGAAGATGGCGGCGCTCGATGTCTTTGACTGCGTCAAGACCATGGCCTTCGACGCCGCCCTTAAGGAGGGCAAGATCGTCCTCATGGGCCACGAGACCGACGAGAAATTCCTCGCAAACGTGATGGCTCAGCAGAACGACCCCGCACTCATTGCCCGGGTCGCCGACAGCTTCAAGATGGTCTACACCCCCTTCCACGGCACCGGCATGAAGCTGATCCCCGAGGCGCTCCGCCGCATGGGCCTGAAGAAGGTCTACTGTGAGCCCCAGCAGATGATCAAGGACGGCGACTTCCCCACCGTCAAATCCCCCAACCCCGAGAACCCCGAGGGCTTCTATCTGTGCATCGAGCTGGCCGATAAAGTGGGCGCGGATTTCATACTGGGCTCCGACCCGGACGCGGACCGGGTGGGTATCATGGTCCGGGACCACGATGGTAAGTTCATCCCCTTCACCGGCAACCAGACCGGCGTCCTTCTCCTGGACTACATCATCGGCGCCAAGCGCCGCGCCGGCACCATGCCGGAAAACCCCGCCGCCCTCAAATCCATCGTCTCCTCCGAGATGGCGAGAGCCGTGGCCGAGAAGAACGGTCTTCAGTTCTACGACACCTTCACGGGCTTCAAGTTCCTGGCCGAGAAGAAGAACGCCCTTGAGGAATCCGGTCAGGGCAAGGTCATCTTCTCCTTCGAGGAGTCCTACGGCTACATGTTCG
>CANQSU010000182.1 GCA_947626585.1 uncultured Oscillospiraceae bacterium
GCGGAGCAGACGTAGTTGTCCTCATGGGACCAGCCGGCGTCGATATCCTCCTGGGGCATGGTCACGTAGTCCTGAGATCTTATGCTCCCGTCCGGGGCGTAGCGGGTCATCAGGGTGCCGGGGGCGGTCTTTACCGCCATCTCGGCCCGGCCGTCGCCGTTGAAGTCGTAGACCATGAACTGGGTGTAGTGGTTGCCGGCCCGGATGTTGGGACCCATGTCCAGCCGCCACAGGCGCGTGCCGTCCAGACGGAAGCAGTCCAGAATGCAGTGGCCGGTGTAGCCCCGGTGGCTCACGTCGTGGGCGTTGGACGGGCTCCACTTGAGGACGTACTCGTATTCCCCGTCGCCGTCCATGTCGCCCACGCTCATGTCCGAGCAGTGATAGGTGAACTCCTGCCCGGCGGGGGTGACGCCTCCCTCGGGGATGGAGAGGGGTATGTCTATGTAATTCCGCTTCCAGGGCTTGACCGCCTTGCAGGGGGCGTCTTCCACGCCGGCGTATATGGCGGCCACGGAATAGGAATCCTCCGGTCCTCCCGCCTCGTCCCGGAAGCTGGTGCGGTCGGTGACCACGGCGAGCTTTTCGCCGTTTTTGTATACGGCAAAATCCGCGCCGGCAAGACCGGTGGCGGTATAGCCGTTTACCTCGGACCGCAAAAGCCGCCAGCTGAGGAATACGCCCGCGCCCGTGGCCACGGCGACGAGGCCCCGGCCCAGCTCCTCCAGCTGCGGACGGGCCAGCTTGCCCACGGCGGAGCGGACGGTGGGACTTTCGGCCAGGACCGCTCCGTCAATGCTCCTGGCCTCCACCTTCAGATAGTAGGGGATGTCGGTGGAGCGGCGAAAGACGAAGCGGACATCCCGCACGGGGGGGAGGGGCTTCATGATGTGGGCGGGGGTATCCCGGTCGGACCAGGAGACCACGTAGTAGTCCGCGCCCTCCACGGCGTCCCAGGCGAGGGAGACGCTGTCGGCGGTGAGGTTGGAGAGAGTGAGCTTCATATCCATATTGACCACCTTATTTCAGACCGTACGGGACGGGTTTTCCGTAGAGGTTGGCCCGGGAGCCGGTCACCGTCAGGCGCAGCTTGTTGTGTTCGTCGGTGAGCAGGCCCGTCAGGTCAAAGTGATGAGGGCTCCAGAAGGACACGCCGGCGCTTACGCCGTTTACGGTCAGCTCCGCCGTCTCGTCGGCCTCAACGGTCAGCACGCCGTCCGCGGGCCCAAGCTCAGCCTCATAGACCTTCACGGCCCTGGTGGGGTCGTGGGAGACCAGCACGAATTCCGGCACGGCGACAGACGCGGGGACGTTTTTCACCGGAAGGGCGGCGTACTCCTCCTCCGAACAGGAGAAGAGGAGCAGGCTTCCGAACCTCGGAAGAGTCAGGCGGCCGTCAAAGCGGGCGGCCTCGCCGGTCCACAAGTCGTATTGGCCGGCCTTGCCCGCGAAGGGAAGGACAGCGGAGGCGACGATATTCTCCTTACCGGCGTTGGTCACAAACACACAGTCGGCGCCGCGCTTTTCAAAGCGGACGGCGCGCAGACCGGGCTGGGGTTCGGCAAAGCCAATGTCGCGCTCCTGGGCAAGAATGTCCCGGGAGACAGCGGGGAAACGATCCTCCGGATCGATCACGGCGGAGAAGCGCATGTCGCCGTGGACGAGCCTGCCGTTTTCCACCCGGCACTCGTCCCAGAAGCTTTGGGGCAGGTACATGAAGCCGATCTGGTTCTCGAAGAGGGCGGCGACCCTCTCCGGCATCAGCTCCCGGTTGCGGCACAGCACCGCCACGGGGGCGTGGAGAACGGTGTCGGTCATGAGGCACGAGACGCGCCGGATGTAGGCCGCCCACTTGTCAAAGTGGGGCCACCAGATGGAGTTGGGGCCCACGTCGGGGGGACGCTCGTCCTTGCGGGCGCCTACGATGGAGTAATAGAAGGCGTGGAGGATATACATGTTGACGCCACGGACGGCCAGATAGTCGATGAACCACTTGATATCCCCGCCGGTCATGCTCCAGGGGTTCTCCTCCCCGCCGCAGACGCCCAGACACTCGTTGGAGTTGCGCCGCCGGCCCAGGAGCCGCGCCGCGTCGGCGGAGCATTTGCCCTGAACGGAGTCCCGCCCCACAAGATCGCCCATCTCCGGGGACACCTGGCGGTAGACCAGATCCTGACCGGGGATGTGGAAGTGGCGTTCCCGCTCGATATCGTCGGAGGAGTCCGGGTGACCCATGAGACTGATGCCGTGGCCGGCACACCAGCGGGACAGGGCGGAGTAGTAGACCTCGTTCTCCCGCTCCATGATCATGCGGTTATAGAGCCGGGTGTCGTCGTTTTCCTCCCCCTCAAAGAGGGCGAAGAGACCGCCGAGGTCCCCGCCGGCGGACCTGAAGATATCGGCAAAGCCCCGTGTCCAGGGCTTCATGCCGGTCACACAGCGGCCGATGATGCTGGGCTCGTCGGTGAAAAAGCCAATGACGGTGGTGCCGAAATACTCTCTGAAGCGGCGCCAGTACGCCTCGTGGGTCAGCTCGATGAAGCGTTTGACCGCGTCGGGGTTGAGAAGGTCGGCGCTGGCCGGGGCGTCGGGCTCGAAGTCGTCCTCGCCGTAGTGGATGCCGCGGATGGTGCCGTGGGTCCGGCGGGCCACCAAAACTCCGCCGTTTTTCTCCGCCAGGACCTCGTCGCCAGGAGCCGGCTTGTCCGTGACGGTAATGCCCTGGCTTGCCAGCTCCGGGTGACCGGCCGCCACCTGGCCGCAGGCCGAGCCGGAGGGGTACATGCCCTCGTCGTAAAAGACCACCTTCATGTCAAGCTCCCGGCATGTCTCCAGGGCGGTGCGGATGTAGGAAAAGAAATCCTCGGACAGATACCCGATGCGCTTGGGAAGGCCCATGCGGGGGTGAAGCACCACGCCGTCCACGCCGTGGGCGTGGAAGTCGCGCAGCTGCCGGCGGATCTCCTTGTGAGTCAGGTCACCGTTCAAAAACCAGAAGGGGATGGGCGTAAACTCGGAGGCGGGATCCTTCAGGGTTTCCAGAAGCTCCGTAAAAATCACTCCTTCGCTATATCTTCAAAATATAATAATACCGTTTTTGGATTTGTCAATTGCTTTTTTATTTCATTTCCTTTCATGGGGAGGGAGAGGAGCGCTTATATATTTTTTCTTCCCGCCGTTTTTGCCGCCGCCGGAGTAGCGGGCGGCGGTGCGGAAGAAGCAGACGGTGAAGCCCACGCAAAAGACCGCCCAGAGGACCACCACCAGCAGTGAGAAGAAGCCGAGGCCGGAGATGAACTGGACGCCAACGGTGCAGAGCAGGACCGCGATATAGCCAACCGCGGCGAGTAAACGCCAGCGGTCAAGGGAGGCCCAGCGCAGGGATCGCTTCTCCGCGTCCTCGATATCGGAGACGCCGTCGGTCAGAAGCTTGAGGAGCCAGACGGTCCCGGCGGTCTCTCCTATGGTGATCACAAGACCGAGAAGGCCCGTGGGCTTCCAAATCCGGGCGACGGTGGAGTAAACGCCCATGACGCAGCTCACCCACAGGGCGGTCTGAAAGGACCAGGACCTGTCGCGCAGTTTATAGCTGTTGTAGGCGATGAGGGCGTAGCCCACAATGTCCGGCAGGATGTCCACAGTGACGGAATTCGCCGGGAAGCCGAAGGGCGCCATACCCGTCAGGTTGATGTTGATATAGAAAAAGACAAAAATAAGGCCGATGGCGATAAGATACATGGTTGTCCTCCGTTTGCTTTCGTTCATGGATTTGTGAAATCAGAAAGCGGACTTTTGGATTTCACAAGTCCACAAACAGGGCCACGCGCGATTTTCGCTTCCTCGATAACGAAAGTGCGCCGCGCCTTGCGGCGCGGCGCACAAAGAGTTTATGCTATGTAGTCAAGGTTATACCGATCAGTTCTGAGCGGCGTGATAAGCGGTGTTGACCTCTTCCTTGACGGCGGCGCCTCCCTGGGCCTCCCAGGTGGAGACGGCTGCCTGGAACTGCTCCCAGGTGATGACCTCGGCGATGTACTGAGTGCGTGCGTCGCTGATGGTCTGGGCAAGGATGGTGCCGTTGGCGGTGTTAGTGGGAGAGGCGGCCAGATATTCCTCGGCGGGGTTCATAACGGCGACCTCGGCGGCACGGGCCTCGGCGGCCTCGCAGGCGATGTCAGGCTCGGCCTGAGCGCCCTTCAGGGTGCCATCAAGACGGAAGGGGATATAGCCCTCGGCCTGGTTGATGCCCTGATGGGGATAGGAGGCGGTCTCAAGACCCTCCATCATGGAGGCGGTGCCGTCATCGTTGATCTCATAGGTCACGCCCTCGATGCCCCAGTCGGCAAGGGTACGGCCCTCAACGGAACACATACGGTCAAGGAACTGGAGGCAGCCGCGGACGTCGTCCTCGGTCTTGGCGCCGTCCTTGGTGATGAGGAAGTAGCCGTTGTAGGTGGCGAGCAGGGCGGTCTTCCCGTTAATGGGTCCGACAAGGCCCATGCTGGCGTACTCGTCAGGATTCACAACGCTGGGAGTCTTGTTGTTGATGAACTCACGCCAGGCGCGGCGTCCGGCGGAGTCAAGGGTGTCGACGATGGTGCCGGCCTCACCGCGGCGGACGGCCATGCCCCAGTCAGAGACCTGGACAGAGGCGAAGTCGGGACGGATGATGCCTTCGGCGTGGAGCTTGCGCATCCAGTCAAGGGCGGCCTTGTACTCCTCGGTCTCATGGACGGGAACCAGGTTGCCGTCCTTCTCGACCCAGCCGTTGCCGCAGCCGAACCAGGTCTGAATGATATCCATCCAGCCGGTGTACTGGCCGGTAGCTTCCATGCCGTAGGTGTCGTCCTTGCCGTTGCCGTCGGGGTCATTGTGGGTGAAAGCGTAGAGCATATCGTACACTTCGTCAACTGTCTCGGGGTCCTTGGTGAAGCCAAGCTTCTCGGCCCAGTCCTTGCGGTAGCTGAAGCCGTAACGGCCGGGGTCGCGCAGCTTGGGGATGCCCACCATAGCGCCCTTGACGGTGAGAGCGCCGGCGATCGCGGGATCGATCTGGGAGAGATACGGATAGTCTCCGGTTTCCAGGAACGGGGTCAGATCCCAGAACGCGCCCTGCTCGGCGGCCTGAAGGACGGCGGTGTTGCCGGAAATGTTGCCGCCGGCGGTCATGATCATGGGCATGTTGGCGCGGTCCATGAGCTGCATGTTGAAGCTGTCACCGTAGCCGTCGTT
>CANQSU010000183.1 GCA_947626585.1 uncultured Oscillospiraceae bacterium
ACAAAAGGGACGTGGTCCCCTATTGCGCGTCCTTGTCCGACGCGGCCCGGCGCATGGGCAGCGTCAACACCCTGGTCCGCACCTCCGACGGGTGGTACGGCGACAACACGGACTACACCGGCTTTCGCTATATCGTGGAAGCGTCCGGTGTGGATGTGTGTGGCAAAAAGGCCCTGGTATTCGGCACCGGCGGCGCCTCCCTGGCGGTGAAGGCCGCGCTGGAGGACCTGGGCGCCGGTCCCATCGTGTCCGTATCACGGTCCGGGCCGGATAATTATGGTAACTTATCCCGTCACCGGGACGCCCGTGTCCTGGTCAACGCCACCCCCCTGGGCATGTTTCCCAACGCGGGCACGGCTGCCGTGTCCGTGGGGGACTTCCCCCAATGCGAGGGCGTGTTCGATGTGGTATATAACCCCCAGAGGACCGCATTTTTGATGGATGCGGAGGCCCGCGGCATCCCCTGCGCCGGCGGTCTGGGCATGCTGGTGGCCCAGGCGTGGCGCAGCGCGGAGCAGTTTGCCGGCCACGGCATCCCGCGGAAGCGGATAGAAGAAATTATGTCAACCTTATCCCGTCAGATGTCCAACGTGCTCCTTATCGGCATGCCCGGCTGCGGCAAGTCCGCCGTCGGCAGGGCGCTGGCCGCGGCGCTGGACCGGCCGTTCATCGACGCGGACGCCGAGATCGAGGGCGAGGCGGGCATGACCATCCCGGACATCTTTGCCAGGGAGGCCGAGGCGGGCTTCCGCGTCCGGGAGACGGCGGTGCTGGCCCGGCTGGGCCAGGGCTCCGGGGCGGTGATCGCCACCGGCGGCGGCTGTGTCACCCGGCGGGAGAACTATCCGCTGCTGCACCAGAACGGGACCATCGTGTGGCTGCGGCGGGATCTGGCAAAGCTGCCCACCGCCGGCCGGCCCCTGTCACAGCAGAACTCCGCCGAGGCGCTTTACGCCCAGCGGCGGGACAAGTACGCCGCCTTTGCGGATATCACAGTTGACAACAACGGCGCGCTGGACGATACCGTCGCGCAGATCAGAAAGGCGCTGGCATGAGAAACATCCTTGTCATCAACGGGCCGAACCTGAACATGCTGGGCATCCGTGAGCCGGGCATCTACGGCAAAGATAGCTACCAGGCGCTGGTGGATTTCGTCACCGGCGTGTGCCAAAGCCACGGCCTTGGCTGCGAGTGCTTCCAGTCCAACCACGAGGGAGCCATCCAGCGTGGCCATCCTGGACGCGCTCAAGGCGGTGAGCATCCCGGCGGTGGAGGTGCATCTGTCGGATGTTTCCGCCCGGGAGGGATTCCGCCATGTCTCCTACGCCGGCATGGCCTGCCAGGCCACCTTCGCCGGGTACGGCTTCGACGGCTACCGCATGGCCATCGAGTACCTGCTGGAGCACTGCGGGTAAACCGGCACAGCAAAAGGGCGCGGGAATTATCCCGTGCCCTTCAGACTGTCAAAGAATGGATGAATGGAAGCGAAGGCCGGTCAGGCCGAGCCGCGCGGCGGGGCCGCGCGTGAAGTCAAAAGCCGCAGTACGTCAGGCTTTTGACTTCCTGCCGGCGGGATTCACTTCCGCCGAGCAGTTTATATCAAGCGGTCAAAAAACTTGTTTTTTGACAAGCTCAGGGCGCGGGATGGTTCCCGCGCCCTTGCTCTATATACACTCACATATCACTGAACAGATCCGCCCGGTACTCCCCCGCCTCGATGAGCCGGCGGAAGGCCTCCGCCACCACGGGCTTATCCTCGTGGTAGGTCACCCCGAACCAGGCGTCGCCTGTGCGGATGACCTGTACCGTGGCCTGGCCCTTTTTGAGCATCCCGTCCACGATCTCCGGCAGCAGGTACTCGTCCTTAGCCGGGTCCTTCATCCCGGCCCTGAAGGGCCCAAAGCCCGATTGCAGCGCGTCGACAAAATCCGGCGTCAGCAGCCACATATTCATGGACACCAGGCTCTCCGGGTCCAGCGGCCGCAGCCCGTCGGCCTCCTGCACCGCCGCGCCCTCCGGCGTCTTGACGATATGGCGGGTCTCGGTGATGCCGATCAGCTCCCCGTCCTTATCCGTGGCGCACACGCCCCTGGTCACCCCGCCCACGTCGGACAGGGTATTTTTCAGCACAAAGCCGATCATGCCGTATTTGCCCTTTTCACCGGGCACGCACCGGGACAGGAACCGGTACGCATGCGTAAAAGCGCTCTTTCCGTAATAGTCGTCGGCATTGATGACGGCGAAGGGACCGTCCAGGTACTGTTTGCAGCTGAGGATGGCGTGGCCTGTGCCCCAGGGCTTGGTGCGCCCGGCGGGCATGCCGTCCATTTCCTGAAAGGCATACTCCCATTTCACGTCCCGGTGGCAGAAGCGCTGCTCCAGGCGGCTGCCGATGACCTCCATAAAGTCGTCGTAGATGTCCCGCCGGATGATGAATACGATCTTATTGAACCCGGCCTGGATGGCGTCATGGATGGAATAGTCCATGATGATCTCCCCGGTGGGGCCCACATGCTCCAGCTGCTTGACCCCGCCGCCGTAGCGGGAGCCGATCCCCGCCGCCAGGACCACAAGCGTTACGTCCATACTTCCTCCGCGCCCCGTTCCGACGCCACCATAAGATAATGTGATATTTTAACACATAACCCGCCGTCTGGCAAGACGCGGCCGCCCGGCAATCATTAAGATTTCGTTAAATCGCGAAAAAACCTTGACAGCGATGGTCTAACGCGTTAGAATGCAATCATTCTAACATGTTAGACCATACTTTTTCAGGAGGTATCGTCATGACTCCAAAAATATTCGAGAGCGAGTACCGGTTCTGCCTCATTTTGTGGGAGAACGAGCCCATCCGCAGCCGGGACCTGGCCGCACTGTGCCGGGAACGGCTGGGCTGGTCCAAGACCACCACCTACACCGTCATCAAGCGGCTCACCGACCGGGGCGTGGTGAAGAGCGAGAACGCCGTGGTCACGTCCCTGATCAGCAAGGACGAGGCCCAGGTGTCGGAGCTGGACGAGCTGATGGAAAAGCGGTTCGAAAACTCCCTGCCCGCCTTTATCGCCGCCTTCGCCCGCCGTCAGAAGCTCAGCCAGGAGGACATCGACGCGCTGCGGCGCATCATCGACAGGGACGGTGAGTGAGATGGTGCAGGCCCTGTTCCTGCGGGTGCTCAACCTGAGCGTGAGCGGCTGCTACGTCATCGTGGCGGTCATGCTCATGCGTCTTATCCTGCGCCGTGCGCCCCGGTGGGCGGTGTGCGCGCTGTGGGCGCTGGCGGCGGTGCGGCTCATATGCCCCTTCACAATGGAGAGCGCGCTGAGCCTGCTGCCCAGCGCCGCGGTGGTGAACGAGGCCGCCATCCTGGCCCCGGCGGCGGAGGACGAGCCCGTCATCCGGACCGGCTTCTCCTTCGTGGATGACCGGGCCAACGCGGCCATTGAAGGCGTGCGCTCCCCCGTCGAACCGGCTGCCAGTGGCGCACAGGCAGAGACGGCCGCACCCGCAGCGCCCGCCCCTGTCGTGGATGCGGTACAGGTGCTCTCCCGGATATGGCTGGCCGGGGTGGGCGTCATGCTCCTGTCCGGGGCGGGCAGCTTTCTTCTGCTGCGCCGGCGGCTGCGCACCGCCGTACATCTCAGGGACGAGCTGTGGCAGTCCGAGCGCGTGGACGCCCCCTTCGTGCTGGGCCTTTTCCGGCCGCGCATTTATCTGCCCTTCGCCATGGACAGCCCCGCTCTGGACCACATCATCGCCCACGAGCGGGCCCACATCCGCCGGCATGACCCCTTGACCAAGGTCCTGGCCGGGCTCATTTTGAGCGTGCACTGGTTCAATCCCCTGTGCTGGGCGGCCTATTCCCTGCTGGGGCGGGACATGGAGCTCGCCTGCGACGAACATGTCATACGGACCCTGGATGAAAACGACAGAAAGCGGTACGCCCGGGCGCTGCTGGCCTGGGGCGTGGACCGCCCCACCCTGGAGGCCTGCCCCGTCGCCTTTGGCGAGGTGGGCTTGAAAGAAAGGATATTGAAAGTGGTACGATATAAAAAACCGGCCCTCTGGGCCATGGTATTGGCGTTTGTCCTGGTGGCCGGCGCGGGGGCGTGCCTGCTGACCAGCCCCGCCGCACAGGCGGATACAGGTCCCGTCCAGTCGCCGCCGATGGAAACAGTCCCACCCTCGGCCGCGCCGGCGGAGGCGGCCGGTCTCGATCCCGACGCCGCCCCCGGCCCGCTCCCCATCCTCACCGTCCTGCCCAGAGACGTCACCGCCGAGGAGGCCAAGGCCATCGTCACCGCCATATTCGGCGACGCGCCGGTCTACGCGGACACCGTGGCGCTGGAGGACCCGCGCTCGCAAAACGGGACCGCCCCGGACCCGTCAGAGCGGGAGCTGTGCGACTGGACGTTCCGCCCCCAGGTCGGGGACAGCGGCATGGTCATCGGCGCCAGTGCGGCGTTGGACGGCAGGCTCTATGCTATCTCGGCGGCGAACCTGGTCCCCTCGGGCATGCCCGGCACCCACAGACTGGTGATCTATAAAGTGGATGACGATCCCGTCCCGGCGCAAACCACCGCGCCCACCCAGGAGCAGATCGACGCCATGACCGGACAGGTGAACGGCTGGTTGGACGAGATGGGGCTGGAAAGCTATGCCATCGTGTCCGTCGAGGTGACGGACGACACCGGCGCCCTCATCATCACCGCCCAGCCCTCCTACGACGCCATCGTGCAGCTGCCCTTCGACTATCCCCCGGACGACCAGACGCTCTTGTTCTCCTTTTTCAATGGCAGGCTGTCGTATTGCATCTACAGCTCGCCCCTGGAGGTCACTGCCTCCGGAGCGCCGCAGGCGCTCATGAGCCTGCGGGACGCGCTGGCCGCGGCGGGGCTGGAGGACAGCCTGACGGAGCCTGGCTGGCGGTTCTGCTACACCCGTGTGCCCAACGCCGACGGCTCGGGGAGCTATCACCTGGTGCCCTCCTACCGCTGCGGCCCCAGCTATTTGGATGCGGACAGCGGCGTGTTGATCGTCAGCGCCGTGGACGGCTCAGTCATCGCCAACGATCTGCCGGAGGGCTGGGCGGCGGCAGAGCCCACACCCGTGCCGGCAGCGGCATCAACTGCGACTGCACCATGACGGGCCAACCGGGCCAGTCCACCGTCCTGCGCGTAACGGTGAACGAGGTCACGGCGGACATCACGGTCAGCATCGACTGAA
>CANQSU010000184.1 GCA_947626585.1 uncultured Oscillospiraceae bacterium
GAGGAGATGTCCTCGATGCTCCTGGCCTTCATGCCCACGGCCACGCTGGTCATGCCGGCGGACTCAAGCTGGAATACGCCGCTCGTCCTGCCGGCGGAGAGCATGTCGTAGGTGGGCTTGTCGTCCGTGGGGATCCTCGATATGTCAAAGTCCGGAACCCTCCTGCGGATGTCCCGCACCGCGTCGTCGATGATGGTCAGGTTGCGAAGGCCCAGGAAGTCCATCTTCAGAAGCCCCAGCTCCTCCACGGTGGTCATGGTGTACTGGGTGGAGATAGTGTTGTCCTTTTTGCTGAGGGCCAGGGGCACGTAGGTGTCCCGGGTGATAACCACGCCGGCGGCGTGGGTGCCGTAGTCCTTGGGCATGTCCTCGATGGCCTGGGCCGTCTCAATGACGCGCCTGCAGCGCTCGTCCCGGTCCATCAGCTCCCGGAGCTGTGCCGAGGTGCGGACGCCGTCGGCTATCGTCATCTTGGGGTCGTCGGGCATGGCCTTGGCCAACTCGTTCTCCTCCGCGAAGGTCAGGCCCAGCACCTTGGAGACGGAGCGAACGGCGTTTTTGGCCTTCAGGGTGTTGAAGGTGATGATCTGGGCCACGTGGTCGGCGCCGTACTTGCGCTTGACGTAGTCCACCACCTCGCCCCGGCGGCGCTCGCAGAAGTCCATGTCGATATCCGGCATGGAGACCCGCTCGGGGTTCAGGAACCGCTCGAAAAAGAGGTTATATTTGATGGGATCCACATCGGTGATGCCCAGGGTGTAGCTGACCACGCTCCCCGCCGCGCTGCCGCGTCCGGGGCCCACGGGGATGCCGCTTCGCTTGGCGTACAGGACGAAGTCCTGGACGATCAGAAAGTAGTCGGTAAAGCCCATGCGGTCGATCATGTCCAGCTCATAGGCCAGCTGCTTTTTCGCCCGCTCGTAAACCTCCCCGCCGTAGCGGCGCGCCAGGCCCTCCCGGCACTGTTTGTCCAGGTATTCCCTTGAGGTGACGCCCTCCGGGAGCTTGAATTCCGGCAGGTGGTAGTGGCCGAACTCGAACTCCATATGGCACAGCTCCGCGATCTTTTCGGTGTTGTCCGCCGCCTCCGGGTGGTCGGGATAGAGGGCGCGCATCTCCTCCTCGGACTTTAAATACAGCCCGTCGCCCTGGAATTTCATGCGGTTGGGCTCGTCCAGTGTCTTGCCGGTCTGGATGCACATCAGCACGTCCTGGGCGTAGGCGTCCTCGCGCCTTAAGTAGTGGACGTCGTTGGTCAGCACCAGGGGGATGCCCGTCTCCTTCGAGAGGCGTATAAGGCCCTTGGCCGCGGCCCGCTCCTCGGGGATGCCGTGGTCCTGAAGCTCCAGGTAGTAATTGCCCTTGCCGAAGATCCTCTCAAACTCGAGGGCGGTCTTTTTGGCCTCGTCGTACCTGTCCTCCAGGATGAGCCGGGGCACGCGGCCCTGGATGCAGGCCGACAGGGCGATGAGGCCCTCGGAGTGGGCGCGCAGAAGGTCCATGTCCACCCGCGGCTTCATGTAGAAGCCCTGGACGAAGCTCATGGACACCATGTAGCAGAGATTTTTGTAGCCCGTCTCGTTCCTGCACAGGAGGATCAGGTGGTAGCGCACCGAGTCCTCCCCCCTCTCCATATCGAAGCGGGTACGGGGGGCCACGTAGACCTCGCAGCCGATGATGGGCTTGACGCCCTCCTTGACGCACTCCTTGTAAAAGGCCACGGCCCCGTACATGACGCCGTGGTCGGTGATGGCGAGGCTTGTCTGGCCAAGCTCTTTGGCCCTTTTGGGCAGATCCTTAATGCGGCAGGCGCCGTCGAGGAGGCTGTATTCGGAGTGGACGTGCAGGTGTGTGAAGGACATGGGAGGCTCCTTTCGGGGGGATCTGGGAAATTTTTTTGGGCGGGCCGCCGGGAGAGGCGGCCCCTACAGGGCGGAAGCCAGCTCAGATAATTTTCTGAGGCGGTGGGACAGGCCGGATTTGGTCACCGGCGGATCGGCCAGCTCCGCAAGCTCGGCGATGGACAGCTCCGGGTTTTCCTCCCGCAGTCTGGCGGCCTCCCGAAGCTTGTCCGAGAGGGTGGGCAGGACGCCGTTCTCTCTGAGTTTTTTGATATCCGCGAGCTGCTGGGCGCTGGCCTCCACGGTCTTTATGACGTTGGCGGTGTCGCAGTTGACCTTGCGGTTGACAAGGTTCGTCATGTCCTTTTCGATCTTGGCGGACATGATGGACATGGCGGACACCGGCGCGCCCATGGTGGTGAGAAGGTCCTCGATGAGGTCGCTCTGCTTGAAATAGGTGATATAGTTCCCGGCCCGGGTGACGGAACGGGGCTCGAAGGACATGTCCAGAAGCAGGGCTTTGATCTCGCGGCTCACGGACCAGTGGTCGGTGACCAGCTCCAGATGGTAGCCCTTTTGGGGGTCGGTGACGCTGCCGCCGGCCAGGAACGCGCCACGGAGGAAGGCCGCGCGGGAGGCGTCGTCCTCCAGAAGGCCCAGGTTCACATGGTGGGTGAGAAGGCCGGTGGGGGCGCAGCCCAGGGCGTCCAGGATCGCGGAGACGCTTTCGGGGGTATTGATAACGAAGGTCCGCTTGCCGGTCTCGCCCTTTTCCGGGGCCTCGTCAAAGGAAAGGCCGAAGGCCCGGGAGAAGAGCCGGGGAAGGCGGTTGACAAAGGCGTCGGAGCCGGTGACGATCCTCACCTCTCCCCTGTCGAAGCGGTTGCAGAAGAGCAGGACCCCGTAGCACTCGGCCAGGGCGGTCCTCATAGATATGTCCGAGCGGCAAAGCTCGGCTTTCACGTCGGATGAGAAGGACAAGGACGTCACCCCCTTTTGCGCCGGCGCGTTTATCGCGGTAAATCTTACGATCAAAGCGGGATTTTTCCACCGCCGACCGAACGGCTCAGGATTTTCCTATATCCCGGTGTATGCACTCCACCTCGTGGCCCATACTTGTGAGATACTCGCCCAGGGCCTCCGCCACGGCCACGGAACGGTGGTGGCCGCCGGTACAGCCGAGGCACACGGTGACGGTCAGCTTGCCCTCCTCCTCATAGTTGGGCAGAAGGAAGTCCAGCATCTCCTCCAGGCGCAGCAGGAACTGCCTGGACACGTCGGAGTTGAATACGTAATCCCGCACGTCCGGGTCGGTGCCGCTCTTCTCCCGAAGCTCGGGGACATAGAAGGGATTGGGCAGAAAGCGCACATCGAACACAAGGTCCGCCTCGATGGGGATGCCGTACTTGTAGCCGAAGGACATGACGGACACCCTCAGCTTCTGCTCCCGGTCGGCGCCGAAGAGGCGGAAAAGGGTGCGCTGTAATCTCCCCAGGGTCATGCCCGTGGTGTCGATGATGAAGTCGGCGCGGCGGCGCACGGGCGCCAGCATCTCGATCTCCCGGAGGACGGCGGACTCAAGGCCGCCGGCGTCGTCCAAGGGGTGGCGGCGGCGGGTCTCCTTGTAGCGCTTGACCACCGTCTCCACCGTGGCGTCCACGTAGAGGATCTTGTAATCGAAGCCCCGGGAGGTAAGCTCGTCCAGCGCGGAGAAGAGCTGGTCGAAGCCCTCGCGGCCCCGGATATCGGACACCAGCGCCACGCGCTCGTAGCGGCCGCGGGTGGCGGCGCACAGCTCGGCAAAGAGCGGCATCAGGGCCGCGGGCATGTTGTCCACGCAGTAGAAGTCCAGGTCCTCCAGCGCCGCCGCCACGCGGCTCTTGCCCGCGCCGGACAGGCCGGAGATTATGAGCATTTCCATGGGATCACCTCAGTTTGGGAGAATATACGGGTTACGTGGGCGAGCCGGCCGGGTGTCCGGCACGGACGGGCGCGTTGGAACGGGGCGGTCTAGTATCGGGGGACGGGCGTTACGGGATGATGCGGACCTCCGGCTCGAGGATAACGCCGGAGGTGAGGTACACCTTTGATTTTACCGCGTCCATGAGGGTAATAATGTCCTCGAAGGTGGCGCTGCCGGTGTTGATGATGAAGCCCGCGTGCTTCTCCGAGACCTGGGCGCCGCCCACGGCGAGGCCCTTCAGGCCCGCCTCCTCGATGAGCCGGGCGGCGTAGTCGCCCTGGGGGCGCTTGAAGGTACTCCCGGCGGAGGGGAAATTCAGCGGCTGTTTTTCCCGACGCCGGCGGGAAAAGTCGTCCATTTTCGCCTTTATCTCCTTGGGGTCTCCCGGGCGCAGGCGGATAGTGGCGGAGAGGATGGCGTCATCGGTGTCCTGAAAGCGGCTGCGGCGGTAAGCAAAGCCGCAGTCGGCGCCGGATACGGTGCGTAAGGTGCCGGAGCCGTCCAGGTAGGTGACGGCCTCGACCACGTCCTTCAGCTCCCCGCCGTAGGCCCCGGCGTTCATGTAGATGCCCCCGCCCAGGGAGCCGGGGATGCCATGGGCAAACTCAAGGCCCGTGAGACACGCCTCCAGGGCGGCGGACCCCAGGCGCGACAGCAGCACCCCCGCGCCGGAGATGAGGCTGTCGCCGCTTAAGCGCAGGGTGTCAAGGCGGGCCGTGGACAGCACCGCCAGGGCGTGGGGTCCGTCGGAAAAGAGCAGGTTCGAGCCGTTGCCCATGATGAGGCAGGGGATCCCGAGGCGCTTAAGCTCCCTCACCGCCCAGACGAAGGCCTCGAGGCTCTTGGGCTCTGCGAAAAGGCTCACGGCGCCGCCCACGCGGAAGGTGGTGTGCTTCCTCATGGGCTCGCCGAGAAACACGGCGGTGCCGGGGAAGCCGGCGTTCAGCTCTTTCGCAAAGGAATCAACGGATCTTTCCATCAGTTGTTCTCCAGACTGTCAAAATAGTCGTCCAGCTGCTCGGCGAAGTCCTTGCCGGAGTTGAGGCCCATGCGCTTCTGGCGGTTGTTCATGGCGGCCACCTCGATAATGACGGCCAGGTTCCGGCCGGGGCGGATGGGGACCACGATGTAGGGCACCTTGACGCCCAGGATGTCGATCTGCGCGGTCTCGGAGCCCATGCGGTCGTAGCTGTTCTCGGCGTTCCAGTTTTCCAGCTTGATCACCAGGTCCACCTTTTCGCTCATTTTCACGGCGCCGTTGCCGAAGATGCGGCGCACGTCCACCACGCCGATGCCGCGAAGCTCGATGTAGTTGCGGATGAGGTCGGGAGCCGTGCCCGTGAGAGTGGAGGAGTTGACCTTCTTGATGATGACCGCGTCGTCGGAGATGAGGTGGTGG
>CANQSU010000185.1 GCA_947626585.1 uncultured Oscillospiraceae bacterium
GGCTCCCCTTCGTAAGGGGAGCTGTCACGGCGCAGCCGTGACTGAGGGGTCGAGGCCCGGACGAATGCCAAGTCCCCGTTGAACGACGGTGCCGATCTCGACCACCTCTCGACCCTACCGGCCCTGCGGGGCCACCTCCCCTTATGAAGGGGAGGCTGGGGATTGCCCCCCTTGTAAAGGGATGCTGAGGATTGGCTCCCCTTCGTAAGGGGAGCTGTCAGCGAAGCTGACTGAGGGGTCGAGGCCCGGACGATTACCACGCCCTCGTTGAACGGCAATGCCGATCTCGACCGACCCTCGACCCCACCGGCCCTGCGGGGCCACCTCCCCTTACGAAGGGGAGGCTGGGGATTACCCCCCTCGTAAGGGGATGCTGAGAATTGGCTCCCCTTCGTAAGGGGAGCTGTCAGCGGAGCTGACTGAGGGGTCGAAGCCCGGACAAATGCCAAGCCCCCGTTGAACGGCGGTGCCAATCACGACCGACCCTCGACCCCACCGGCCCTGCGGGCCGCCTCCCCGGACGTCGGGGAGGTTAAGGAAGATAGGTTATCGCCGCCCTTCATTCAGGACGGCGATTCATTCTGTTTTTACATCCCGAAGCCCCCGTCAACGCCGATGATCTGCCCGGTCACAAAGCCGGCTTTTTCGGAGCAGAGAAAACTGACCACCTCCGCCACTTCCTCCGGCGTTCCCAATCGGCACAGGGGGGTTTCGTCGGCCAGCTCCGCCAGGGCTTCGGTATCCAGAGCGGCGTTCATGTCCGTGTCAATGACCCCCGGGGCCACGCAGTTGACCGTGATGCCCGACGGCCCCAGCTCCTTGGCCAGCGCCCTGGTGAGGCCGGTCAGAGCCGCCTTGGAGGCGGAGTAGGCCACCTCGCAGCTGGCCCCGCGCACGCCCCAGACGGAGGAGACGATCACGATCCGTCCGCGCTTTTCGTGGATCATGTGGGGCAGGGCGGCCCGGATCAGGTTGTACGCCCCGTCCACATTGACGGCAAAGATCCGCCGCCATTCCTCATAGGAGGTGTCGGTGAAAAGCTTCTGTAAAGCGATCCCGGCGTTGCAGACCAGCGCGTCGATATCCCCGGCGGCGTCAAACATCCGCTTTACCGCCGTGGGGTCGGATACGTCGGCCCCGATGGCCTCGCCGCCGATCCTGCGGGCCAATTCCCCGGCCTTTTCCCGGTTCTCGCGGTAGTTTACAACAACGCGGAACCCGTCCGCCGACAAAGCCTCCGCGCAGGCCCTTCCGATCCCCCGGGAGGCCCCGGATACAAGCGCTTTTTTCATGACCGTTCCTCTCTCCGCCGCCGAAAGGCCGGCTGACCCTTCAAGGCCGGTCATATTCCCGCCCAGCGGAGGATCAGCAGCACCGCCACGCCGGGAATGCCAAAGACGCCGGTAACCACCGCGTTCTGCCACGTCATGGCAAGCTCCAGACCGAACTGGGCGCCGTAGGTGTTCAGCACCCACAGCACCGCGAAGCCGATGGCGGTGTTGATGAGCAGCTTCAGGATAAATCGAATGGGCTTTGTAAACAGAAAGACCGCCAGAAGCGCCAGGACAAAAACAGCCACCGCCGCCATCTTCGGGTCAAGGCCGGTAAGCTCGCCCACCTCGTCGATGATATTCTCCGCCGCATCCTGTACAAGTGTCAGGTCCATGGTACACCCCCTCATAAGATTCCCCGCTATTATACCCTATAATTTATAAAAAGGCAATTCTTAAATCGCCGGTGTAATCATTTATTTGAGATTGACAACCGCCGAAAAAAGGTTTACCTTTTCATTGGAAAGGCGGCGATCATCATGACCTATCGGGAAGCTCTCGACTTTATCCACTCCCGCCGGCACGGCGGGCCGGACCTTGCGCGGATGAGGACCATCCTGGACCGGCTGGGCGCGCCGGACAGGCGCGTTCCCTTCGTCCACGTTGCCGGCACAAACGGAAAAGGCTCGGTTTCGGCCTTTATCGCCTCCGCCCTGGAGAAGAGCGGCCTCAGGACCGGCCTTTTCACCTCGCCCTTTGTGCGCCGCTTCAACGAGCGCATACGGGTCAACAGTATGGACATTCCGGATGAGGCGCTGGCGGAGGTGACCGGGTGCGTCCGGGCCGCCCTGGGCGAGTTTGAGGACCGGGTGGCGGAATTTGAGCTGGTGACGCTTCTGGGTCTCGCGTATTTTGCGCGGGCGCGCTGTGACATTGCCGTTTTGGAGGTGGGCATGGGAGGCGTCCACGACGCCACCAACGTCATCGAAAAAAGCGAGGTGTCCGTTTTTACCTCCATCGGCCTCGACCACACCCAGTATCTCGGCGGTACCGTGGAGGAGATCGCCTCGGTGAAGGCGGGCATCATCAAGCCCCACGGCGTCTGCGTGGCCTATACCGACCCCGGCGGCGTCCTGTCCGGCCGGTGCCGGGAGCTGGACGCGGCCTTCACGCTGACCGATCTCTCGACGCTGAACATCCGGTCCCACGGCCCCCGGGGCATCACCTTCGATTACGACGGCTTTGAGGGCCTTGATATCCGCCTTGCCGGCACCTATCAGCCCTCCAACGCCGCTCTGGCGATCACCGCGCTGAGAGCCCTGAGAAAACGCGGATGGAGCGTCCCGGACTCCGCCGTCCGGGCGGGACTCGAGGCCGTGTACTGGCCGGGACGCTTTGAGCTTTTGCGCCGCGCTCCGGACTTCATCATTGACGGCGGCCACAACCCCCCGGCGGTGGAGGCCACGGTCAGGAGCCTCGCGGACAACTACCCCGGCAAAAGGATCACCTTCGTATTCGGCGTCATGGCGGACAAGGACGTGGCGGGCATCCTCGACCGGCTCGTCCCCGTGGCGGAGCGCTTTTACTGCGTGGCCCCGCCGGCTCCCAGGGCGTTGGCGGCGGATCGGCTCGCGGAGATGATCAAGACACGGGGGATCGGGGCTGAGCCCGCCGGCTCCGTGACCGCCGCCGTGCGAAAGGCCCTTCGGGAGACGCCGCCGGACGGCGTGGTCTGCGCCCTGGGGTCTCTCTATATTCTGGAAGAAGCCCGGCGGGCGGCTGAGCTTTAGTCAAAAGCGCCCACAAGCGGGGTTGAATCCGCCGAAAAAACGGTAGATAAACGGCTTGCATTGTGGGCTTCTTTCATATATAATAACATATGTTGTGTTTCCAACGGTGGAAGGACGGGCCGATGGTCTGACTTCACCGTCGGAACGTTCCCCGATTCTTGAGAAAGAGGAAAGGGATAAGGATATGAGTAAATACATTTTTGTCACGGGCGGAGTGGTCTCCGGCCTCGGAAAGGGGATTACCGCGGCGTCCCTGGGCCGTCTTTTGAAGGCCAGGGGCCTGAAGGTGGCCGCCCAGAAGCTGGACCCCTACATCAACGTGGACCCCGGCACCATGAGTCCCTACCAGCACGGGGAGGTCTACGTCACCGAGGACGGCGCGGAGACCGATCTGGACCTGGGCCACTATGAGAGATTTATCGACGAGGATCTGAATAAATTTTCCAACCTGACCACCGGCAAGGTCTACGCCAGCGTCATCGGCAAGGAGCGCCGGGGCGAATATCTGGGCCACACCGTCCAGGTCATCCCCCACATCACCGACGCCATCAAGGAGTTCATCTACTCCGTGGGCAAAAAGACGAACGCCGACGTGGTCATCACCGAGATCGGCGGCACCGTGGGCGATATCGAGTCCCAGCCCTTCTTAGAGGCCATCCGCCAGGTGGGCCTTGAGGTGGGATACGAGAACCGCCTTTACATCCATGTGACGCTGGTGCCCTATCTCAAGGCCAGCGGCGAACACAAGTCAAAGCCCACCCAGCACTCCGTCAAGGAGCTTCTGGGCCTGGGCATCAACCCGGATATCATCGTCCTTCGGTGTGACGAGCATATCGAGGACGACAGCATCTTCCGGAAGATCGCCCATTTTTGCAACGTGAAGCCCGACTGCGTCATTGAAAACGTGACGCTGCCGGTGCTGTATGAGGCCCCCCTGATGCTGGAGGAGGAGCATTTCTCCGACGTGGTCTGCCGGGAGCTGAAGCTGGCGACGCCGGAGCCGGAGCTTACCGAGTGGCGGGAGCTTGTGGAGAGGATCAAGAGCCTGGATAAGACCGTGACCATAGGCCTCGTGGGCAAATACGTTCAGCTGCACGACGCGTACCTGTCCGTCTCCGAGGCTCTGCGTCACGCGGGCTTTGCCCTGGGCGCCAAGGTCAACATCGAGTGGATCGACTCCGAGACCATCACCGGGGAGAATTACAGGGACGTCCTTGGACGTGTTCAGGGTATCATCGTCCCCGGCGGCTTCGGCCAGCGCGGTATCGAGGGCATGATCCTGGCGGCGAAATACGCCCGGGAGACCAAAACGCCGTATTTCGGCATTTGTCTCGGTATGCAGATCATGTGCATCGAGTTTGCCCGTAACGTTCTGGGCTGGAAGGACGCCAACTCCCGGGAGTTTGACGAGGCCTCCACCCATAAGGTCATTGACTTCATGCCCGGACAGAACGACGACATCGACAAGGGCGGCACCTTAAGGCTTGGCGCGTGGCCCTGCCACATCAGAATGAACACCACCATGGAGCGCTGCTACAGGACCCAGCGCATCACGGAGCGCCACCGCCACCGCTATGAGTTCAACAACGAGTATTACATGGACTACGAGTCCGCCGGTATGGCCTTCTCGGGCATGAGCCCGGACGGCCGGCTTGTGGAGACGGTGGAGTATCCGGGCCGCGATTTTTACGTGGGCGTCCAGTATCACCCGGAATTCAAGAGCCGCCCCAACAAGGCGCACCCGCTGTTCCTTGGATTTATCGAAGCTTCTTTGAATAAGTAAGGGGTATTATTATGTGCGGTATAGTTGGCTTTACCGGTTCCCGCGAGGCCGCGCCTGTCCTGATCGACGGGCTTCGCCGTCTTGAGTACAGAGGCTACGACTCCGCCGGCATCGCCGTAACGGACGGGGAGAGGATCGACGTGGCCAAGGTCAAGGGCTACGTCAAAAACCTGGCCGAGATGACCCACGACGGCGCGGATATCAAGGGTCAGATCGGCGTGGGCCACACCCGCTGGGCCACCCACGGCGCGCCCAACGACGTGAACGCCCACCCCCACCTGAGCGCCGACGGGCG
>CANQSU010000186.1 GCA_947626585.1 uncultured Oscillospiraceae bacterium
ACCGCCAACATCATCCCCGACACCGCCGTTCTGGAGGGCACCATCCGCACCAACGACAGGGAGGCCCGGGACAAGCTTCTCCGCCGGATCCGTGAGCTGACCGCCGGCATCGCCAAGGCATACGGCGGCGAGGCAAACGCCGAGATCGTCCGGGGCGTGCCGCCGCTTGTGTGCGACGGAGAGGTCGTCCGGGAGATGGTGAGCTATCTGCGGGAGGCGAACATCCCCGGCTACGCCGAGTACAAGGGCATCGCCTCCAGCGCCTCGGAGGATTTCGCCCTGGTGGCGGAGCGTGTTCCCACGGCCTTCATCTATCTGGCCTCCGGCTTTGACGATGAGCGCGGGGACGCCCCCGCCCACAACCCCAAGGTCATGTTCAACGAGGACGTCCTGCCCGTGGGCGCCGCCGGCCTCACCCACTGCGCCATCCGTTGGCTTGAGACTCACAGCCGTTGAGATCATACGCCGATACCGCCGCGCCGCCCCCCGAAAAAGCTTATCGCCGCCCTTTTACGGGGCGGCGATGGTTTTTGTATGGCGGGCCGTTTATCAAAGCCCCTTTTTCATCGCGTTCAAACCAGTATCAGTATCAGTACGTAAACCCTCTTTTCGGGTCGGAAAACTCCGCGACCCTGGCCTCATACGCCTCCACGGCCTCCTTTTCGAAGGCCAGTGTCGGATCCTCAACGCCCAAAAGCTTCAGCAGATACCTGGCGAAGGGCGGGTTCAGCACCGTCAGCGGGCCGATGAGATAGGTGGCCATCAGATTGCCCATCCTTATGCCCTCGCCGGTCATGCCGGGATTCAGCCCCGCGCCGCGAACAGTCTCAAAGAGAGGAGCGGGGGCCTCGCCGCCCAGGGGATAGGAGTGGCCAAACTGGCTCTTGAAGGCCACGACCGTCATGTCCTCAAGCCTGCCCAGATACAGAGAGTTATACCTGTTCAAAAGCCGCCGCTCGGACCGGATGGGGAAATACCCCAGCATGGGGATCTTCCGCCCCTCGTCGTCCTCGATGAACTGCCCGAAGATCTCAAGGCTGTTGCCGGAGAGCAGCGTCACGCCGCCACTCTCCGTGCGCTCCCTCAGCGCGTCAAGATACGGCGCGAAGGCGTCCCGTACCAGCTCCTGGCCCCGCTCGGTGGTGCCGCCCATATATACAAGGTCGACGTTCCCGTTTATAAACCCGGGCGTCTCCTTCAGGGAGGTATTGACCGTCTCCGCCCCCGCGCTCCGGGCCAGATATTCCACATTGGCCAGATCCCCGTAGAGGTTGCACACCTCGGGGTACAGCACCTCGATGGTCATTTCACCGCCTCCTCCGCTCTCTTGATGGTGGCCTCCCGGACCTGAGACGCCAGACGCATGCAGGTGGTGTCCGTCCCGTAGAGGATGTAGACGCTGCTGCCGGGGAGAAGCTGAAGCTTGTCCACGGCGGAAAGCTCGTCCCGAACGCAGTCCACCCGGTCCGCCGGCACCCCGGCCAGCAAAAGCCGCAGGTAGTAGTCCTTCGCACGCGGCCCCGTGGCGATGATGTGGGTCACCAGGGGGTCGTTCAGAAACTCAAAGTCGCAGTCGTAGAGCCAGCAGACGTTTTCCGACCAGTGGGAATCGTCGTTCAGGTTGTTCATCATCAGGATCAGCTCCTTCCGGCCGGGTCGGGAGGATACATAGTCAAAGACCCTGGAGCAGGCCAGGGCGTTCCGGTCCTTGGAAAGGTGCATGACGACTTCGACGTTACCGGCCTTGTCCGCCCGGAAGCGGCTCTCGGCGATCTTAAGTCCGTCGGTGAGCTTCACGATCTCCCCATGGGCGTATCCCAGCTCCCGCAGCACCGCGATGGCGGAAAGCTCGTTGTAGATGTTAAAGACGCTGTCGGACAAAAGCCGGTATTTTCCCTGCCCCCCGGCGTCCTTCACCGTCATGGTCATGGCCTTCAGATCCACCTCGCACCCCCGGTAGTCCGGAACGGGGGACGCAAAGCCGCAGTCGGCACACACCGCCCTGCCGATGTGGTGGTAACGCACGTACTCATAGCGGAGCTTCCCGGCGCACCTCGGGCAGATGCGCAGGTCGTTTATCCTGTTGACGCAATGATCCGTGTCCGTGTCCATCCGCTCAAGCCCGAAACAGGCCCTGGGGTTATCCGGCGCCACGGAGCAGGAGATCAGATCATCGGCGCAGAGGATGAGCTTTGTCCGCTCCGGTATGCTCCGGGTGAGAAAGCCCGCGATGTATTCCGGATGGGCGTTGCGCATGATGGAGTCCCGGAACAGGTTGGTGATAACGGTGATGTCCGGCTGAACATAGGGGTAGATCCGCTTGGAGGAACGCTCGTCCACCTCCAGCACCGCTATGGGGAATTTGGCCTTGTTGAACACCGAGCAGCCGCCGATGAGGCAGGTGGCCACGCCGGAGTTGATGTTAGAGCCCAGACGGTTGGACAGCACCTTCTGCCCCGCGCCCTCCAGCATGTCGCAGATGAGGTTCGTCACGCTGGTCTTGCCATCGGTGCCGGTGACCGTGACGATCCTTTCGGGCCGGGCCACGTATTTGAGAAAATCGGGGCATAGCTTCAGCGCCACCTCGCCGGGGAAGTTGGTGCCGTTGTGGTGGGTGAGCTTCAAAAGGGGGACCGTCAGCTTGGCGCACCATAGCGCCAGCCAAAACCGTATCGCCCCAAGGCCGTGGGGCCGTATCCTTTGTTTGTCCATAAAGAGCCTTTCTCCGTCCGCTTGGCGGATATGTTTTCACTTATTTTATCCCCTCGCGGGAGAAAATGCAAGGGAAAAAACGCCCCGCGGCGTCGATCCGCCGCGGGGAAGGAGATCCTTGAAGCGCTGTCAGCCCTCGATGAGTCTGGCGAAGCGGGCGAAGATGACGGCCGCCTGACAGCGCATGGCGGTGCCCTGAGGCGCCAGCTCGGTTTCGGACATGCCGTTGATGACGCCGACGCTGACGGCCCATTTGAAGGGGACCACCGCCCAGTCGCTGAGCTTTCCGGCGTCGGTGTAGGAACTCAGGTCATAATCCACCTCGGGGCTTCCGTAATAACGCCAGAGCATGGTGACGAACTGCTCGCGGGTAAGGAGCCCGTTGGGGTCGCTGCCGTCGGAGATGTCGTTGGACACGGCCCAATTCAGGCTGGCGTTGAACCAGTCGGGGCCGGAGGACTCGGGATTGAAGTCAAAGCGGGCGAGCAGGGTCATCATTTGCGCGCGGGTGATGTTGTCGCCGGGGGCGAAGATCCCGTTGTCGAAGCCGAGGATAATGCCGCGGGTGTTGACGTACCTCAGGTCCTCCTCATACCATATCCCCCGGGGCACGTCGGTAAATCCGTCGTAAGCCCTGATGACGGGATGCTCGGGGAAGCCGTCCTTTGTACTGCCGCAGCGTGTACACTGTCCGTTCACCATGTTGTGGCCCAGCTTGGGTACGGTGACGGTCCGCTCCTCGGTGAATTTCAGATCGTTGATGATCGCGGTGGCGGTGGCGTCGGCTGTACCGGCCGTGACGCAGGTGGGTTCTTTGGTGATCTTCAGCTTCACCGTGGCGGCGTAGGTCTCAAAGTGTTCGCAGTCCTCGCGGACGCAGGGGACCTCGGCGGCGGCGCGGTTCTCGCCGTCGGTGGACCAGACCCATTCAAGCTTGCTGGCGTCGTAATCGTGGCCCAGGGCGGGAATGACCTCCTGCTTGGCGATGATGTCGTGGCAGATAGAGCAGCGGATGCCGGCGGTCAGACCGTCGGTCTCGCAGGTCGGCTCAAGGGCGGGGATGGGCTCGGGGTCGTGCCCCGAGGCCTTCATGACGACGCCGCAAACCAGGCAGGCGACGTCCTTGTCCGTGTGATCGGCCGGGAAGGTATGGCCGGAGGCGGGGATGATATTCTGATGCTTCAGCACCTCGCCGCAGACGGAGCAGACCTTGCCCTCCGTCAGGCCGTTTTCGGTGCAGGTGGGATTCACGGCGGGAAGCGTCTTGGGGGTATGGCCTCCGGCGCAGGGGAATTCCTTGCAGTTCCTGCACACATGTGTCGCCGGGTCAATGTCGTGGGGCAGCCTGGAGCCCTGCTTCTCCCGGATATCCGTGGCGCCGCAGACCATGCAGGTGGCCTTCTCCGTGCCGTTTTTGGAACAGGTGGCGTTATTCTGGTACACGTAGCTCCCAAAGACGTGGTCCGCCTTTACCGAGGCGTCAAAGTGGGTGTCGACGGCGTCGTGACAGCGCTCGCAGACGGCGGTCACCTCGCTGCCCAGGCAGGTTGAGTTTCCGGAGGCGGTGTAGTTTAAGAAGAGATGCCCCAGGGCCTGGATGGCGGAGACGGTGGAGACGGTCTTATGGCAGTCGTCGCAGTAGATCTGGGCGGTGGAGCCGTTCTCGGTGCAGGTGGCCTCCACGGCCTCCTTCACGACCCTGGTGTTCACGTGACCGGTGGCGGGGATGACCCGGCCCTGAGTCAGGACCTGGCCGCATGTACCGCACTTTGTTCCAAGCTTATAGCCCTCTGTGGTGCAGGTGGGGTCCACGTCGCGGCTGTGCTGGCTGTCGGTCAGGGGGACCACGTTGAGGTGATTGCAGACCTGGGCCACGACGGTCGCGCCGTAGGTCGCCTCCTCCTGCGCTTTTACTTTCTCGGGCAGGAAGGTGACGCTGAGAACGTCGCTCTTTGTGACGTTGGAAATTTTGAAGGTGTCATCGCTCACGGCAATAGGTTTGCCGCCCAGGGAAACGGTGTCCACCGCGTAGCCCGCGTCGGGCTTCACGGTGAAGGTCTTGGTCTCGCCGGCTTTGAGTACCACGTTGCCGTGAACACCCACGGCGTCATTACCGTCCACGGAGACCACGCCGTTGCCGTCGGAGACCACCACGACGGTGTTGCTCTCGTCGGAGGCGGCGGTGGCGGTGTCCTTCTTGACGGCCACGATCTCAAAGGGGGAGAAGGCCTCGCACATGAGGACCATGCCGTAGGGCGTGGGAATGACGGTGATCTCCTCCACGCCCACGATATCGTCGCCCCACTGGTGGCCCTTTTCGGTGTAATGGTCACAGCGATAGCCGCTGTCGTCGGAGCAGCGGGTGAAGTGGTATGCCTTCAGCTCCACATCGCCGCTGCCCAGGGACTCGTAGGTCACCCCG
>CANQSU010000187.1 GCA_947626585.1 uncultured Oscillospiraceae bacterium
TTCTTCATCTTGGTGCGCACGAAGGGGGAGCCCTTGCCGGGCTTGACGTGCTGGAATTCGATGACCTGCATGACCTGTCCGTCCATCTCGAAGGTCACGCCGTTGCGGAATTCACCTGCTGAGATCATATGAAATATCCTCCGTATGAGTGTTTATTCTAACAATTGATTGTACTATATATTTTCCGCTTTGACAACCCTTTTTACAGGATTATCAGCTGTTTGGGGGCAAGGGTAAGGTCCTCGGCCACGCCGTCGTGCAGCCAGAGCATGTCCTCGATGCGCACGCCGAACCGTCCGGGCAGGTAGATGCCCGGCTCGGCGGAGATGACCGCGCCCTCCGGCAGGGGGGCGTCCCCGTTGGCGCCGGGATTTTCGTGTATCTCCAGGCCCAGGCCGTGGCCGAAGCCGTGGCCGAAATACTCCCCGTAGCCCGCATCGGCGATGACCCTGGCGGCGGCATTGTGGATCTCCTTGCCGGGTATGCCCGGCGTCCCGGCGGCCTCGATGCCCGCCTGCTGGGCGGCCAGCACCACATCGTACACCCGGCGCATCTCGTCCGTGGCGTGACCCACCGCCACGGTGCGGGTCATGTCGGAGCAGTAGCCGTTATACAGCGCGCCGAAGTCCATGGTGACGAAATCCCCGTCCTTCACCTTCAGCTCGCCCGGCACGCCGTGGGGCATGCTGCTCTTGGGGCCGGTGACCACGATGGGGTCGAAGGCGTTTCCCTCGCTGCCGTACCTGTACATCCGGTAGACAAGCTCCGCAGTGATCTCTTTTTCCGTCATGCCGGGGCGGATGACGCCCAGGATATCGTCAAAGGCCCGCTCCGCGATGCGCTGAGCGGCCACGATGCAGTCCACCTCGTCCTTATCCTTGCCGGCCCGCAGGGTGTACAGGATGGTCTTTTCCTCCGCCAGCGGCACGCCCACCGCCTTTTCCAGCCACTGCCACTGGCTGTGGGTGAGCCGGGAGGGGTCGGCCCCGGCCCTTTCAAAGCCGTTTTCGGCGAATATCTCCCCCAAAATGGCGTCCACGCCGTGGCCGCGGCTGGTGCACAGCACCTGCATATCCCGGATGGCGGCTGTGGCCGCTTCCACGTAGCGGGAGTCGGTGACCACCCACGCCCTGTCACGGGCGATGACGGCGGCGCCGTCGTCGATGTGGAAGCCCGAGGCGTAACGGATGCTCACCGCGTCCGTCATGACCAGCGCGGGCAGATCCCCCAGCATGGCCTGTATCTTCTTTACGTGTGACATTTCATTCGCTCCTTTATTGCATACCGGCTGGCGCCGGCTGTCATTGCTCTCCAAAATACACGAACGGCGCGATGTCCTCCCACAGGGACGGACCGACGCCGGGCACCTGCATCAGCGCCTCCGGCCCGTCAAAGGGCCCGTTCTCCCCGCGGGCGGTCACGATCCGCTCCGCCAGCACGGGCCCGATGCCCGGAAGCTCCTCCAGCGCCCCGGCCCCGGCCGCGTTTATATCCAGCACGGCGCTCGCGCTCTGCCCCGCCAGCACCGCCGGCCCGGCCGTCACCGGCTCCGACTGTCCCGACCGCGCATACAGCCATATCGTGCCTGCCGCCGCGGCCGCCGTCACCGTCCATAACAGCACCCGCGCGGGCTTTTCATATCTTCCGCTCATACGCTCTCAGTAAATTTAATAAAAGTAGCTGTTGCTTTTCCGGCGCTTTTTTCTTATAATGAATAGAAAGTGCCTGCACTACGTATCATAACATACTTTTTCGGAGAATGACATGAAAAAATTCAAGCTGTTGTCTCTTCTTCTGACTATAACGCTGCTCACCGGCGTGTTATCCGTTCCCGCGCTGGCGGTGGACGATCCGGCGACGTCCGCCCAGGCCGTGGTGCTGCTGGACATGGATACGGGCGACGTGCTGTATGAGAAAAACGCCGACACCGCCTTCAATCCGGCCGCGCTGACCATGCTCATGACGGCGGTCGTCGTGGGCGACAGCTTGAACCGGCAGGACGTCCGTATAGACGACGTTACCACCCAGTCGGAGGCCTGGCGGTATAACACGACCGCCGACAGCCGCCTGGCGGGCTATTACGACGGCGACAGCCTCTCCATAAAGGATCTGCTGTACATGTCCGTATTCCTCTCCGCCGAGGATACGGCCAACGCCATGGCCCAGTACATCTACGGCTCCGGCGACACGTTCGCCGCTGAGATGAACAAGCGGGCGGAGGCGCTCGGCTGCACCGGCTCCAACTTCGTCAACGCCGGCGGCACATACGCCGAGCAGCAGCATACCACCGCCCACGATATGGCGCTTATCGCCCGGGCCGCCCTCGGCAACGTCCAGGTCGCGTCCGCCTTTCAGGACACCACCTATACCGTCCCGCCCACGCTCAATTACAATAAGGACTGGGTCATATATACCGACAACGCGCTGATAAAAAGCGACGACGAGCGCCATTACGACTTCGCTTACGCCGGCAAGACGGCCAACACCGATCTGGGCGCAAGCCTGGTGGCCGCCGCCACGTACAATGAGCAGGACGTGATCGCCGTGGTCATCGGCTGCCCGGCGGAGACGGACGTATTCGTGGAGACCAGGAACCTGTTCGACTGGGTCTTTGCCAACTTCAGCTTCCACACGCTCCTCAGCGCCACCGACACCCTGACCAGCGTCCCCGTGTCCCTGGGCAACCCCGGCTCCGTGGATGTGCGGGCCAGCGACAGCATCCAGGTGATGCTGCCCAACGATCAGGACCTCTCCGGCGTGACGACGGAGCTGACGTTCCAGTACGAGCAGGAGGGCCGCGATCTCGAGGCGCCGCTGGAGGTGGGCGAGTATCTGGGCGAGGTGACCGTCTATCTGGACGGCCAGGTCCGTGGCAGCGCCCGGCTGGTGGCCGCCACCGCGGTGGACGTCTCCCGGCTGGAATACCTCCGCACACAGATGCAGGTGCTGCTGGAGAACCAGTCCGTCCGCCAGATCATCACCATCCTTCTGGGCGCGCTGGGGCTGTATCTGCTGCTGGTGGTCGTCTATACGATCCAGCGTATCGTCCATCTGCACAGCCTCCGCAAGGCCCGCAAGGCCAGGGCCGTCACCCGCGCGCAGCAGGAGCTGGGCTGGCTGGAGCTGCCCGCCCAGGACCAGGAGGAAGCGGAGCTGCTCCCGGACGGCGAGCCGGACGAACAGGAGCCGCTCTATGACGAGCAGACCGAGCAGAGCGCAGCGCCGGAGCCGGACGATGTTCCCCCCGAGGACGGCGGGGACGACACGCTCCCTGAGGACGGCGGAGACGACGTTCCCCCCGAGGACGGCGAGGATGGGTACGTGGAAGAAGACGGGTACGTGGACAACGGCGCGTACGCCGAAGACGACTTCGCCGACGAGGACGGCTATGTGGACGAGGGCGGCCCCGCCGGGGACGACGGATTCACGGAGGATAACGGTTACGCTGAGGATAACGGTTACGCCGAGGACGACGGCTACGCCGAGGACGACGGCTACGCCGAGGATGACGGCTACGTTGAGGACGACGGCTACGCCGACGAGGATGGGTATGACGACGGCGGCGACAGCTCTGATGAGCCGCCAAAGCGCCGCTGGTGGAAGCGGAAATAAGACCATATGAGATCGCCCCCGGACGGCTGTCCGGGGGCGATATTCTATCGATTTTCAGTCTGCCGGATCATTCTCCGAACAGCGCCCGCTGGGTCTCGGCGTCCGCCGTGCCCGTGGCCTCCAGACCGACGCTCTGCTGGAACGCCGACACGCCCGCCGCGGTGCCGTTGCCGTAGGAGCCGTCCGCCGTGCCGCTCAGGAAGCCGCCGTCGATCAGAGCCTGCTGCAGCGCCGCGACCGCGTCGCCGCTGCTGCCCACGGTCAGCTCCGTGTACTGCTTGGGCGGATGCATCGCCGCCTCCAGGGTCTCTTCATCCACGCCCTTCAGGAACAGGCTGCCCTGTACCCGGGTCACCTGGAAGTTCTCATAATGGGACTCGGACTGTACGCTGCCGTCCTCGGCATAGCTCTTGGAATCAGCCATAAAGGATGGATAGTAGTCGTATTCGGCATTCTGGGGATCATACACCGTGGTGGTATCTGTCTGATACCTGTAGGAGCCGGAGACGCTGTCCGCTGTCACGGCAAAGGCCACGGTATTGCCGTCCACAGACACCACATGGTCGGCAAACTCATCGCGCACCTTGATAAAGTGATTAACGTAGCTGCTCATCACATCGCCGAAGGCATCCTTGCTTTCCTGCTCCTCCTCGCCGATCTCGAAGAAGCCGTACCAGTTGTCCAGGGTGATGGGCACCTCCACCGGGGCGTTCGCCGCAGCCTCTGCCTCTGCTGCTGCCTCCGCCTCTGCTTTCGCCGCCGCCGCTTCTGCCGCGTCCGCCTCTGCCTGGGCAAGCTTTTCCGGGTCAACGCCCGCCAGATAGAGGCTGCCCTCCGCCCGGGTCACGGTGATGTTTTCCGGGTGATCGGAAACCTCCAGCTCGCCCTCCGCGTTATACTGCTCATTCCCATACAGCCCGTCGAATGTATTGGCATAAGGATTCGTCTCCAGCTTGGCGGGATTGTACGCCGCGGTGGCATCCTCCGAAAAATGGTCCGTATAACCCGTTCGCAACGTCCTCTATCGTGTGGTCCGCCGTCACGGCAAAGGCCACGGTGCTGTCCGTGGGCACCACATAGTCGGCATATGCCTCGCGCACGTCGATGTGGTATTGTATACTGACGCTCCCCACATTGCCGAAGGCGTCCTCCTGCTCGTTCCGCTCCTCGGTGATCTCAAAATACTGGCTCCAGTTGTCCGCCGTGATGGCGATCTCCTCCGCGTCGTCCAGCTTGGGCACAGGCTTGAAGGTGATGCTGCCCTGGACGTCCTTGATCTCAAGGTCAAGCACCTTTCCCTCGTATTGCGGGTCGATGATGAAGTATTCCGACCAGTTGTCGGCGGTGAGCTCCACGGTCTCCCCGTCGGGGGCTTCTTCCTCTGCGGCCTCCTTTGCGGCGAAGCCCGTCCCGGCCAGAGACAGGCACAGGGTCACCGCAAGCAGGAACGCGATCGTCTTTTCATTCTTATGACCATTCCTTTCCGCTGCGCTTCAAGGCACCAAAGGG
>CANQSU010000188.1 GCA_947626585.1 uncultured Oscillospiraceae bacterium
CCTGCGAGATGCACTCCATCAAGGGCGGCATGGTCAACTGCCAGAAGGAAATGAAGAAGGCCGTTGACTGCGGCTACTGGAACCTGTTCCGCTTCAACCCCGACGCCCCCGCCGGCAAGAAGTTCGTCCTGGATTCCAAGGCCCCCGCCGGCGGCTATCAGGAGTTCCTGATGAACGAGGCCCGCTACAGCGCCCTGACCCGCTCCTTCCCGGATCGCGCCAAGGACCTCTTCGCCAAGAACGAAAAGGCCGCCATGGAGCGCTGGGATCACCTCAACAGACTCGTCGCCATGTACTCCCAGGAGTAATGACCGCGTAAGCGAAACCAACCGCCACAGCGTCAAAAAAGGCCCGCCGAAAGGCGGGCCCTTTTGCGACCGTATTTGGTACTAAGGAACCTCTGAATAAATCGAAGTGCCGAGATTGGCGAGCAGATTTTTCGCCAGAGGAAAGCAAAAAATTGCAGGAATACTGTATGTATTTCAAAATTTTTTGACGAAATATGGCGGAAAATATGCCGTCAAAATCGGTGCGGCGATTTGTTCAGAGGTTCCCTAACTAATAACTAATCCCCATGCCGGCGCGGCGCCGGCATGGGGATTAGTATGAGTGACGGGACGCCCTGTTGCCAAGGCGGTTTAGTGTTACCCGAGCATCGGGAGAACGAACTGGAGAGCGCAGAAGGCGGCGTAGACGCAAAGGAGGGTGATGCCCTGCCAGCGGCTGAGCTTGCCGCGTATCATGGCCGGGACGGTGAGGAGGAGCATCACGGTAAACATCACGGGGATGTCCATGACAAGGCTCGCGTTGTGCCCCAGGAGCTGGACTCCCTCGGGGATCTGGAAGGGGTTCACCGTGATGGCCATGCCGGAGACCAGGACAAGATTAAAGAGGTTGGCGCCGATGACGTTGCCCAAGGACAGCGCCCCGTGACCCTTGGCCAGGGAGGTGATCGCGGTGACAAGCTCGGGAAGGGAGGTGCCCAGCGCCACGAAGGTCAGGGCAATGACCGTCTCGGGCACGCCCAGAGCCCGGGCGATAATGGTTCCGTTGTCCACCAGGAGGTTGGCGCCCACGGCGATCAGCGCCGCGCCCACCACCAACAGGATAAGGTCCAGCCAGACCGGCCGCTCCTTCTCCTCCGGCTCATCGTCGGCGGGGGGATTGGGGGAGCCCTTCATCTGGAGAACGGTGATCACCATGTAGACTACGAAGCCCGCCAGAAGGATAACGCCCACCGTCCTGGAGAAGAAACCGGTGGTGTAGGCGATGCCGGCGTAAAAGACGGCGGCGAGAAAGAAGAAGATCACCGGCGTCCGCAGGGCCTTCCTGTCCACCTTCCCGGGCTTGACGGCCACGGTGATGGCGGCAATGAGGGAGGTGTTGCAGATGACGGAGCCTATGGCGTTGCCGTAGGCGATGGAGCCGCTTTCCTGCAGGGCGGCTGTGGTGGAGACCATCACCTCGGGGAGGGTGGTGCCGATGGAGACCACGGTGGCGCCGATAAGAAGCTCGGGCAGACGGAACCTGCGGGCGATCCCGGTGGCGCCGTCCACAAACCAGTCTCCGCCCTTGATGAGGAACACAAGACCCACGGCAAAAAGCAGGATGGCTTTTAACATAACGTATTCACTCCCATGCGATTATTTTTGCCGAGTTACTCGCCGCTTTCCGTGGCGCCGTCGTCATCGGTCCTGGCGTAATCGGCGGGATCAAAATCGAATTTGTCCGATTCCGGCTGGCCGTAGGGGACGGCGCTGCTCAGAACATTGGCGGCGTCCTTCACGTCGGCCTTGGCGGTGCGGGAGATCATGCCCCAGGTGAGGAAAATGCCCAGAGCCACAAAGACGGCGCACATGATGAAGTCCTCGCTCTTGGTGACCTCAAGCCAGACCTCGGGATCGGCCAGCATGTAGGGGAAGAGGGTCAACGCGTCCCTGAGGCCGATGGAGAACTCGTCGGCGATGTAATAGAGCGTGACGCCGAAGTTGAGCAGATACACGCCCAGAGCCGAGAAAAGAATGGTGACCACCAGGGCGAAATAGTTCATCTTCCCCTTGAAAAGCTTGTAGCCCAGGTAGGCGCATATGGGGATCAGCGCGAAAAGGATAACGTAGATCCTTTCCATCAAAATGATGGTGAGAGCGGAGGGCAGGATGCCCACCACCGCGCCGAGAAGCGCGCCGATGATACCCAGAAGATAGCTTCCGTTTCTGGCGTTGCTGTCGGCCTTGTCCTGAGCGCCGGAGACGGCCTTCTCAAGGCAGGAGCGGTGAGTCGGCACGTAGGCCGCGCCGCGGGGAACGGCCACGTCACAGCCTGTCCGGCCGCAGACGGAACACTTGTCGGGCACCGTAATGCCCAGGTTCTTCACGATGTCCAGCGCCGCCGTGACGCCCTGACAGTAGATGTCGGGGATGTTCTTTGAACTCAGGAAAATCGTGAGGTAATTCTCCTGGTCTACCCAGGCGGAGGAGGCGTTTTTGCCAAAGGCCTCCTTCAGGCGCGCCTTCAGCTCCTTCTCGTACTGCTTCCGGTCGCCGTTCTGCGTGGGCAGGCTGACGGAGACGTTCTTTTTCCCCGCCCACAGGAGGGAGATGAGATACCCCCGCTCCATCCCCACGCCGCGAGTGTCGGAGACCATCTTGAGGCCGTGAGACTGACACATCTGTTTGAATTCCGCTTTATCCATATGTATTCCCCCAATCGCCTGATATTCTTTGAATTTTATTCTCCGGGAATTCATTGACATCTTACAACAGCGGCATACAAAAGTCAATATGGGAAAACTCTTGCAAAAGCAGGAAAAAGAGTATATTATTTATCCATAGAACAAAGGCTCTGGGGGCGCCTTACGGGCCGCTCCCGCCGATTTGTTCGGAATTGCCGGAACAATTTGAAAATATTGCAAAAACGGGAGGAATACAAATGGAAAAATTCAAAAACATCCTGGGTAAGCTCATTCTCTGCGCCTGCGAGATCGCCGTGGGAGTGGTGCTTTTCACAAATCCCGAGGGCTTCACAAAGCTGGTCGTCACCGGCGTGGGCATTCTCTTCTGCGTGCTGGGTGCGCTGGGGGCCATCCAGTATTTCGGCGAGGACCCGGAGGAGGCTGCCCTGAGCCAGCAGCTGACCAAGGGACTCATCGCCCTGTCCCTGGGCATTTTCCTGGTATTCAAGGCCGACTGGATCGTCCGCTCCTTCATGCCCATCACGGTGTTTTATGGGATCGCCGCTCTGCTCACGGGCATCGTGAAGCTTCAGTGGACCGTGGATATGATCAGGCTCAAGCGCGGCATGTGGCAGACCACCGCCCTGGCCGCGGTGCTGTCCATCATCATCGCCGTGGTGGTATTCGTCAGCCCCTTCAGGATCCGTCAGACTCTCTGGACCTTCACCGCCATCGCCCTCATCCTGACAGGCGTGGTGGACGGTGTTTCCGCCATCCTCAGCCAGAAGGGGCCGAAATACACGGTGGAGTGAGAAAAACGCCGGACCGCCCGATGAAAAAGGAAAGAACGGCAGGCGGATATCGAATTCCAACCGTGCCGTTCCAATCTCCTCGCCGCTGTGCGATCCAGGATCTGCGCCCTTTCCGACCGGAAAGGGCGCTTCGTTCATGATTTGTACGTACGCGTATGTACCCCCGCAGTCTTTTGACCGCGGGGGGTGACACAGCATATTATTGACACGCCTTTGCCGACAGCTCCGCCACGGCGGCGTAAAAAGCGTCGTCGGGGGACACGTCGGCAAAGGGCGCCGGGACCTGGGGGCCGGGGCATCTGTCCCGCCCAAGAAGAGCGGCGAAAACTTCCGCGGCCTCGGCCCTCGTGACGCCGCCCGAGTCGGGCAGGGGTGCGGGGTAAAGGTCCATAAGCGTGCCGAGACGTTCCACCACCAGAGTCAGTTCCCCGGTTGTGACGGCCCTGCCAGGCTCAAACAGACCGTCTCCCACGCCAAGCATGACGCCTGCCTCTGCAAGGCGCGCCACATAGGGCGCGTACCATGCGCTTTCCGGCACGTCGGAAAAGCGTGTCGTACCGGGAGTTCCGCAAAGCTTGCCGCCCAGGGTTCTCGCGGCCACGGCGGCCAGCTCTGCCCTGGTGAGGGCATCGCCGGGTCTGAAATTGCCGCTCCCATCGCCGTAAAAAAGCGTCCGGTTGGTGACCGGGACCGGTCCGGGTATCGGCTCCGGCTCCGGTTCAGGTTCCGGCTCCGGTTCAGGTTCCGGCTCCGGCTCCGGCTCAGGTTCAGGCTCCGGCTCAGGTTCAGGTTCCGGCTCCGGCTCGGGTTCAGGTTCCGGCTCCGGTTCAGGTTCCGGCTCCGGTTCAGGTTCCGGCTCGGGTTTGGGCTCCGGCTCCGGTTCAGGTTCCGGCTCCGGTTCGGGTTCCGGCTCCGGTTCGGGTTCAGGTTCGGGCTCTGGCTCCGGGCCAGTCTGTTGGGGGGGCAGGATCGTGAGCCGTGCGGTGCCTGACTCGGTAAAAACGGAATAGAAGAAGGAGTAGTCGATCTCGTAGTAGAGTACATATTCGCCGGGGTCGATGAACTCCGGCGTGGAGGTGAGCGTCCAATCGCCCTCATGGAGTCCAAGGCGGACGGAGACGGTCACCTCGGGGTCTGAGTTGTCGAAGGAGCCGAAGCCGTGGGGATCGCCGTCATAGGCATACTCTCCACCGGTAAATCCCGCGTCGGCGGCGTAGTAGTCGGCCAGCTCCAGCCCGCAGTCCATACAGACCTCGGCTTCCTTGATACGCCGCTCCTCCGGCTCATATTCCATCACGAGTTCAAGCCTCAGGTGGTTGCAGCCGCCTCTCACGGACGCGGCCGAGGAGGGGGCGACGGCTGCCATCGCGGCGCAAACCGCCACCGCGATCGCGCGGTATATCCATCTCTTTTGCACATCATACACCTCCATACCCGGAGAGCAAGAGGCGCGGGGACATCCGCATGATATATATATTCCGGACATCCCCGGGGCGGTGACAGCCGGGGAAGGAGCGTGAAATTTCCCCCAGGGGAATCGCTTACGAAAGGGTTGCGGGGAGGATGAAATTATGTTAACCTAATAACAGAAGGGGAAGTGTTA
>CANQSU010000189.1 GCA_947626585.1 uncultured Oscillospiraceae bacterium
CATCGAGGACATCGCGCGCGATAAGCTGGGTCTGGTCATGCCGGAGGAGAAAATATTCTACGACAGCGGCCAGTGAGTCGAAACGCTGCGCTGGTTTGCGATGGGAGCCCTGTTCAAATCGGTCGTCCCCTGCCGTTACGGCAGGGGACATATATTATGGCCGCTGCGGGCGCAAACTCTGCGAGGCTGGCGCTCAGCCCCGGCGGATGTTGGCGGAGATGTCCGTCAGCGCCGAGGCGGCCTCCATGCTCAGCCGCCCCCGGCGGGCGATGTCTCCCAGGCTCACCATGCCAACCAGCTTTCCGTCCTGCGTCACCGGCAGACGGCGTATCTGCTCCCGGCCCATCCGCTCCGCCGTGCTCTCCGCTCCGTCCTCCGGACAGCAGGTCGTGATCCCCCGGGTCATGATCTCCCGCAGCATGGTGTCCGTCGGATCGTAGTCCATGGCCACGCACCGGGTCACGATGTCCCGGTCCGTCACCAGGCCGCGCAGCCGGCCCTCGTCGTCGCATACGGGCAGCGCCCCCAGATTGTGCCGCTTCATCAGCCGGGCCGCCGCCGTCACCGGCTCCCTTTGGTCCACCGATACGACGTTCCGGGACATAATGTCTGCTACTTTCATTTTCTGCCTCCTCGTGGTATACTATGTAACGGCGTACCGCCTGTTACCAGTATGCCCGCGGGAGGCGCGTTTTATGCCTCCACCCGCTCCGCCAGGATCGGCCCGATCACGTCCGCGAACAGCTCCGCCGACGTGATCGCCTCCTGCAGCGTGTTGCCCGCCGTACCGATCTCCAGCAGCATGCTGCCGGGGGTGAACTGCTGGTTGTACCGATACGGGCACACCAGCGTCGGCCGCATCAGGTGGGGGTACTCGTCCTCCACCAGCCCCTGCAGGCTCAGAGCCAGCGCCAGGTTCTCCCGCCAGTTGGGGTGATCCAGATTCTCGTCCGTGCCCACCACGAACATCATCTGCGCCGCCGGTATGTCCAGCTCGTCGGAGACGGTCTTGTATACTACCTCGTCGTCCCCCAGCGCGTCCCGGTGCAGGTCGATGATCATGGCGATGCCGGGCTCCTGCTCCAGATACTGCCGGATGGCCTGCTCGGCACGGCTGTAGGAGCCGTTGTAGCTGGGCCAGTCGTATAGCTGCGTGTCCACGATCACCCGCAGCCCGTAGCTCTCCAGCGCCTTGCCAAGAGCCTTGCCTACCCGGATGACCGAGTGGGCGGGGTCCAGCGTGCGGTAGTCCGTGGTGGCCTCGTACTGGTCGGCCCCGTCCGGCGTGTACGCCTCTGTGCCGTGGGTGTGAAGGATGAGCACCTGCGCGCCGCGGGCGGGCAGCGTGATGTCCGGCTCCTGCCCCAGAAGGGCCGCGGCGTCCAGGTCGATGTCCGTGTCGTTCTGCACGGGCTCCTGCCAGGTGATGGTGGTGGAGACCACCTCTACGTCCGGCTCCCAGCCGTGGATCACCGGCTCGGCCGAGGGCGTGACGGCTGCGATGGGAAGGGGCGTGTCCTCCGGCTCGGCCGAGGCCGAGGGCTCGTCCGAAGGGGAGTGCCCGGCTGTGGGAGAGGGCCCGGCCGTGGGAGAGGGCCCGGCCGTGGGAGAGGGCTCGTCCGCCCGCCGCGTGGGCTGTGCCGTGGACAGGGAGACGGTGGTACGGCCCGGCGTGGACGCGGCTCTGGCCGGCGTCGCCGTGGGGGCGGCGATGACCGCCGTGGATACCGGCGCGGCAGTGCCGGCCAGACGGGGCGTGGGGGGCGTGATATTTTTGGGCGCGGCCGTTTCCGTAGGCGCGGGCGTGTCCGGCGCCGGTGTGCGGTCGAACAGCGCCGCGGCGGTGTAGACCTGCCCGGCGTCCCGGCCCGTCACCGGGATCACCCCCGTCATGACGCCCAGAATGGCAAAGCATACCAGCAGCAGGCCCAGGGAAAACAGCTTGAACTTCAATGTGAAGCCCCCTTTCGGTTGTGTGGACATATATGTATATGCATCCCGGAGGGAGAATATACCTGAAAATCTATTTTTTATGAAGGAGAGAACATAAAAATGAAGCTCACTTACAAGACCCATGGCGTGTGCTCCCGCGAGATGACCGTGGAGGCGGAAAACGGCATTATCAAAAGTGTGGAGGTAGTGGGGGGCTGCAACGGAAATCTCCAGGGAATCACCCGCCTGGTGGAGGGTATGGCGGTGGATGAGGCCATTTCCCGCCTGGAGGGCATCCGCTGCGGCGGTAAGCCCACTTCCTGCCCCGATCAGCTGGCTCAGGCGCTGAAACAGTTAACATAATTTGCAATAAAAATTGTATTTTTGTAGACATAATCCACCCTTCGGGCGGGGACGGAACGGCATTTTATTGGAAATTTCTGTCGAATTTTTGGACAAAAACCAATTTTTTCCAATTGGAAAACACAAGATGTAGAAGAAATTTCGGCGTATATGTAGAATTTCAACACAATCTATTGTACATTTGTTACAATTTCCAATTTGAAACGCCGTCTTTTTGACACAATGCCGATTGTTTTATCCCTTTCCTTTTCGTTATAATACAATTACCAAAAATGAATTCTGGAAAATTGGTTCCTGCATTTCTGGTATTATTGCGAAAGGGAGGCAGTCCGGATGAATAGTCGGTGGTTCGTGAAGCTGGCGGCGATCGTGTGCGCGCTCTGCCTTGCTTTGGGCGTGATGAGCCAGACCGTGTTTGCAAGAACGGACGCCGGGGTGCCGGAGGCGTATACGGCGGAGCAGCCCGAGGCTACCTTCGTCGTGCTGGGCGAGGCGTCCCCCGCGCCGACCGCCGCCGATAACCGCCTGAGCGTGCCCCTGTACCTGAAGGACAAAAAGGTCGGCCAGTGCGCCGTCATCAACGGCGTGCCCTATATGGGCGTGGCGGAGTTTTGTGAGGCGCTGGGGCTCAACGCCCAGATGGTCGATAACGGCACGGTCGTGTCCCTGGCCGTGGACGGGGTCATGCTCCTGGCACAGGCCGAGCAGCAGTTCGTGATGTGCAACGACCGATACCTCTATGTGGACAACGGCGTGCGCCTTCTGAACGATAAGGTGGCGCTGCCGGTGGAGCTGCTGGTCCGGTGCATGGGCCTGACCGCCTGCTGGGATCGGGCACAGTGGGATATCCGGGTGGACAGCACGCTGGTCGAGCCGCTCGTCTCCGGCGCGGAGTTCTATAACGAAGCGGACGTCTATTGGCTCAGCCGCCTCATCTTCGCCATGGCCGGAAACGAGCCGCTGAATGTGCGCATCGCCGTTGGCAATGTATGCGTCAACCGCCTGGAGGATGAGCGGTTCGCCGGTCAGAAAAATATCTATGAGGTGGTCTTTGCCAAAAATCAGTTCGACGTGGTCACCACCGGCATGATCTATGTGGAGCCGGACGAGACGTCCGTCATCGCCGCAAAGCTGGCGCTGGAGGGCTATGATCTGGCAAACGGCGCCTCCTACGTGACCCGCAGCGGCATGGGCGCGGGGTACGAGTGCGTGGCCGATCTGGGCGACCTGCAGTTCTATACGGAGGCTTGATAGAGCGGACGGACTGTGATATACTGCCGGTAGGCGTATGAAAAACAAAACAAAGGCACGCCTTTCGATGGCGTGCCTTTTCCGTTTATGAGGCAGACGATGGAAATGATCCTGAGAGAGGGCCTGGCGGCGCTGGGCCTGCGCGCTGACGAGGCGCAGATCGGTACGCTGGCGGCCTACGGCGAACGGCTGACGCAGGCGAACCGGGTCATGAATCTGACCGCTATCCGGGAGCCGGACGAGGCGGCGCGGCTGCACTTTCTCGACAGCGCCGCGCTGCTCACGCTGGCGGACTTTGCCGGCAAGAGCGTGGTCGACGTGGGCTCCGGGGCGGGGTTTCCCGGCGTGCCGCTGCGCGTGCTGCGGCCCGATATCCGGCTCACTGTCATCGACAGCGTGGGCAAGAAGATGGATTTTGTGCGGGATAGCTGCGCCGCGCTGGGGCTTGGGGACGTGACATGCCTGTGGGGCCGGGCGGAGGAGCTGACCGAGCTGCGGGAGAGCTTTGATATCGCCGTGAGCCGGGCGGTGGCGGAGCTGCCGCTGCTGGCGGAGCTGTGCCTGCCGCTGGTAAAGGTGGGCGGCCTGTTTCTGGCCATGAAGAAGCCCGACTGCGACGGGGAGGCCGCAAGGGGCGGCTTTGCCGTCCGGACCCTGGGCGGCCGGGTGCGGGAGATAAAGCGCTATACCGTGCCGGGGACCGATGTGGCCCACGCGCTGGTGGTCGTGGAAAAGGTGAAGCCCACGCCGGCGCAGTACCCCCGGCGGTGGGCGCAGATCAGGAAAAAGCCACTGCTGGGGTGAACTCTACGCTCCGTCGGTCGACAAACCGGGCGCGGACAGGTATAATGGACGCGAGGTGACGGGGTATGCAGGACATCCGCCGGGAGCGGTTTGGCGCGTTCGTGGCCGCGCTGCGGAAGGAAAAGGGCCTGACACAAAAGCAGCTGGCAGAGAGGATATTCGTCTCCGATAAGGCTGTTTCCAAGTGGGAGCGGGGCGCTGGACTGCCGGATATCTCCATGCTCATCCCCTTGGCGGAGGCGCTGGGTGTGTCGGTGACGGAACTGCTGGAGGGCGGGCGGCTGGCGCCGGGGGATCCGGTGAGCAGCGACGAGACGGAGCAGCTCGTGCGCAGAGCCCTGGCACTGTCCGAAGAAAAGACGGCCCGGGGCGGACCGGACCGGAAAAAGTGGGGCACGCGGTATGGGCTGTGCCTGGCGCTGGCCCTGGCGGAGGGTGTGCTGCTGGCGCGGGGGATGATAGAGGACAGCGAACACTGGGCGGTGTACTATCCCGCGGCGCTGCTGACGGCGCTGAGCGCCGGGTTCGGGCTGTACTTCTGCCTGCTGGCGAAAACGCGACTGCCCTGGTATCACGACGTGGACCGGCTGGGATTTTATTACGACGGACCCATGCGCATGAACGTGCCGGGGGTCCGGTTCAACAACCGGAACTGGCCCCATATCCTGTACTGGGTGCG
>CANQSU010000190.1 GCA_947626585.1 uncultured Oscillospiraceae bacterium
CTCGGCAAGGAAAACGGCCCCGCCGTCTACAAGAAGACCAAGCCGCTGCTGGACGACTTTGTCGTGAACGGCCCCTGGCCGTATGAGGCGCAAACCGGCACGGAGGTACCGTCATGAGGTGGGCGTATTTGATGAAACGGCTCCGGGGCACGAAAGTAAAGACGCTCCAGGACGAGAGCGTCTACGCCCTGCTCCCGGTACCCGGTTCCTACGATTGTAAAAGAATCTACCTGACGCTGCTCTACGACGCCGAAGGGAACCCGTACTTCGTCCGGGACTTCAAGGCACAGGCCGCCTACGAACGCCGCCGGACTGCAAAGTTCGGAAAAGAGGTGAAACAATGAAAAAACAATACACAGTATGCTTCCTGTTTTCTCCCGGCGGCGACCGGGTCCTCATGGTAGAAAAGCTGCACACCGTTTTCAAAGGCCGCCTCAACGGCGTCGGCGGGAAGATCGAACCCGCCGAATCGGCGCGTGACGGGGCGCTCCGCGAGATCCGTGAAGAGACCGGGCTGTCCATCGCGCCGGACAGGTTATTATACCTCGGTTTCACGTCCCTTCCGGACGACTGCGCGGACGAACCGTCCGAACAGGGCTGCACGCTGTTCTTCTATGCCGTGGAGCTCACGTCCCTGGAAACGAACAATGTCCCGGCCGCCAACGACGTCGGGGAACGGCTTGTATGGGAAAGCACGGACATGGTCCGCACGGCGCCGGCGAACAGCGTCCGATACGCAGGTGACGGCGACGTCCCCTGCTGGGTCAACATTGCGGCTTCGAAACTTGGGTTCCCCCAGCCGAAGCCCATGCCGTGCAGCCGGTATTACTACCTGCTCCGCGACAGCCAAGGCATCATGGACATGGTCTGTTCCGACGTAAGCCCCGACCAATTCAAAAACACCATGAACGCCGTAAGCCGGGAATACGCCGAGGACTGCGACGAAAACCATGAACGGCTGTACCGCCTGCTGTCCATCCGCGGCTGTACCGCCATCCCCATCCCGTACACCGACATCGAGGTTTAAGCAATGCAAAACTATGCCGTGATCATCCTGGAGGAACAGAACCAGGACCGGCTGGAGACCATCCTGGTCCCCGGGCCAAAATTAAAAGAAGCCGCGCAGATCCTGCACGACTTCTGCATCACGGACGCCGGCCGAGCCCTGCAGGTACTGCAGGACAACGGCATTTACGCGTCCAAAGCCCAGAACGCCTACATTGACGGGATCACAGGCCCGTCCGAGGACGACTGGGACGAATAAGCCCATCCCATATTCGATAAGATAAAGGAGGTGAGACCGATGGGCATGAATACCTATCCTATGGATGAAAAAGCGGTCCTCATGGTCCAGGGCAGGCTGGCCGCCGCCATCAACGCCATCGACTGGATGATCCTTGGCAACCCGGACCCGACCGTGATGTCCAACGAAGACTTCATCAACGCCTACGGCGACATCGCCCTGGCCCACGACGCCATGGAGGAACGCGACATCGAAGGGCTCTGCTTCTGCTCCGAGTTCCAGGGCGACGCCGTCACGCTGAACGGGAGGCAGAACGTCACCCACTATGACGACGACTATATCTGCTATATCCCCTGCAAGAAAGAACCAAGCCTCTTCTCCGCGGCATACGCCGGGTTTGGCGACCTCAAGGCCGAGTTTGAAGACATCCTCGACCAGGCCGGGCTGATGAAGACTGTCCGCGATTTCAACATCGACCTCGCGGACTATATCTGCACCCTGACCGGGACCTATTTCTGCTGATCAATCCCCGACCCGGATGGCGTTCACGGCGAACCGCTTCGTGTTGTCATTGGCACACGTCGAAAGCGTCAGCGTCTGGGCGCCGTCCGGGACGGCAATATTGGTGTTATATAAGGCCCTGCCGATCATGTCGGAGACGAGCGCCTTGTACTCGTCAGCCGTGAACGACGTACCATAAACCGCGTCGTTTGGATCCGTCAGGTAACACGAGAAGATCCGATACGTCTCCACGGACCCGTCCGCGTATGTAATGTAAACATACGGATGCTCCTCCCAGTATTCCTGCTCCCGGTACAGCTTCAAACCGCCGAACATGGACCCGTTCAGCATATTGTGGCCATAGACGACCACATGCTGGTCCGACATCCCGGAATTCCCGGCCGCCAGGAAAATCGACCCGCACTTATTATACGTCCCGTTGAACGTGTGGGTCAGGTAATATTCGTCATCATCCCCATGGGCCACCGGGTAATCGACCTCCGTCCCGGGGATCTCGATCCAGCAGACATAACTGCCGTTCAGCGGCACCAGCGCCGGCTGTTCCGTCCCAGTCTGCGTGTCAGGGACCGTCACGGACGGGTCCTCGACCTGCGCCCCGCCGGTGTCCTCGGGACCGCCGCCGGCGTCCGGGACATCCGTGTCAGTACTGGCGGCATCAGGCGGCCCGGCCACCGGAACATCGCCGTCCTGCACCACCGTACCAACATCGCCCCCGGGCGTCAGGACGACATCATGTCCATCACCCGTTTCATGTTTCGGGACAGGCTTGAACGCCTGGAGCGCCTCGTATTCCTTGTCGGCAATCGTGTACTCATGCCGGTACTCATAGTACCGCCAGCCGCCGACGCACGCGCCGACAATGAGTATGCCGGCGACAAATATCTTCCACCGCGCGAAACGCCGCTTCGGCGCCGGTCCGCCCGGGTCAAGTACAAAAGCCATGCGAAACACCTCCGGACCTCATTATAGCACGTCCTGGACGTTTTTGCAACGGTGCTGCGTCCATTCCGGAACAATTTTGCGACGGCAAAGAAAACGCGGCATTTTTAAGCATATTGCACAAAAAATTTCCTGAAATTGATTCTTTCATTGACATACATACGGTCCAGATGCTATGATAAAGATAGGGGAACCAACATTCCCCAAACCCAATTTCATAACAAAGGACAGACGTTGAGATGAAAGCAAAGAAAGAAAGAAAACCCCGCGTACCAAAACATCCTTACGACATCGGAACGCACTTCCAGTCGCCGCTCGATTACGAGTCGCCCCGCGGCGAGATCAAGACGGGCGCCGAGATCGTCGTCCTGCAGGCCGACCACGTCAACGCGATCTACACCATCATGGACTGCCTGACGGGCCTGGTCATCCGAAACGTACGACTGCCGGCCGTACCCGTGCTGGAACCGGCATACGCGACATAATCAACAGCAAAAACAACGGCCGCCGGCAAACAACCGGCGGCCTTTTTTCATGCGCAAAACCATAGGAGGAACTGCCATGGCCATTTTCCAGAAAACAAGACCACACCCTGACACAACCAAGAAACACGCCGTCACGCCGGAAGAATTAAAGTTCCTGACCGAACTCCAAACGGAACTCAACACCCAGGACGACATGGGCAACGCCGACCCGCGTTTCTGGGTGATCAAAGAAACCGAGGAGACCCTCGGGAGCCCCGAGAATTACGACAACAAACTGCTCCTGCGGGAAGAGACCGTCATGCGGTCGCTGAAGGACGTTGCGGACTACGTCAACGAGAATTACGACGGGGACTTTTCCGCTGAACTCCATGACGGCTGCCTCACGCTGTACTACGACGATGACGACGGGAACGGCCGCTATTCCATCGGGAGCTGGGACGATTTCACGGGCCTCCTGGATCATATTGACGACCAGGACGATGACGGGATCTGGTCCGGCTTCAGGATCGTCTATGCCCTGCGCCGGGAACGCATCGTCCCGGACACCCTGTTCCTGACCCATGCCGACTGCGAGAAACACCTGCGCGCCTACGGCTATAACTACGAAAGTGACGCCCATGCCTTTGTCATGACCGCCATTCGCAGCCCGCGGTATGAAAGACTCATACGAATCCTCCAGACCGTGGACTTCGACAGCATGCTGACAGACCTGAACATTTCAACCCGTGCGACACATAAATAGTGCGCTTCAAAATTCTCTACACCTATATTAGCGCATAAATTAAACAATGTCAAACATAAAAAAAGGAGTGCAAGACATGCTGTTCGACAACAAGGACAACCCCATCCACAACACAAAAATGAACAGCCAGGATATGAAACAAACCACGGATTTCACCAAGAACGGCGCCTGCTCCCGCTGCGGCGGCTGCTGCAGCTCCGTGATCCCCGCCACGGACGCCGAAATAAAAACCTGCAAAGACTACGCCGTCTCACACGGCTTCACGCCGTCCCTGCCGGACGACAGAAACCTGGTGTACCTGCAGTGCCCGTACCTGGAGAAACACAGAGACGGCACGACCAGCTGCGCCGTCTACGCAGTCAGGCCGTCGATCTGCCGCGTGTTCAAATGCAGTATGTCCCCCGGGGAGGGCGTGCAGGCCTTCCTGGCCGCGAACGGCGACCCGGACGCCGACCCGGTCAACATGTGGGAGGCGTGGGGCCGGACGGGCATCCGCCTGGACGGAACGGAGATCACGTCGGCAAACGCGGCCCAGGCCAGCATGCTGCTGGACGACGGCCGGTCCCTGTGCCTGCGCCAGGGCCAGGCTGTCCGCCCCGTCCAGTACGCCGGCACGCCGATGTCCGCCGGGATCATCCTCGCCCTGACCCGTGACGGGTTTTTCTTCACCAACGGGCCAACCGGCGTACTGGAGCTCAAATATGAGGACCTGGACAACATTGTGACATAAGGAGTGTAAGACATGATGTTCGAAGACAAAAACAACCCCATCCATAACGCCAAACTGGACGGACCGGTCATCCTGGACCCGCTGACCAAGACATCCGTCAATGGCGAACTCGGTCGGGCGCTGGACCAGCTCGGGTTCCTGCGCACGCTGGTCATGTCCGACAAGCTCTCCCGTTCCGACGTGAAGACCCACCTCCAGCTGCTCCGCTATACCTACGAGAACCTGTCCAAGAACCTGGACAACGGGGAGACCGTGTCCGCGGAGCTCGAAAACGCCACGGCCATGCTCCGGGCCGCCAACAAGAAAATCCGAGACCTGGAATCCCAGCTCGGTGCCGGGCTGACAGGT
>CANQSU010000191.1 GCA_947626585.1 uncultured Oscillospiraceae bacterium
GAGAGCAGCTCAAAGACGGTGATCACCCGCGAATACCCGACCGAATGGATCCCTGGGAAAGAGGCCTATTACCCGGTGAACGACGAGCGCAACACCGAGCTATACATGAGATACGCGGCGTTGGCCGGGGAACAACCCAATGTCATTTTTGGCGGGCGGCTGGGCAGCTGCAAATATTACGACATGGACGATGCCATAGCCGCAGCGTTGGAGCTAGCGGAAAGAGAACTGGGACAAGAGTCAAAGATGAATGCTAAAAATTTAGGAAAAGAGTGAGTACGCGAAAGAAGACCCATATGAAATCCGGCTGAGTATTGCTAAAAGACATGATGAATATCTCGACCGGCTTGACAAAGCGATTGCTGAAGGAGCATATGTGGAGGCTCCATGGCTTTGCTATGCGATATTTGAGCAACGGATACGGAGAATCGTTGAAAAGTATATTTCCAAATGTCACAAGCAGAGGCATTCCCACAAAGATTCTCCGACCTCTATTAGCATAAAATTGGGTTGCATCAGTAAGCTGAACAAGGTCCAGTACGGTCCATTTTCGGAGTTTGAAAAGAAACTGATAAAAGAAATCAAACGGTGGCGTAAGAAAAGAATTGAGCTTGTCCATGGATATGTCAGTATTGACCTTTACAAGAGGTATGACAAGGAATTTGAAGTTTTAGCGAAGCTCTGTGCCCCGTTGGTCAGGCGCCTGTATGATGAGGCAACGAAAGTTCGTGAATGGTATCGGGATGAGGGCCATCACGTTGGAAAATTCCTGGAAATCAAGTGCAGATGTGAAAGACACTGCATTTTTGAAGAAAATTAGGATGGTTCGCAATTAAGTTCATTTCTTGCCGTTATTTTAAGATTGCAATAGTAACAGAATGAGCAAGGTCCATTATACCACCATCTTACGCTAAAACATAAAAACGCATGTTAGTGTTAAACCCCTCATAATGGCGCAACGCCATTATGAGGGGATTTGCTTATTAGATTGTCATTATCCATGACCTATAGCCGTTGATTCGCCCTTCCCAAACCACTCCCCAAACGCCCCCTCCAGGACCTCCCCCGCCTCGCAGGTGCCCTTCTTCCTCCGGGCCTCCTCGCCCCAGGCGTAGAATGCCGCTGGCTCGATCCTCCCGGACTTGATCCACGCGAAGCGTTTCTTGTACTCCCAGCGGTAGGCCTTGAAGATGTCGTCCTCCCTGCGCCTCTTTGTCCACGCCGTGATCGCTCCCACCTCCCTGCAGGTGCGTCCCTTCTTGTCGCAGACTCGGTCGCAGTACTCCACGCCCCCGTGTCCCGTCACCGCGAAATACCGGCCGCAGTTCTTGCAGACCCGCATCCGGACCTCCCGCTTGACACACTCCCGGACGTGGTAGTCGATGATGTCGTACACCGACTCCGGCACCAGCACCTCCGCGAAGTCTCTGGAGGGCAGAAGCTAAAAGCCCAGTGGATACGATAATCGTAAAACATGCGTAGTTGTTATTCACAAGAAATTATGGTCTACAGTTACCTCATCATCTGTGCCGGTCAAGAAGATATGTGCTGGCCCAACAACCACAAGATCGTGGTCAACTGCAACTGCTCGGAGAACACGGCGAGGAAAGCAGTGACCTCGCTTGTCAGGAAGAGGTTCATTCGGAAGGTGACGACATACGAGGACTGGGGCGGTCGCAGTCGGCAGACGAACAACACCTACTACATCCTCGACCTCCCGCCAATACAAAGCTCCGCCGTGTCAGCCCCTGCAAAGAGGTACAGACAGGTCGAAAACGCGGCAGCCTCACAACCTCCACCGTGAGGCCGTGTGTCACGACGTGTGCAGTTCTTGAACTCTACATGGGGCGTCTACACGTCAAATAAGCCCCGCCCATCGTGGGCCGTTTTTCTGGGCTTTTCCGACCTCGGAGGGGAGGGAAAACGAGAAGCAGGATAAACAACCGACATCACTTCCGCCCCTGCGTGTCTCACATCTGCCCGCAGTGCGGGCAGTTTGGGCGGGTCGGGAATGACATCATTTTGAACGGAAAAACGGGCCCGTGACATCTCAAAGCTGAAATGCTTACAGAATCAAAGAAAAAACCAATATCAAGGAGGATTTATGAGCAAGGAGAAAGATCAAATCGCGTTTCGGGTGACCCCGCAGATGAAGCGTCATATCGACCTCATCATGACCACCGATGGCAGCCGGACGCGGAATGAATTTCTGGAGTACGCGGTCCAGTTCTACATCGACCACCTGTTGGCGCGGGACATGACCACGCTGCCGGTGTCGGTGACCAGCGCCATTGACGGCAGGCTCGGGTTGCTGGAGGACCGACTGTCCGCCCTGCAGTTCAACAACTCAGTCGAGCTGGACATGCTGGTGCAGATCATTGCGCGCGCATACGACTTCAACGACGCCGCCCTCCGCAAGCTCCGCTCCGACAGCGTGAAGAATGTGAAGCAGACCGGCGGTCGCGTGTCGCTGGCGAGTGCGGTGAAAGAGAGTGACGAAGCAGAATGGCAGGGCTGATTCTGAAGTCGCCGTACATCAAAGCGGGCGGCGCTGGGAAGTACATGAGGTACATTGCGACCCGCGAGAACGTGGAGCGGCTATCTGATGGTCGATCTCCGACGAAGAAGCATCGGTCAACTCGCAAAGGACTTCCCAGCGTCGATGAAGCTGGACGAGTACACCAAGTACAACAAGTTACCCACGCGGGCGAAAGCCTCCGCCTACATCTCGTCAACGCTCGAAGCAAACTGGGATGCGGCTCAACGCTCCGACGTCTACATGAAGTACATCGCTACACGTCCGCGTGTCGAGAAGCTGGGCACACACGGACTGTTCGGCGACGAGGACGGCGTGAATCTCGACACCGCCATCGCGGAGATGGAAAGTGTCACCGGCAACGTGTGGACTCACATCATCTCTCTGAAGCGCGAGGACGCGGAAAGGCTGGGCTACGACAACGCCTCAACCTGGCGCAACCTCCTCCGCGCCCACCGCAACGACATCGCCGAGGCCATGCGCATCGCGCCAAACGACTTCCGCTGGTACGCCGCGTTCCACAATGAGGGCAGCCACCCCCACGTCCACATGATGGCGTGGTCGGCGAGCGGTGGGGGATACCTGAGCCGCGACGGCATCAGGAAAATCAAGTCAGGTTTGGTCAACGACATCTTCAAGCAGGAGCTGCTTCACACATACGAACAGAAGTCCGGTGTGCGTGACGAGCTGGTCAACGAGGTACGGCAGTCCCTGCAAGAGCTGGTCAGCGAAATCCGCGACGGACTGTGTGCCTGTCCGCAGATAGCGCCGATGATGCTGGAGCTGTCCATGGAGCTGGGCGCGGTCAAGGGCAAGAAGTCCTACGGCTACCTCAAGAAGAATCTCAAAGACACGGTAGACAGGATCGTAGACGAGCTGGGGTCAGTCCCCGCGGTGCATGAGTGCTACATGAAGTGGCTCGACCTGCAAGCGGAGGTGGACGGCTACTACAAGGACAAACGGCGAAAGCGCTTCCGCCTCTCCGAACAAAAAGAGTTCTGCTCCGTGAAGAACGCAGTCATCCAAGAGGCCGAGCGCCTGCGATTGGGTGAGATAACTGTTGAGGAAGTCCCTCCCGGTCCGGTGGACGAGTGCGACCGACGGGAGCGAAGCTACATCGAGATGTTGTTCCTGGATGAGACAGCGCCCCTCGACGAGCGCGACGCGGCGGTGGAACGGGAGCGAAAGTACGCGGAGGATGGAGAACCGGCATCGCAGTACGTGCTGGGCGTCCTATACCGTGACGGTGGACTGCTTTTAGCTGACGCGTTGCAGGCCAAGGAGTGGTTCACCCGGTCGGCACAGCAGGGTTACGTCCCGGCGCAATACGCCCTCGGCAAGCTGCTCCTCTCCAACGACCCGGAGGTACACGACCGAGACACCGGCATCCGCTGGCTCCGAACCGCCGCGAGAAATGGCAGCACCTATGCGACCTACGAGCTGAGCAAGGCGTACCTGAAAAGCGGCGACATAAAACAGGCAGAGACATACTTCACCCAAGCTGCCAAAGACGAAAACGCCAACGCCATGTACATGCTGGCAAAGCTCCTCTACGACCGCGACCCAGAACGGGCCAACTACTGGCTTCACACCTCTGCTTCCTACGGCAACCCCTACGCCCAACACGCCCTTGAACAGCAGACTGCGCCCACCATCGCCGCCTGCGTCACCCGTCTGCTCTACCACCTGAGCCGCGTCATCCGAGACAACACAGAGCAAGCGTCGCAAGGCCCAGGTTTCACCATTGACCGCAAGCGACGCCGCTAGCTCACGGAGAAACGCCTCGCCATGGGCCACAAGCCGGATGACCATGAGGATATGCAAATGCAGGGGTTCAGTATGTGAGGTACATCCCCTTCAAAATCTGCGGGGGAAATGTACATTAATACGAATAAGCAACAAATATAAAGCCCTTCGGAAAGAGGTGAAAGGTTGAAACATTGCAATTTGAGTATCACTTCAAAAAAGGACGCACAGAACCAGGCCCCCCGAAGCGGGCCGAAATCCGAGATTGAGGGTAAGACCTAAGAGGAAACAGGGGCAGTCACAAGATAGCCTTGACGCTGGAGGATAAAGACGGCCTCTTCCACAGAGACCTCACGCTGCTTGGGCGGACGATCCACAGTGCGGTAGAGTTCCGGGTTGTAAGGCTCGTTTTTCTTGAGCATGTTGTAGATGGCCGTCAGAAGCATTCTGGCAATGGCGATGATTGCTTTCTTGTGGCCCCGGCGTTTTTTCAAAGAGAGGTAACGGTTGCGGACCTCCGGGAACTGCTTGGCGCGAACGGCGCAAAGGGCACATTGAACCAGTAAAGGCTTGATGTAGGCCCCGGCCCTACCGATTCTGGTGGTTTTCTTCTTTCCGGCACTCTCGTTGTTCTGCGGCGTAAGCCCGGCCCAGGAGCAAAGATG
>CANQSU010000192.1 GCA_947626585.1 uncultured Oscillospiraceae bacterium
TGGACATGGAACCACTGGGGGCACCAGGGGTGGCCCAGGTAGGACTCGGACTGGGCGATCTCGTTGGTGTGGTGGGGAAAGGCGTTGTCGATGCCGCCGCAGTGCAGGTCAAGATACTCGCCGTTGTACTTTATGGAGATGGCGGAACATTCGATGTGCCAGCCGGGATAGCCCACGCCCCAGGGAGAATCCCATTTCAGGGCCTGATCCTCGAATTTGGACTTGGTGAACCACAGGACAAAATCGTTCCTGTTGCGCTTGTTCCGGTCCTCCTCCACGCCCTCGCGCACGCCCACCTGCAGGTCCGCCTCGTCGTGGTCGAAGAAGATGTGGTAGCGCGCAAGCTTCGAGGTGTCGAAATAGACGTTGCCGCCGGCGATGTAGGCGTAACCCTTGTCGAGCAGGCCCCGCACCATGGCGATGAACTCCGGGATGAGTCCGGTGGCGGGCTGGACGGTGTCGGGGGTCCTGATGTTGAGCTTGGCGCAGTCGGCAAAAAAGGCGTCGGTGTAGAATCTGGCGATCTCCATCACCGTTTTATGCTCACGGCGGGCGCCTTTGAGCATCTTGTCCTCGCCCTCGTCGTTGTCGCCCGAGAGGTGGCCCACGTCGGTGATGTTCATGACACGGTTCACGTCATACCCCTCATAGCGGAGATATTTTTCCAGAGCGTCCTCCATGATGTAGCTGCGCAGATTCCCGATGTGGGCGAAGTGGTAGACCGTGGGGCCGCAGGTATACATCTCCACGTGGCCGGGAGTGTGGGTCTTGAATTCCTCTTTTTTGTGGGTGGCGGAATTGTACAGGTACATACTATTTTCCTCTTTCCTCAAGCTTTTGTGACAATTCATTGACTCTGGCGCGCAGGGCGCAAAGCTCGGCCTTGACGGGGTCGGTGACGCTGACCTGGTCCACCTCGTTGGCGAAGTCCACCTTTTCCCCGGCGACTCTCACCACTCTGGCGGGGACGCCCACGGCGGTGGAGTCGGGGGGCACGGGGTTGAGTACCACGGCTCCCGCGGCCACACGGGCGTTGTCGCCCACGGTAAAGGGGCCCAGGATCTTGGCCCCCGCGCCAATCAGTACGTTGTTTCCGATGGTGGGGTGGCGCTTGCCGTGGTCCTTGCCGGTGCCGCCCAGGGTCACGCCCTGGTACAGCAGCACGTCGTCGCCGATGACGGCCGTCTCGCCGATGACGATGCCGGTGCCGTGGTCGATGACCAGGCGGCGGCCGATGGAGGCGCCGGGGTGGATCTCGATGCCGGTGCGGCGCTTTGCCCGCTCGGATATGGCGCGGGCGATGAGCGTATGGCCTCGGGTCCACCACCAGTGGGCCCTGCGGTAGGCCCGCTCGGCGCGCGGGCCGGGGTAGAGCATCAGTATTTCAAAGGCCGACCGGGCCGCCGGGTCCCGGGCCTTGTAGGCGCTGACGGTTTCACGGGTTTTCTCAAACATAGCTTATCCTTCCCTGGGGGTAAAACAAAACGCCCCGCTATGGCCCTGCCATAGGAGGCGCTGATCGCGCGGTTCCACTCCCGTTTTGACTCGACCGGCTTCTCACCGGCTCTCGCCTTAACGCGGCGTCACGGAGGGCCATTTCCTGCCCTCCCGCTCCCGGGCGCACTTCACAGAGGCTCCGTCAGGCGCGCTTCCAGCTTACGCGCGCCCTCTCTGGGGCTTCCCCTCCGTTACTCTTCCCGTTCATCGCGGTGTTATATTGTATGCACAGTTTAGCAGATGAGGTGCGAATCGTCAAGAGGTTTTTTAAAAACACGGACTCCCGCGATGGGCCGCCGGGGATAGAACGCCTCCAATAAACGGTCCCGCCTTTTTGGCGGGGCGCGCCATTTAACGTGAAACTCTCAAATCTTCTCTTTCAGCAGGACGAAGCCGTTTTTGACGAAATATTCCACGCCGGAGACGACGGTGGTGATCAAAATAACGACCCACATGAGGACGTTGACGGTGAAGGAGCCGACGATCGCGATATTGGCCAGATCGGGGACCATCATGACACAAAGGCCGATCATGGTGCAGGCGGTCTTGATCTTCCCGCTCCATCCGGCGGCCATGACGATGCCTTCGGAGGCCGCCACCATGCGAAGGCCGGAGACGGCAAGCTCCCGGGCAATGACCACCATGCAGACCCAGGAGGGCATACTGCCCTGTTCCACAAAGATCACCATGGCGGATATGACCAGCAGCTTGTCCGCCAGAGGGTCCATGAACTTTCCGAAGTTGGTGACCAGCCCCCGTGACCTGGCTATTTTTCCGTCCACAAAGTCCGTGAGGCTCGCCACGATAAAGACGGCCAGCGCGACCCAGCGATTCCACAGAAGCAGTACCGCCATGAACACGGGAACGAGGATCATTCTCAAAACTGTCAGCTTGTTGGGTAAATTCATCTTTTTCTCCTTTCAAACGGGATCCCCGCGCGGATCGAAGCTCGGGTCAAGCGTGTTCCGCGACAACCTCGCCGGCCAAGTCTCCGTCCAGGTCCCCGCGGATGATCACGTCGTAAAACTCCCCGGGCACGCACTCGTCCGGGCTTCCGAAGTAGATGTATCCGTCCACATCGGGGCTTTCGGCGAAGCTCCGGCCCATGTAGAGGCCCACCTCCTCGTCAAAGCCCTCGCAGAGGACGCGGACCGTGGCGCCGACGCGGGACGCGTTGAAGTCCTCCATGATCCCGGCCTGGATCTCTTGTATCAGCTCGGCGCGGCGCACGGCCTCGTCGGTGTCCACGTGGGGCATATCAAAGGCGGGCGTGCCCTCCTCAGGCGAGAAGGGGAAAACCCCGGCCCGCTCGATCCTGGCCTCTCTCAAGAACGAGCAAAGCTCCTCAAACTCGGCCTCCCCCTCGCCGGGCAGGCCCGTTATAAGGCTGGTGCGCAGCACGACACCGGGGATGCGCTCACGGAGCTTGGGCAGGAGGGCGCGTATCCCGTCCCCGGTGCCACGGCGGCGCATGAGCTTCAAAATGCCGTTGTTGACGTGCTGGATGGGGATGTCCAGATATTTCAGGACCTTCGGTTCATTGGCGATCGTGTCGATCAGCTCGTCGTCCACGGCGTCCGGGTAAAGGTAGTGGAGGCGGATCCACTCGATGCCGTCGATTTTGGCAAGCTCCCGTGTCAGCTCGGCAAGCCGCCGCTTGCGATAGAGGTCCACACCGTACATGGTGGGGTCCTGGGCCACCACGATCAGCTCCCTGACGCCGGTCCCCGCCAGGGCCACGGCCTCGGAGAGAATATTTTCCATGGGTCTTGAGCGGTACTTTCCCCGGATGGAGGGAATGACGCAGTAGGCGCAGTTGTTGGAGCAGCCCTCGGCGATCTTGATGTACGCCCAGCCCGGCCCGGTGGAGACGACCCGACCGGCCTCGTCAAGGGGCGCGTTGATGTCGCCGTAATATTGGGGCTTTTTCTCCGGCCTTGCTTCCTTGAGGACGTTTACGATCTCCGAAACGCTCCCGGTGCCCAGGAGGGCGTCTATCTCCGGCATCTCGCGCAGAAGCTCGTCCTTGTAGCGCTGGGCAAGGCACCCGGCGACGATGAGCTTTTGAAGCTTCCCGGTCTTTTTAAGGCCGCCCATGGCCAGAATGTTCTCGATGGCCTCCGATTTGGCGCTCTCGATGAAGGCGCAGGTGTTGACAATGGCCGCGTCGGCCTCCTCGGGGTCGTCCGTCAGCTCATATCCGGCGTCGTCCAGAAGGGACAGCATCTGCTCCGAATCAATGAGGTTCTTGGCACAGCCAAGGGAAATGAGGCAAACCTTACTCATCCTCACCCTCCGAAAAATCGTAAGTATTGTAACGTGAAAGGGCGCTTTTGATCTCGCCCCAGGAAAAGCCCCGGCGGAGAAGCATGTCGGTCAGGCGCTTCAGCTCCTTTTTGTCCGGCTCGGCCCCCCGGAGGCGCCGGTCGATAAGGGCGTCTATGGCATCCGTGTCCTCCGGCATGTCCTCAAGGGCCGTTTCCCAAAGCTCCCTGGGCACGCCGCGGCGAAAAAGCTCCTGCCGCACCCTCGCCGGTCCGTAGCCCTTCCGGGCGTAGTGTCGCGCAAGGGAGGCGGCGTACTGGGCGTCATTGAGATAACCCACGCTCTCAAGGTAGTCGGCGGCGTCCTCCGCGTCCTCCGGGCTTACGCCCTTCTCCGTGAGCTTGTCCGTAAGCTCCCGGCGGGACATGGCCCGCGCGCCCAGAAGCCGCAGGGCGCGGGCACGGGCGTTCATCTTCGACGCCGCTGCCCTGAGGGCCTCAAACTCCTCATCCGAAAGCTCCCGCCCGGTGTAAACGGAGTAGTCGGCAATCAGCGCCAGAGATATCCGCAGGGACTCGCCGGTGTCAAAATCCGCATACCAGCGGTCCTTCACGTTTTTTGATTCCGTGAGCTTTGTGACGGTGCGCATCAGCCCTCAAAATCCTCGGCGCTGACGTCCACGGCCCTGCCTGCCGCGCGGGCCGCCACCTGGGCCTGGGGGGACAGGAGCTTGTAGGCGTTGGCCCTGATCTGCTCCTCCAGCTTGTCGGCCTCGTCGGGGTTGTCGACGAGATATTGACGCATGCCGTCCTTGCCCTGGATGCGAGCGTCGCCGTAGGTGAACCAGGCGCCGCCCTTCTCGATAAGCTCCAGCTTCACGCCCAGGTCCACCAGCTCGCCGTAGCGGGAAATGCCCTCGCCGTACATGATGTCAAACTCCGCCTCCCGGAAGGGGGGCGCCACCTTGTTCTTGACGATCTTGGCGCGTGTCCGGTTGCCCACCACCTCGGAGCCGTTTTTAAGCGTCTCGACGCGGCGCATATCGATGCGAACGGAGGCGAAATATTTCAGCGCCCGGCCGCCGGGTGTGGTCTCGGGGTTGCCGTACATGACGCCGATCTTCTCACGGAGCTGATTGA
>CANQSU010000193.1 GCA_947626585.1 uncultured Oscillospiraceae bacterium
GTTCGGTATCGCGACGACTTTGAAAAGTGCCTGATCGCCGCCGTCAACCACTCCGGCGACAGCGACTCCACCGGGGCAATCGCCGGGAACATCCTGGGCGCGTCTCTGGGGTATGAGGCCCTCCCGGAGAAGTTCAAGAGGGACCTGGAGCTTCACGACGTCATTTTGGAGGTGGCGGACGACCTTTGCCACGACTGCCGATTTGAAAAGTATGACCCGGACCGGGTCCGTGTCTGGATGAGGAAGTACGAGAGCAGGGAGTACGGCGCGGAGGGCCGGACCTGAGCGCGGGGACAGCCGCTCATTTCAATTCATATTAATTCCCCGGCGCCCGCAAGGGAGTTCGGGGATATAAATAATCACATTCGGAGGTAATTCTATGACCGATATATTCACAAAGCTCGTACACGGCAACGTCCAGGCGGAGGAGGCCCGCCGCCTTGGCATTTACCCCTACTTCCACGCCCTCGAGTCACGTCAGGACGTGGAGGTCATTATGGAGGGCAAGCGCCGCATCATGCTGGGGTCAAATAACTACCTCGGCCTCACCACCAACCCCCGGGTCGTCGAGGCCGGCATCAGGGCCATGGAGAAGTACGGCACCGGCTGCTCCGGCTCCCGGTTTTTGAACGGCACCCTGGAGCTTCACCTGCAGCTTGAGGACAAGCTGGCCAAATTCCTGGGCAAGGAGGGCGTGGTCACCTTCTCCACCGGCTTCCAGTCGAATCTCGGCATCATCTCCGCCGTGGTGGGCCGCAGGGACTATGTCATTTGTGACCGCGAGAACCACGCCAGCATCTACGACGGCTGCAAACTCAGCTACGGCACCATGCTCCGCTACCGCCACAACGACATGGCCGACCTTGAAAAGCAGCTTCAGAAGGTTCCCGAGGAGTCCGGGTGCCTCATCGTCACCGACGGTGTCTTCTCCATGGGCGGCGACATCGCCAACCTCCCCGAGATCGTGAAGCTTGCCAAAAAGTACGGCGCGCGCGTCATGGTGGACGACGCCCACGCCCTGGGTGTGATCGGCCGGGGCGGCCGGGGCTCTGCCAGCTATTTCGGACTTGAGAATGACGTGGACATTTACATGGGTACCTTCTCCAAGTCCCTGGCGTCCCTGGGCGGCTATATGGCGGCCAGCGCCAACGTGTGCGACTACGTGCGCCACGCCTCCCGCCCCTTCATCTTCTCCGCCAGTATCACCCCCGCCTCCTGCGCCACGGCCATGGCGGCCCTGGATGAGCTTGAAAGCCATCCGGAGCTTGTGGATAACCTGCAGCACATTTCCGCGTATTTCAGAAAACAGCTTACCGACCGGGGAATCAAGATCCGACAGAGCCAGACGCCCATCATCCCCATCTATACATATGAGATGATCGACACGCTGACCATCACCAAGCAGCTTTTTGACGAGGGCGTCTATGTGAATACCTCCATCCCGCCCGCGGTGGCTCCCCACGAGTGCCTGCTGCGTACCAGCCTCATGGCCACCCACACCGAGGCGCTGGTGGAGGAGGCCGCGGATATCATCCAAAAGGTCCTGAAGGCCAATAACTTATGCTGAGGGAGAAGAAAGTTGCCCTTGTCACCGGCGGCTCCTCCGGCATCGGCCTCGCGGCGGTGAACGCCTTATCTCAGGCCGGCGTCACGGTCTACGAGACCAGCCGGCGGGACGTTGAGCTTGCGAACGGCGTCCACCTCCCCGGCGACGTCACCGACGAGGCGGCCATGGAGCGGGTGGTGAGGACTGTCCTGGACAGGGAGGGCCGGATCGATATCCTGGTCTGCTGCGCAGGCTTCGGTATCTCCGGCGCCGTGGAGTATACAGAGCTTTCAGCGGCTAAACGCCAGCTCAACGTGAACTTTTTCGGCGTGGTCAACGCGGTGAAGGCCGTCCTGCCCCATATGCGGGAGCGGCGGTCAGGCCGGATCGTCGTCGTCTCCTCCGTGGCCGGCGCCATCGCCATACCCTTCCAGACCTACTACTCCGTGTCCAAGGCGGCGCTGAACGCCTATGTGGCCGCCCTTCGCAATGAGCTTCGCCCCTACGGCGTCACGGCCACCGCCGTTATGCCCGGTGATATTGCCACGGGCTTCACCGACGCCCGGGAGAAGTCCCCTGTGGGGGACGAGACCTATGAGGGACGCATATCCCGCTCGGTTTCCCGCATGGAGCATGACGAGCGCACCGGCATGGACCCGAAGGCGGCCGGGGCCTATATCCGCAAAATGGCCCTGCGGAGATCCGTCCCGCCCACGTCCAGCATTGGCCTGAGCTATAAGGCCCTCGTCATGCTGACCCGCCTCCTGCCCGCGAGACTTGTAAGCTTTGTCGTATATCTGCTTTACGCGAAATAGAAATATGATCGCCCAAAGAATTGACAATTCCGTAATTCTTTGGGTGATTTTTTAACTTTTTAGAAACCAATTGTAACCTGAATGCCCTCGAAAATTAATACAGGCCGGGTTATAATAAGCTCAAAGGAAGTGATCACGATGAAAAAGATTCTTTCATTCATCCTCATTTTGACCCTGTTCCTGTCCCTCGCCTCCTGTTCGAAACCACCGGCGGACGACACGGAGGTGCCCACGGAAACCGGGGGAGAGACGACACCCGACACGTCCGGCGGCACGGACGCGACGGAGGACACCGCCGCGCCCGATACCACCCCCGCGCCCGACTACCCGGAGGTGGGCAAGGGCGCTTACGGCGCGCCCCATTTTACCCGCGACCAGCTTCCGCGCTTTGACGGCTCCACCGCTACGGCGCCTCTGGCCGCCGCGGTCTGCGCCGAGATCCTGGGCGAGAGCCGGGACGCGGTGGGCGAACTCATCACCTTCTCCCGCACCACGAATTCCTACTACAACCTCCTGAACGGACAGGCCGATATCCTGATCGCCGGAGAGGGGAACGAGGAGGTCTACGCCGAGCGGGAGCGCCGGGGCTTTGAGTGGGAGCAGACCCCCATCGCCCTGGATGCCTTCGTGTTCGTGGTGAACGAGGCGAATCCCGTGGATTCCATCACCGTGGAGGAGGCCCGGAAGATCTACTCCGGCGAGATCACCAACTGGTCCCAGCTCGGCGGCGAGGACAGAGAGATCGTTCCCCTCCAGCGCAACCCCGAGGCCGGAAGCCAGTCCCTGATGGAGAAGCTGGTCATGCGGGGGACCCCCATGCTGGAGCCGAAAAAGGAGTATATCGCCGTCTCCATGGGCGAGCTGATGGAATTCGTGCGGGGCTATGACAAATCCCCCGGCGCCATCGGCTACTCCGTATACTACTACGCCGAGGAGATGCGCGCCGCCCAGGGGCTGAAGCTCCTCAGCATCGACGGCGTGGAGCCTGAGCCCTCCACCATCCGTTCCGGCAAGTACCCGCTTACAAACCCCTACTACGCGGTCATTCCCGCCTCATGCGGGGAGGATTCCCCCACGCGCCTCATCCGCGACTGGCTTCTTTCCGAGGGCGGCCAGAAGCTGGCGGCGGCGGAGGGCTACGTCTCCGTCGCGGATTATCCCACCTCTGACCGGGAGACCCTGCCGGAGGTGGGCGGCCGGTACTACCCCGATTACACCGCGGAGCTGAAGCCCGCCGACTACGGCGGCCTTGTGCCTTACGCCGGCCTGCGTCTTTCCGACGACTGGTTCGCCTCCACAGGCTGTCTCTACGGCCTGATGACACGCGACGGCAGGGTGGTGGTGGATCCGGTCTACAGCGAGGTGTCGGTGATGGGCGGCGTCATGGTCCTGACACGGGGAAAGGAGGCTGGCCCCCGCTACGCCGCGGCGGGGCTCAGCGGCAAATGGGCCACCGGCTATGACTACACCGGTTATCGGCTCTCCGATACCGGCGTCAGCCTGTTCACTGACAAAGATGTTACCCTGATGTACCCCGACGGCTCCGTGGCCTGCCGTCTGACGCCGGAGGATATGGGCATCACCCGGGAGACGTTTGAGGGGATGTTTGGCCACGAGGAGGTATTTACGAGCCAGTGGATCGGCGACAAGCTGTCCGTGACCGAGCTGTTCGATGAGGGCGGGGACGATTATCTCGTCCAATACTACGACCTGTCCTCCGGGAAGCTTGAGACGATGACCAGCACCCAGTGGTACTCCTCCATGCCCGAATACCCCAGCCCCACGCCGCCCTTTGAAAACACCTACGCCATCTTCGACGCCGCCCGGGGCTATAATGCGCCTTACCTGTGGGAGAGGTGGGACAACGACGGCTCCGTCTCCCGGAGGACCTATTACCGCCAGGACGGGACGCCCATCCCCGAGCTTACCATCACCGGTATCGGTGAGTTCCGCATAGTTACCCTCACCGACGGCATCGTGGAGAAGCTGGACCTTGACCGGGTGGAGTATTATGACCTGGAGACAGGTAAATTGATCTTCCGAACCTACCTCGGTTACGTCGGGTGAGCCGCTTTCACACACGAAAATTTTTGACGGAACCTATTGCAAAATTCAACGATATAGTGTATAATGCCATTTGGTTGGGAGCCAGACTCCCGCCAATCCCCTTCATAAGAGAGCACCATACCGTCAGGTGTGGTGCTCTCCTTTCTTTTTCTCCGCCCATGGCCGCCCGCGAGGCCAAAGCACACTTGAATGTCTTTTAAATGATAAAAATTTTAATTATATCATGGTATCATAAAAATTGTCAAGTTTTTGGAAAATATTGTACAATACACGAATAAGACACACGCCGAACCCGGGAAACGGGGGAAATGTTTGAAATATGTACTTGATTTTGCGTGAACGGTGCTTCGACGGCGCTTGAATGATTTACTTCGGATGCTTTGCGGTGTTATTAAGGAGGAAACACTACATGAAGACTCTCAAGAAGACCCTGTGCCTGGTCTTGGCGGTAGTCATGGC
>CANQSU010000194.1 GCA_947626585.1 uncultured Oscillospiraceae bacterium
ATCTGCCCTTTGACACCAGGATCGTCACCGGCGGGGCCGGTGTCAGGATGGTGTTGGGCCGTGATGAGCGGGGGTTCTTCGTATCCTCCCGGACGGTCGACGGCGCCATGTCAGACCGGTGGTACGTGCCCGACTGCCCGCCCAACCTTGTGGAGCAGCAGGACCCGGAGCATATGTACATAGGACTTTTCGCCTCCCGCAACGCCCGGGTGCGGTTTGAAAATATCGACCTCCAGGTGACGGGATACACCGCCCCGGACCCGGCCCCGGCGCTGTGGGTACCGGTCAACGACAACGTGAAGCCCACGCTGTATCTCCGCTCCGGCACGGTCAGCTCCGCGCCGGACTACACGCTCACCCTCCAGGGCAGCGAGGACGGCGAGGTCGACATAACAAGGAACGGCGTACACATCGGAACGCTGGGCCTCGCCGATGAAAAGCCCGCCGCCCTGGCGGTATCCCTGACGCCGGGGGAGAATGCTTTTGCCTGCCTCTACCGCTTTGGGGAGGAACGCCTGGAGGAGGCTTTCACGGTCAGCTTTACAGGGGAAACCGGCTCAACCGGCCCGCTTTACGCCGCTCCCGACGGTAAGGAGGACGGCGCGGGCACGCGGACCCAGCCTCTCTCCCTTCAGGCCGCTCTTCGGCGGGTCGCTCAGGGGGGCACGGTATTTTTGATGGCCGGCGATTACAATGACGCTCTGGCCGTCACGCCCTATATCGCCGGAGCCCTGGATATGCCCAAGACCGTCCGCCCCGCGCCGGGGGCGAAACCGCGTATCCTGGGCGGGCTTATGCTGAACTCCTGCTTCTGGCACATCCGGGATATCGAATTTACAAGGACCCGAAACCTCATCACCGGAAGCTTCAACCTGGTGGAGAACTGCGTCTTTCACGACTGCGAGGAGACGGGCCTGATGATCGGCCGGGGCCAGCCGGCGGGCTTCAACTTCGCCTGGCCCAGCCACAACACGGTGCGCGGGTGCGAAAGCTATGGCAATCTCGACCCCAAGCACATGAACGCCGACGGCTTTGCCGCCAAGGTGGGCGTGGGGCCCGGAAACGTGTTTGAAGCCTGCGTCTCCCACGACAACGTGGACGACGGCTACGACCTCTACAACAAGGTGGAGAGCGGAAAAAGCTCCCCCGTCACCCTCAAAGGGTGCGTGGCCTACCGCAACGGCATCTGGACCGATCCCGCCGCCCCTGAACACGTCATCCTGGGAGGCGGCGGCGGAAACGGCTTCAAGGTGGGCGGCGAGGGCCTGCCGGTGGGGCACGTCCTGGAAGGCTGCGTGGCCTTTCAAAACCTGATGGCGGGCTTCTCCGACAACTTCAACCCCGGAAAGCTCCGTGTCACCGGCTGTGTCTCCGTGGACAATGAACAGCAGAACTTCATCTTCCGCGACAACCCCCTGACCGTCCCCGCCGGCGTCTACCGGGACAATATCTCCATCCGCACCGCTCCCTCCGACTGGCCCGACGCCATCACCGGCGACGTGGACAACAGCAACCGCCTGTGGAGAGGATAACTTCGGGATTTATTTATATTATACCATAATACTAAGTATTTGCCAAGGGGTATTTTTAATTATTCTAAAATAAAGCCGGACGGGCGGCAAGGAAACATTTGACAATCGGCGGGACATGTGATAAAATGAATCATAATCTGAAATACTGGATCTTGAGGTGATCGAATGGGCTCCTGCGGAGGATGCGGCGATATATTTCTCACCGGCAAGGCGCTGGAGCTTTTGTCGGCGCTGGGCGAGTACGCCTTCCTGCCCCTGGGCGAGAGGGACGGAAAGCCGGTGTATATATCCGAGGCCGGCGAAACCTTTTCCAACGCTGTGCTGGCGCTCAAGCTCAACGGACTTGTGACTCTCGATTACGATATCCCCATGGAGGGGTTCGACTACAAGGATTATGTAAACTGCTCCCGTCTCGGGAGCATGGCCCTCACCGCCCGGGGACAGGCCGCGCTGGAGTCCATCGACACGCAGGGGGTAGACGCGTGAGGGCGGAGCTTTCCCGCACGGCCATGCTGCTGGGCCGGGAGGGCCTTTTGAAGCTGCGCCGGAGCCGGGTGGCGGTCTTTGGCCTGGGGGGCGTGGGCGGATATGTCGCCGAGGCCCTGGCAAGGTCGGGGGTCGGCGCGCTGGACCTGGTGGACAGGGACGCCGTCAGCGTCAGCAACTTAAACCGCCAGCTCTACGCCCTGCGTTCCACCGTGGGGATGAACAAAGTGGACGCGGCGGCGGCGCGTATCCGGGACATTGACCCGGAGATCCGCCTGACCCTGTGGCCCGTCTTTTACGGGCCGGACACGGCGGACAGCTTTGATTTTACCGAATACGACTACATAGCGGACGCCATCGACACGGTGTCCGGCAAGCTGGCGCTGGTGACGCGGGCGCGCGAGGCGGGCGTTCCCATCATCAGCGCCATGGGCGCGGGCAACAAGCTGGACCCCACGGCCTTCCGGGTGTCGGATATCTTCGAGACGCAGGGCGACCCCCTGGCGCGGATCATGCGCAAGGAGCTGAGACGCCGGGGTATCGACCGGCTGAAGGTGGTCTGGTCGGAGGAGCCGGCCCTTGTCCCCTCCCCGGAGAACAGGGAGGCCGCCGCGGCGGAAAATCCGGGCCGCCGGGACACGCCGGGCAGCTGCGCCTTTGTGCCCGGCGTCGCGGGCCTCATCATGGCCGGTGAGATCGTCAGGGAGCTTGCCGGGATCGGATGAAAACTGGAAAATTTTTTTGATCAAACGGGAACATTTCGCAGATATGGTATGTCATAAGGGTGCGCGGACACAAAAAGCCACGTGAATCGCCCTGAAAGGAACATACCGACATGAAAAAAATATTTGTATTGCTCCTATGTCTCATCCTGGCTCTGTCCACAGCCGCCTGCGGGCCGAAGAACGACAGTGACGACACCGCAGGAGATACGGTCGGAGACACCGCCGGGGATACGACCCCCAAGGACACCACCCCTAAAGATACCACTCCTAAAGACACCACCCCCAAGGATACCACCCCCAAGGATACGACCCCTAAGGACACTACGCCCGAGGACACCACCCCCAAGGATACCACCCCTAAAGACACCGCGCCCAAGGACACCACGCCTCCCGACACCACCGAGCCCGAGGACAGCACACCGGGCTTTGTCGGCCCCGGCTTCCAGATCGGCCCCGGCGGCATCGTGACGCCCGGTCAGGGCGGCGGCGACACCACGGAGGACATCCCCGTCACCGACGCGGGTGATTTGGTCGATCAGCTGGACGCCCTTTGCCAGGGCATCGTCGAGGGTTCCTTCACCGAGTCCCTCAGAAGCTCCGGCGAGTTCAGCAACTATTTTGACGGAGCCGTTAAGTATACCGAGGGTATGCGCGTGGCCATGAACCACCTGGAGATGGCCCCTCCCGCCCACGTTGTGATGCTCATCGAGGTCCCCGCAGGCGAGGACGCCAAGGCTTACGCCAAGGATCTCAACGACAACGCCAATCCCCGCTGGATGGTATGCGCAAGTGCCAACTCCGTCCAGTACGCCGTAAAGGACGATCTTGTCCTCTTTGTCATGTCATCTACCGAGATCGCGGACGCGGTTGTCGCCGCTTTCAACGGTTGAGAGAATTACTTATAGAAACTATTGAAAAGGAGAAACGAAAATGAAAAAGGTAATCGCACTGACGCTGGCCCTGATGATGGTCCTGGCCCTGGCCGCCTGCGGCGGCAATAATAATCAGGAGGACAAGGACCGCCTCACCGAAGAACAGCTTGTGGACAAGCTCGCCGCCATCTGTGACGGCAAGACCGGCGAGATGATGGTGGAGAATATCGCCCTCTCCACCCTGGCTGAGAACGCCGGCGGCAAGCCCGCTGACTTCTTCGGCACCTGGTTCCCCGGAGCCTCCCTTCCCGACGGCACCCTGGTCGCCATCAATCAGGCCATGATGATGGGGCAGGCCCATATCGTGTTCCTCATCCAGCCCGCTGCGGGCACCAAGGCCGAGGACTACGCCAAGGAGCTGGAGGCAAAGGCCAACCCCAGCTGGAACGTGTGTACCACCGCCGATTTTGTCAAATATGAGGTGAAGGACGGGCTTATCCTCTTTGTAATGACCACCACGAAGGACGGCAGTCCCATCGACGCCCAAGGCTTTATTGACGCTTTCAAGGCCTGAGTAAATCATCCGAATGATCGCCGTAAGGGCGGGTTCCTAAACCCGCCCTTTTCGATAATTTTGATTCTTATACTAATATCTATTTAAAAGGAGACACCGAGCGGCGAGGATTTTTCGTGTCAGGCAAGGAAGATGCCGCAGGGAATACTGTATGTATTCCCAAGGCGGCTGACGCAGCATGGCGCGAAAAAGACCGGCGCAAATGTCTTATTTTAATTAGATATTAGTATTAAATAGGGAGAGACGCCTATGCTGTTTTCGGGAGCTACCTTCCTCTACGCCTTTCTGCCGGTGGTACTGCTGCTCTACGCCATCGCGCCGGGGGTCAAGGCGAAAAACTACGTACTGCTCATAGCCTCCCTGGTCTTTTACTTCTTCGGGGAGCCCGTCTACGTCCTGCTTTTGATCTTCTCCTCCATCTCCGACTGGCTCCACAGCGTCTACATTGAGAAGCACCGGGGGGAGCGCAAGGCCAGGATCGCCCTTATCTCCTCCATCGTCATAAACCTTGGGATGCTGGGCTTTTTCAAATACACCGACTTCCTCATCGGGACGGTGAACGCCATTCTGGGCACCTCCATCCCCAAGACGGGCGTGCCCCTGCCCATCGGCATCAGCTTCTTCACCTTCCAGACCATGAGCTACACCATCGACGTGTACCGGGGCCG
>CANQSU010000195.1 GCA_947626585.1 uncultured Oscillospiraceae bacterium
GGGTTGATCTCCGGCACCACCATGGGCACGTCGGGGGTCCAGCGGTGGGCGGAGTTGTTGGAGACCACGGGGCACTCGCGTTTGGCGTAGGCCTCCTCCAGGGCCTTTATCTCGTCCTTCTTCATGTCCACGGCGGAGAATACGAAGTCCACATTTCCGGAGATCTCGTCAATATCGGTCTCGGCGCATTTGACCACCAGCCCTTTGGCACACTCGGGTACGGGCGCTCGCATGAGCCAGCGGCCCGCGACAGCCTCCTCATAGGTCTTGCCGGCGCTGCGGGCGCTGGCGGCCACCTCGCGAAGCTCGAACCAGGGGTGATCGGCGATGAGGGTCACAAAGCGCTGGCCCACCATGCCGGTGGCGCCAATGACGCCGACCTTGTATTTCTTCATTTTCCTGCCTCCATTGTCAGATTTTGCCGGCCAAAGCCGTTTTTTTGGCCGCTTTCAAAATATTAACGGGTTTTTTTACGCGAAAAGGGTAGTCAAAACGGGAATCTTGGTGTATAATGCAGTTTACATAAACTATAAGCCGTTGATTTTCCGGTTATTTGTTACTCTACCACAGACAAAGCGGCGCTGTCAACGGTGAAATGGTTTAAAAATAGTGGCAATGTATCCGTTTTAGCGTGATAAATAACGAAAATTCAGACGCAATGTTTTTGGGGAGGACTCAAATGAAGAAGAAGCTCAAGGCCTTATCGACGCTGGCGCTGGCGCTGGTGATGACGCTGACGCTGGCTCCCGTGGGAAAGGCCGCGGGGACATACACGCCCCCGTATTCCACCGTGAGGATCGGGATCTATACATATACCTCCGGCGGAAGCCCCAAGGAAAAGACCTTCGCCTCGTCGAATCTTCAGAACGTCAGTGGCCTGGGCTACGGCTACAGGCTGGGGTACTTTGACGAGAACAGGAGCTTTGTGGACATCGGGGCGGCCATCACCGACACCGACGTCATTACGGTCATGATGGACAGGAACATGGCCTACGACAAGGATTCCAGGAGCTACACCGAGCTTGACGGCCAGAGCGGCGGGCCTGTCGTCGGGTGCTACCACCTGGTGGTCAACGCCGACGCCGGGGATTTCGATACCGCCAGTAGCCAGGCGCAGTCTGTGGAGGGCGGCTTTGTCCGGTACCAGAACGGGGCCTTTATGGTGCTTCAGGGACAGTATACCTCCTCCTCCGCGGCCAAAAGCGCGGCGGAGAGCGCGGGACTGAGCGTCGACAGCGGCAGCTCCAACACCGTGACGGTGGTGGAGACGGGCACCAACCGGATCCTTTTTGAATTTGACTGCGGAACCGACCGGTCCATCGGCATCATGCCCATAGCCGACCCCGGCGTCAAGGCCCAGACCTGGCACAGAGACTGCAAATATTACGGCGGCTTCTCCTTCCTGCGCAACACGGGGGGATTGCTGACCACGGTCAACTACGTGGATGTGGAGGACTACGTCAAGGGCGTGGTCCCCTGGGAGATGAGCGCCAGCTGGCCTATCGAGGCGCTGAAGGCCCAGGCCATCACCGCCAGGACCTTCCTGATGTCCAATTTAACAAAGCACCGCGCCCTGGGCTTTGATATCTGCAACACCGCCGAGTGTCAGGCCTACCACGGCACGGCGCGCGCAAACGCCAACTCCGACAGGGCCGTGGACGAGACGGCGGGGCAGTACCTCACCTACCAGGGTAAGCTTTGCGAGACATACTACTGTTCCTCCGACGGCGGGGCCTCGGAGAACAGCGAGAACGTCTGGACCAACGCGATCCCCTATCTGCGGGGCGTCGTCGACCCCTATGAGAAGGATATCGAGAGCATCCCCTCACAGTACCACTACACCGTCAGCTACACGCCCGGTGAGCTGGCCCGGAGGCTCCGGGACAATGGCAGGGACTGCACGGATATCGTGTCCATAAAAATGACCTTCACCGACGTGGGCAACGCAAAGAGCATAACCTTTACCGACACCAGGGGCAGGAGCTTCACCTACAGTAACTCCCAGACCCGCGTCATTACCGGCTGCCGGTCCCAGCGCTTTACCGTCAACGGGCTGGGCGTCGAGGCGGGCCAGGACGTTTACGTCAACGGTCAGGCCGTGGGATCCCTGTCCGGCCTCTGCGCCATCGGCTCCGGCGGCATCGCCGAGCTTCCCGGCGGGAGCCTGTACGCCATCAGCGGCACGGGGGAGGTCGGCGAGCTGGGGGCGGGAGGCGTCAGCGCCGGCTCCAGCGTGGGTGTGAACGCCTCCGGGAAATTTGTGTTTACCGGCTCGGGATGGGGACATAATGTGGGTATGAGCCAGTATGGCGCCTACTCCATGGCCAAATTCCATGACAAGACCTGCGAGGAGATCCTGACCTTCTATTATACCGGCACGCAGGTGGTCAACACGAGATAAGGATTGTCGATCCATGAAAACATCGGACTTTTTTTACGAGCTTCCCGAGGAGCTGATCGCCCAGACGCCGCTGGAAAGGCGGGACGCCTCGCGGCTGATGCTCCTGGACAGGGACACCGGGGAGACCCGGCACCGGCACTTTTACAATCTTCCGGGACTTTTGCGGGAGGGCGACTGCCTTGTCCTGAACGACTCCCGGGTGCTTCCGGCGCGTCTTTTCGGACGCCGGCCCACGGGCGGCGCGGTGGAGGTCCTGCTCTTGACGGACAAGGGGGACAAGTGCTGGGAGTGCCTGGTGCGGCCCGGCAGGAAGGCAAGACCCGGGGACAGGCTCAGCTTCGGAGACGGCGAGCTTGAGGCCGAGATACTGGACGTGCTGGACGGCGGCAACAGGCTCATACGGTTTGACTATCAGGGCATCTTTATCGAGACGCTGGAGCGGCTGGGACGGATGCCCCTGCCGCCCTACATCCATGAGGAATTGAAGGACGCGGAGAGATACCAGACGGTCTACTCGCGAAATTCCGGCTCCGCGGCCGCGCCCACGGCGGGCCTCCACTTCACGCCGGAGCTGCTGGACGAGATCAGGGCAAGGGGCGTAAAGACCGCCTTTGTGACCCTCCATGTGGGCCTTGGCACCTTCCGCCCCGTGAAGGAGGAGGAGATCGAGGACCACGACATGCACGCGGAGTTCTGCGTCATCCCCGAGGAGGCCGCACGAATCGTCAATGAGACGAAAAGACGCGGCGGGAGAGTGGTGTGCGTGGGGACCACGTCGCTGCGCACGGTGGAGTCCTTCGCCGGCGGGGATGGGACCCTGAAGCCCGCCTCCGGGTGGACGGACATCTTCATCTACCCCGGCTACAGCTTCAAATGCGTGGACGCGCTGGTGACCAATTTCCACCTGCCCGGGAGTACGCTGGTGATGCTGGTCTCGGCTCTGGCGGGCAGGGAGCATGTGCTGAACGCCTACGCCGAGGCGGTCCGGGAAAAATACAGGTTTTTCAGCTTCGGCGACGCGATGTTCATAGCAAGCGGGATCTGCGGGAGGAACGACGGGTAGTCAAAAAGCCTTGGAGCCAGGCGGTTCCGGGGCTTTTTTCATACTAATATCTATTTAAAAGGAGACAGCGAGCGGCGAGGATTTTTCGTGTCAGGCAAGGAAGATGCCGCGGGGAATACTGTATGTATTCCCAAGGCGGCTGACGCAGCATGGCGCGAAAAAAGACCGGCGCAAATGTCTTATTTTAATTAGATATTAGTATCATTGGGGACAGGCGAGGGACCTCTGAAGCTCGCGCAGCTCGCGGACGCCCCGGGACTGGGAACGGATGATGCTGTTCAGAATCGGGACAAGGCCGGGACAGAGGGAGGTGCGGAGGGCCAGGCGGGACATCCTGACGGCGCCCTCGTGGTGGGGGATCATTTCCGCGATGAAGCTGCAGTCGATGGAGTTTACCGCGGGGGCGTCCTCCATGGCGGTGAGCATGGTGTCGATGATGCTCCCCACGCAGTTGGCGTAGGCCCTGGCGCTGGCGGGGGTGTTCAGGGTCTGCCGGCAGCGGCGCTCGATGTCCCGCATGGCCTCGATGGAGCGGGTCTGCTGGGTGATGATATCGTCGGCTATCCGCTGGAGCCGGGTGTTGGTGGTGTAGCGCAGCAGGTTTTCGCTCATTTCAATGGCGGCCCGGTGGTGGGGGAGCATCTGGCGGATGAAGGTGCCGGAGACGGACTGGTCCGGGACGACGGACTCCATTTGCGCGGCCATGCGGGCGAGGATGGTGTTGAAGCTTTCAAGGTAGCTTTGGGTATTTCGGGAAAAACAGGATGGATCACTCATGAAATTGTACCTCCGGGCCATTCTATGCGGAGAAAGATTTATTGCCTCTAACAGTAGAAAAAAATATCGGAGTATGGTATAATTGTCCTAAACTATGAAACGGAGGGCCGTTATGGAGTACAAGACCGATATTGAGATCGCTCAGGAGAGCAAAATGGAGCGTATCACCGATGTTGCCGCGAAGTGCGGCATTGACCCCGAATATGTGGAGCAGTACGGAAGCTGCAAGGCGAAGATCGACTTGAAGCTCCTTGCCGACAGCGCGGACAGGCCCGACGGCAAGCTCGTTCTCGTCACCGCCATCACCCCCACTCCCGCCGGCGAGGGGAAGACCACCACCACCGTGGGACTGGGCGACGCCCTGAGGAAAATCGGCAAAAAGTCCGTCATCGCCCTCCGGGAGCCCTCCCTGGGGCCGGTATTCGGCGTCAAGGGCGGCGCCGCCGGCGGCGGATACGCCCAGGTGGTGCCCATGGAGGATATCAACCTCCACTTTACCGGGGACTTCCACGCCATCGGCGCGGCCAACAATCTTCTGGCCGCCATGCTGGACAACCACATCTATCAAGGGAACGCCCTGGGCATCGACCCC
>CANQSU010000196.1 GCA_947626585.1 uncultured Oscillospiraceae bacterium
TTTCGTTTATGTCGGTGCTATTGCTATTTTGTTGAAATAGCACAATCCTTCCTTATTTTTAAAACAAGCCCTAGTATGAAAATATTTTTTGTATAATATCCTTGTTCCGCGCGACGCGGGGGAGAATTTGCGGTGTATAAGGATGAGAACGGCGCGCCGGGAGGTTGGAATGAAGGACAGAGAGATCGTGGAGCTTTTTTTGAAAAGATCCCAGACGGCCATTACGGAGGCCGAGGAAAAATACGGGCGGTACTGCCGTGCCATCGCCGGGAGGATACTCGGCAATGACGCGGACGCCGAGGAGGCGGTGGCCGACACGTGGCTGGGCGCCTGGAACGCCATCCCGCCCCACGAGCCGGAGGATCTGGGCACCTTCCTGGGCAAGATCACCCGGCAGAACGCCATCAAGCGATGGCGCCGGCGGAATGCCGCGAAGAGGGGAGGGGAGACGGCCCTGGCCCTGGAGGAGCTTGCCGAGGTCGCGCCCTCACGGAGCGACCCCCAGGCGGAGGCGGAGGCCTCCGAGCTGGCCGACGCCCTGAACCGCTTTGTCTCGCGTCTTCCGGCGGCGGAAAAGCGGGTATTCCTGTGCCGGTACTGGTATCTGGACCCGGTGGCGGACATCGCCGCCCGCTTCGGTTTTACGGAGAGCAAGGTCAAATCCATGCTGGCGAGGACACGGAAAAGGCTCAGAAAACATCTTGTGGAGGAGGGCTTGATCGATGAACAGTGAGATGCTTTTGGAGATGATCGGAGAGATAGACATAAACGAGGTCCGGACGGCCCGCCCGCCCAAAAGCCACCGCCGCCGCGGGAGCGGGTTCGTCTGGGCCGGGATCGCCGCCGCGGCGGCGCTGGCGGCCGCGCTGGTTTTTGCCGTACCGAAAAGCCCGGGCCGTGACGGCTTCACCACGGAGAGGATAGCGGAGCTTGAAAACCTGACGGACGTCTATGACGGCACGCTTCTGGCGGAGAATCTCGTCGCCGCCGGGGCGGAGCTTTCGGATATCCGGCTTGAGCATCGGGAGGATCTGGACGTGACCGACGCCTCCGGGTGGAGGAGGCTCACCCTCACCGCGCGGCGGGGAGAGGAGAAGCTGGAGATGACCTGCACCTTTGACGTACCCGGGGATTTCAGACTGCCCGGTGAGCCGGACAAGACGATCGAATACTCCGGTGTCACCGTGTGGCTGTACATTTCCGGGGAGGGGCGGGAGAATACCCCTTGCTCCTGCCGCGTCATGTTTATCCGCGATGGCGTCGTCTACGATATGGAGCTTCGCGTGAGATCGGAGGACGACCTTGAGACGGTGTACGGCTGTCTTGACATGGTTTTGGACGACGGGGAGGACGGGACGGCCGGCAAGGCACAGGATGGGACAGGCTCCGGCGCGGGACCCACAAATACGGATGGGACGGAAAAAACGGACGGCACGACGGCATCCGATCCCGCCGTCGCTGTTCCCTCGCTGAAGGCGGTGCTGGCGGGAGAAAAGAGCTTCCTGTACACCGACAGTGACGGAAATCCCATTGAGACCCTGACGATCGACGCCGTCGGCGAGGTCATGACCCCCGGCGGGGCGGAGCGGTTTGAGGGGACCGGGTTCACCGTGGTGGACATGGACGGCGACGGCACAAATGAGGCTGTGGTCCACGTGTGCAGGAAAGACGGGGACGACGGCGACGGGTGTTTTGTAGTCCTCCGCTATAACGGCGGGGAGGTCAACGGGTACATGTTCTACGCCAGGGCCTTTTATGACCTGAAGGGGGACGGCACTTTCTGTTCCAGCGACGGCGCGGCGAACGAGCTGTACCGCCGGCTTGAATTTGAGGGAAGGCGGTGCGTCGTCCGCACCGTCGTCGTCCGGGATACCTCCTACCACCAGACCCTCGTCTATGAGGCTGGGTCCCCGGAGGAATACGACGAGGCCGTCCGCCGTCAGAACGCCAAGCCGGCCGCGGAGTGGTTCGCGCTGACGGAGGAGAACATCGGGGAGAAGCTCGGATGACATGGGGGACCTCTGAATAAATACACCGCGCCGGTTTCGACGCTTCGATTTATTCAGAGGTTCCCTGAAACGTGCCGCCTTCCCCGGACGGCGAACGGATCTTTCCCACGGTGAAATATTTTTCAAGCTTGTCATATACCCGAGCCCCGTCCCATAGACTTGTGTAGACCGTTAATACTAAACACCATTTAAAATCTTTCATTCGCGGCGGTCATTTTCGCGCCAGGCTATGTCAGGCGGCCTGAAATACGAAGGTATTCCCCGCGCCGCCTTTCTCGCCTGACACGAGAAATCTTCGCCGCCCGGTTAAAGCTTTTAAATGATGATTAGTATAAGACATCTCAACAGGGGGTTTGAAGCTTGGAAAAGAGCAGTATTTATGAGGATATTGCCCTCCGGACGGGCGGGGACATATACATAGGCGTTGTAGGGCCCGTGCGCACGGGCAAGTCCACCTTCATCAAAAGATTCATGGAGACGCAGGTCCTGCCCAACATCGACGACGCCTACATGCGCGAGCGGGCCAGGGATGAGCTGCCCCAGTCCGGCTCGGGCCGGACGATCATGACGGCGGAGCCGAAATTTGTCCCCGAGGAGGCCGTAAATATCTCCATCGATGAAAACACCGCCGTCTCCGTGCGGCTGGTGGACTGCGTGGGCTACATGGTGGACGGCGCTCTGGGCGACACGGAAAACGGCGCGGAGCGCATGGTCACCACCCCCTGGTTCGAGGAGGAGATCCCCATGCGCCGCGCCGCCGAGATCGGCACCCGCAAGGTGATCGCGGAACATTCCACCATCGGCGTTGCCGTCACCACCGACGGCTCGGTGACGGATCTGCCGAGGGATGCCTATCTGGAGGCGGAGGCCAGGGTGGTGAACGAGCTGAAGGCCCTTGGCAAGCCCTTCGCGCTTCTTTTAAACTCCGCCCACCCGGAGGCGGAGGAGACGCGGGCGCTGAGGGCGGAGCTTTCCGAAGCCTACGGCGTGGACTGCCTGGCCGTCAACTGCATGACCCTGACGGAGCAGGACGTGACGGAGATCATTAAGGCCGTGCTGGGCCAGTTCCCCATAAGCGAAATCGGCGTGTGGCTCCCGCCCTGGCTGGGCGCTCTGGGGAAGGATAACCCCCTCAAGGAGCAGATCTTCAAGGACCTCCGTCAGGCCGCGGAGGAGGCGAGGCTCATCCGCGATATCCCCGGCTTTGCCGAGACCCTCTCCGGATGCGAGAACGTCACCGGCGCGTCCGTCGCGGGCGTGGATATGGGTACCGGCAAGGCCCGGGTCACCCTCGATATGCCCCGGAGCCTCTTTTATGAGACGGTGGGGGAGATGTCCGGCTTCAAAATCGGCGACGACGGTGACCTGATCGGCCTTCTCACGGAGCTGTCCAGGATAAAGGCCGAGTACGACAAGGTGGCCGACGCCCTCCGGGACGTGCGGGAGCGGGGCTACGGCGTGGTGATGCCGGATATCCGGGAGCTGACGCTCCAGGAGCCGGAGATCGTCAAAAAGGCCGGGAAATACTCGGTCCGCCTGAAGGCCAGTGCCCCCAGCATCCACATGATCGGCATCGACACGGTGACGGAGGTCTCCCCGGCTTTGGGCGGAGAGAGGTCCTCCGAGGACGTGATCAACTTCCTGCTTCAGGAGTTCGAGGGCGACACGGGCAAGATCTGGGAGTCCAACCTCTTCGGCAAGTCCCTCCACGAGATCGCCGCCGAGGGCCTTCAGACCAAGATCCGCAAGATGCCCCCGGAGGTCCAGACAAAGCTGCGCGGCACCATCTCCCGCATCATCAACGACGGGTGCGGAGGACTGATCTGCATTATTCTGTAAAAAAACGCCGCCAAAAAGGCGGCGGAGATACGCTCTTCTCCCCCCTGCCGGACGCAAAAGGGAGAAGAGCCGCACAGACCGCTGGCTTTTTCACCGGGGAGCCGGTGAAGGGCGGTCTGTTTTTTGTATTCAGTTTTAATGGGTGGGACGATAAACTGGTGGAATTGGTACTCATGCCGATATGACAGGACATCACAGTCCTGTATTCATCCGCCAGTTACTCTTCAAAAAATTTTACTATAAAATTGAAAATTGCGTCGTCGGCGTTATAGACGCCTTCATATGGTATTTCGATATAGAATTGCCCGGAACCATTTTCGTAGATAAAATAGCGGTATTGTCTTTCTGAGGTTTGGATCTCAACCTGATAAAATGGTCTTGAACCGGGATAGTCATTCAGACTTTGCTCTCGTGTTGGTTTGGCATCGCCAAGCAGACGAAGAAGTTCGGACAAGTCAACATCCTTGATTTCAAAAGTCTCGTCATTATTGATACCTACGGAAATAGATAGGATATCTTTTTCCTCCGGTAACCGAATATCCTTTGCTTTTGGGAACAATTCATTGAATAAAATATATGCGCCCACAAGTAAAGCAACGGCGATTGCAACGGCAATTCCCGGAAAAATCTTTTTATTTCTCATATCCTGCCTCCTTCAGACTTCGGTTTTTATTTCAAACTTGTTGAACAGATAAAGACGCGAAGCGACGAAACCTCTCGGAGGTTGGCTTCCCGCTGTCAGAGAGCCTTCCGAGCGCACGATACATGGTCGAGAGACTTTGTACAGAAGTGCGCCCTTTTGTTCCGAAAGGGTTTTGCAACGTCTCGGCAAACGGGAATTCATTACTCTCTTTCAAAAATCATTCTCAACTCCGTATTCGGTGTCCCAAGCATGATTTCTGCTTCTGTCCCGTCAAAATGGAACCCAAACCTTTCATAGAAGCGTATTGCTCTCTCATTTCCTTTCAGTAC
>CANQSU010000197.1 GCA_947626585.1 uncultured Oscillospiraceae bacterium
TCTACCACTACATGATCGACCTTACCCACGGCCCCTGCATCTACAAGCGCATCTCCGGCTGCGGCTCGGGCACCGAGTATATGGCCGTCACCCCCTGGGGCGACCTGTACCCCTGCCACCAGTTCGTGGGGGACGAGCGGTATCTCATGGGCAACATCTGGGACGGCGTCACCAATACCGCCCTCCGGGACGAATTCAAGCTCTGCAACGTCTACGCCCGACACGAGTGCGACGACTGCTGGGCGCGGCTCTACTGCTCCGGCGGCTGCGCCGCCAACGCCTGCCACGCCACGGGATCTATCCGGGGCGTCTACGAGTACGGCTGTGAGCTTTTCAAAAAGCGTATGGAGTGCGCCATTATGATGCAGGCGGCCAGAGCGGAGGAAGAGAAATAAGCCGCGCCTGACCAGGGCGGGGATCACTCCCCGCCCCGTTAAGCCGTTGACAAAGGCAAAACCTTTGCCAACGGAAGGAATATTTTCGCGCCTGCGGGCACGAAGCTCCGCGAGGCTCTGTCTACAGTTTGGGCTCCCCTTCGTAAGGGGAGCTGTCACGGCGCAGCCGTGACTGAGGGGTCGAGGGCTCCGATTACCGCGAATTCAGGTACCGGCAAAGCCCTTCACCCTCGACCCTACCGGCCCTGCGGGGCCACCTCCCCTTATGAAGGGGAGGCTAAGCCGTTGACAAAGGCAACGCCTTTGCCAACGGAAGGAATATTTTCGCGCCTGCGGGCGCGAAGCTCCGCGAGACTTTGTCTACAGTCTGCCAGGGCGGGGATCACTCCCCGCCCTGCTTCTTTACCCGCCGGGCCTCTTTTTTCGTGAAATTGCACCCGCGCGCAAACCCGTAATTATACGCTGCCGTCACTGCATGGAGTGAGTCGATCATTCGCATAAAAACGACCGCCTCCTCAATCGTCATGCAATACCTCACCGGCGGCATCTGCTCTATCATCTTTTCTGCCCACGCGGCGTCGTGGCATTTGGACATGTGAAGTCATCTCCTTTTAGAGATTATCCTATCACAAATTTTCTTTTAATTGACATTTACTGAATGTCAATTAAAAATTTTAGAAAATGCTCTAAAATCTCCGAATTTCGGGCCGATGACCACATCGGCCCACACGCCGGGGTCGGAATTTTCGCTCGAGGCCTTCCTCTCGCTGTTAACCACAAGTTTACACCTTTTTTGTATACAACCCGCCGGATTTATGCTATAATGACTTTCATCAATCCGCAAGGGCGAAGGGACGACGACATTGGAACGAAACGACATAGAACGGGCCATACTGGTGGGGCTTTCGGCGGACAGCATGGAGGAGCGGGAGCGCTCCGACGACGTGACGCTCGACGAGCTTGAGGCGCTTTTGGAGACGGCCGGGGGCGTGTGCTGCGGGAAGGTCCTGCAAAATAAGCGTACCCCCGACCCCCGCAGCTTCATCGGAGAGGGCAAGGCCAGGGAGGTCAGGGAGCTTATCGAGGCCAACGACTGCTCGCTGGCCGTCTTTGACAACGAGCTTTCGCCCTCACAGCTGAGGGCGTTGGAGGAGGATCTGGGTGTCCACGTGCTGGACAGGTCCCAGCTGATCCTGGACATTTTCGCCGCCCGCGCCCGCACCCGGGAGGGGCGGCTCCAGGTGGAGCTTGCCCAGTATAACTACCTCCTGCCGCGCCTCACCGGCATGTGGACGCATCTGGTGCGCCAGACGGCCTCCGGAGGCAAAAGTCCCATCGGCACCCGAGGCCCCGGCGAGACCCAGCTGGAGACAGACCGCCGGCACATCCGGCGGAAGATACAAAAATTGGAGGAAGAATTGGAGGCCGTCCGCAGGGTGCGCGGCACCCAGCGGCGGCAGAGGGAGAAAAACGGCGTGCCGGTGATCGCCCTGGTGGGCTATACCAACGCCGGGAAGTCCACGCTGCTGAACAGGCTCACCGGCGCGGGGATCGAGGCCAACGACCGGCTTTTTGACACGCTGGATACCACCACCCGCAAGCTCACCCTGGCACCCGGCTCCGAGGCGCTGATCTCCGACACCGTGGGCTTTATCCGCAAGCTCCCCCACCACCTGGTGGAGGCCTTCAAGGCCACCCTGGAGGAGTTGAGCTTCGCCGACGTCCTCATCCACGTTATCGACGCCTCCTCACCGGAGCGGGATGCCCAGGTGGACGTGGTGCGGCGGCTCATCGCCGAGCTTGGCGCGGAGGGCACCCCCTGCATCGACGCCTACAACAAGGCGGATCTGTGCCCCGACCCCGCCGGGATCCCCAGAGGCGGGAACGTCATTGCCATCTCCGCCAAAACGGGGGAGGGGACGGACAAGCTGCTGGAAAAGATAACGGAGATCCTCTCCCGGGGCAAAAAGCGCGTGACGCTGCTCCTGCCGTACTCCGCCGGGGGGATCCTGGACCGTATTCACCGGGAGGCGGAGGTCCACGCCATCGACTACGCGGACGCGGGGATCGAGGTGGACGTCACCGTGAAGCCCGAGCTTTGGGGCGCGGTGAGGGAGTTTGTAAAATTCTAAGACCCAAATAAACACCGTGCGGGCCGCCGCCCTCGGCGGCCCACACGATGCTCTTCCGCGTTATGTGGCCGGTTCCCCGTTGGCCCGACGCTCCCGGCGCAAGGAGGTCCCCATGCCCGACTACATCATTCCCGCCGGATTCGGCGAAATTGAATATGAGGAAAAGCGCTCCCGGTTCATCGGCCGTGTGTGGCATGTGGAGTCCGAGGCCGAGGCCCTGGAGCGTCTGCGTGCCACCCGGGAACGGCACTGGGACGCCAGCCACAATGTGTACGCCTACTCCATCCGGAATACCGGCGTCATGCGCTACTCCGACGACGGGGAGCCGTCGGGCACCTCGGGAATGCCGGTGCTGGACGTCTTTTGTAAGGCGGGCGTCCAGGACTTCTGCTGCGTGGTGACCCGCTACTTCGGCGGGATCCTTCTTGGCGCGGGGGGACTGGTGCGGGCCTACTCCAAGTCCGCCGCCCTGGCGCTGGACGCGGCGGGCAAGGCCCGGATGACGCCCCTTCTGGAGATCACGCTGATCTGCTCCTACCCCCAGTATGAGCGGATCAGGGCGGAGCTGGGCCGCGTCAACGCCCTTTTGGAGGACACCGTTTTCGGGGCCGATGTGGAGCTGAAGGTCGCCATGACGGCGGAGGATTACGCCGTTTTTGCCCCCCGGATCACCGATCTGACCGCCGGGACGGCGCTTTTGGAGGTCACCGGCCAGTCCCTGCGGCCCGTGCCTGTGGAGGAGCCGTCATGAAAAGAACATTTACGGTTTTCCTGGCGATGAGCCTTCTCTTGATGTCCCTGACCGGGTGCGGCGGGGGAGAGACGCTGACGGATTCCACGCCCCGTACCGCTGCCGGGATCGCCGCGGCCATTGCCGCCTCCCAGAGCGAGCTTCCGGGGCTTTACGCCGTCGCCTTTGACAGTCCCGAGTTTGCCGCTTACAGTATGCTGTATCTGGGGGACTCGGCCGGAAAATGCGCGGACGGGGTCATATGCTATCCCCTCGGCGTCACGGCCTGTGAGATCGCGGTTTTTGAGCTGGACGGCGCTGGGACAGCCGAGAAGTGCGCGGAGACTCTCACGGCCTACCGGGACGAGCGCGTGGGCGCCTTTTTCGGCTACGCCCCGGAGGAGGCGGAACTGGCGGAGTCCGGGCTTGTACTGACGCGGGGAAGGTACGCGGCACTGGTGATTTGTCACGACAACGAGGCCGCCCAGGCGGCCTGGGACGGGTGCTTCGGCGCCGGCGCGGGGGAGGCGTTGGAGCTTTACGACTATGTCTCCCCGATGCCCACGCCCGACACCGTGCCGGGCACGACTCGGGATACAGTGCCGGATACCACACCGGATACAACGCCGGATACAGCGCCGGAAGGGCCGGATGTATACGACCATGACGCCGTGCTGGCGGCCTTTGAAAGCGGCGATACCTCCGGCCTCACGCCGAAAAATCTGGCGGTGTACGATAAGTGCCGTCAGATCATCGCCGGGGAGATAAAGGACGGCATGACGCCGGCGGAGAAGGAGCTGGCCATCAACGACTACCTGGTCCTCAACTCCCGGTACGACCCGGCGGAGCTGACCGACGGCCCCGTCGGCGTCCCCGACCCGGACAACGACAACCCTTACGGACTTCTGATCCACGGCGTGGGCATCTGTCTGGGCTACGCCGCGTCCTTCCAGCTTTTCATGGATATTCTGGGCATCGAGTGCCTGACCGTCCACGGCTTTGCCCACAGCTGGAGCGAGGAACATGCCTGGAATCTGGTCAGGCTGGACGGGGAGTGGTACGCCGTGGACGTGACCTGGAACGACCCGGTCTTTGGCGATGTGGATCCGCCTTATTCCACCCAGATCGCCTTCGCCCACACCTACTTCAACGTCACCAGCGACTACCTGCGCTCCACCGATCACCAATGGCGCGAGAATGTGCCGGAGGCCGCCGGTACCCGCTGGGCCTACTGAGCCCGCGTTTCGGGCGCTTCCCGCCGGTCAGGCGAGGCGGTTCAACAACAGCGCCATTGAAAAAATCCGTCCGGCGGTGGTAGAATGACCGCAAGTCCGGACGGTATTTTTTAAGGAGATTTACGAAAATGGAGATTGGAAATCAAATCAAGGCCCTCCGCGCTCAGCGGGGGGTGACACAGGAGACGGTGGCGGCGGCCCTGGGCGTCCTGCCCCAGACGGTCAGCAAGTGGGAGACGGGCGCCACCGCGCCGGATATCGCGCTGCTGCCCGCCATATCCGCCTACTTCGGCGTGACCATCGACGAGCTTTTCGCCCT
>CANQSU010000198.1 GCA_947626585.1 uncultured Oscillospiraceae bacterium
AGGCCCTGGTTGACCTTCTGGCCGTCCAGGTCAAGCTCCTTGCCCAGGGACTCCATGACCAGCTGCTGCAGGTACTTGGCAAGCAGATCAAGACTGTCCTTGTAGGGAAGCACCACCTGGGTGACGCCGCCCTTGCCGCCGGTCATTCTGTACCAGGCGAGGGCCATGATGGCGGCGGGGTTTTCCAGCATGTTGGGCTCCCGGTTAAGCTCGTCGCAGTCAGCGGCGCCCTGGAGGAAGCTGTCGATATCGATGCCCTGGAGCGCCAGGGGCAGGAGGCCCACGGCGGACATGACGGACGTGCGGCCGCCGACCCAGTCCCACATGGGGAAGCGGGCGATCCAGCCCTCGGATACCGCCACCTTGTCAAGCTTGGAGTCCACGCCCGTGACGGTGACGGCGTGTTTGGCAAAGCTCAGCCCGTGCTTTTCATAGAAGGCCTTGGCCTCCACCATGCAGTTGCGGGTCTCGACGGTGCCGCCGGACTTGGAGATGATGATGGTCAGGGTCCGGTCCAGTTCGGGCGCCACGGCGCGGAACACGTTGTCCATGCCGTCCGGATCGGTGTTGTCCAGGAAGTAAAGCTTCATCTTGTCCTCGGGGGTGGAGAGGGCCTTGCTCACAAAGAGGGGGCCGAGAGACGAGCCGCCGATGCCGCCCACCATGACGTTGACGAATTTGCCGCCCTTCTCGCCGCAGACCTTGCCGGCGTGGACGTCGGCCACAAAGGCCTTGATGGCGCCGAGAGTGTCGGCGATCTCCTTCTGAAGCTCGGCCGTGGGGGCCAGCTTCGGGGCGCGGAGCCAATAGTGGCCCACCATGCGCTGCTCGTCGGGGTTGGCGATGGCGCCGGCCTCCAGCTCACGCATGGCCTTCTGGGCGGTGTTCATCTTCTTCTCCATGGAGAAGATGTACTCCGGGTCCATGTCCATGCCGCCCCACTCCATCATGAGCTTTGTCTTGGGGGAATAGAGAACGGTATTGGCGTACATTGTCCAGTCATCCATTTTAGTTTAGCTCCTTTTCGATTTGATTGTATCGCTCAAAAGGCGCTCGGCGGCGTCTTTAAAGTCCTTATCACCGGCCTGCCAGGACCAGTTTTTGCCCGTGGTGCCGGGAGTATTCATCCTTGAGGTGTTTCCAAGCTCCAAAACGTCCTGCAATTGGAGGATCACCACGTCGGCGGAGGAGGCGAAAAGCCGCTCCTTGAGCCTCCGGGCGGCCTCCACCGGGTCAAGGCCAGGATATCTGTGTCCGGCAAAGCCAGCCAGGGTCTCGTTGTCGTGGGTGCCGGAGTAACCGATCTTCTCCTTGGCAGGCTGGTATCCCTCGAGGGGATCCCCGTTCTGGTACTGCATGATGTCGGTGCCCGGGAAACCGCACTTCGAGAGAAGCGCCCGGATGGCCGGGGTAATGCTCCCCAGATCCTCCGCCACGAAGGGCAGGGGGCCGAAGCGGTCGAAGGCGGTCTTGAAAAGCTCAAGGCCCGGGCCGAAGATCCAGCGCCCGTCCCCGGGGGAGCCGCCCTCGGGGATGCCCCAGGCGGACTCAAAGCCCATGAAGTGGTCAAGGCGTGTGAAGTCGTAAAGGTCGATCATCCGCTCGAACCGGCGCATCCACCAGTCGTATCCTGTCCCGCGCATCACGTCCCAGTTGTAGAGGGGGTTGCCCCAGATCTGTCCGTCGTCGTTCCACGTGGGCGGCACGCCGGCGATCAGGGCGGCGTTGCCGTACCCGTCCACCATGAACTGCTCCGGCTCGGCCCACACGTCGGCGGAGTCGGCGGAGACGTACATGGGCACGTCGCCGATGATCTGAACGCCCTTCTTTCCGGCATATTCCCTCAGCTCACGCCAGGCAAGCTCGAATTTGTACTGGCAGAACTTCTGAAATTCCGCCTCGTCCGCCAGGGACCTGTCCAGCAGGAGCGCGGGGGTGTATCTGCGGTACTTCTCCGGCCAGCGGGCGTGGTGGTCCCAGGAGACTGTGCGTTTGATGGCGGCAAAAATCGAGTAGGGCTCCAGCCACCTGGCGTTCTTCGCCACGAATCCGGCGTAGCCTGTATCCGGCCTGAAGGAGGAAAACTGCGCTCTCAGCTCCTCCTCGCTCTCCGGGAGAAGGGAGATGTTGGCGGCGAAGGCCGAGGCGCCGGCGTAGGGCGAGCCGTGCTGGTCGGTGGGACCCAGGGGCAGGATCTGCCAGTATTTCTGGCCGGCGGAGGCCAGAAAGTCCACAAAGCGCCTGGCGCACTCGCCGATATCTCCCGGTCTCCCGGCGTTGGGAAGGCTCGTGATATGGGCCAGCACTCCCGCTCCCCTGTCCAGGCGCCTGCCGAGGCGTTCCTTCCTGTGGAAGTGGAAGATGGCCGAGCCCGTGGGCCACATGGTGACGTTGACCTTTCCGTCGCGGAAATCGTATCTGGCGCCGCCCAGGATATCAGTCACTTCCTCGCCGCGGGCGTCGATGGTGATATTCCGGGTACCGCCGCCCCGGTTGACAATGACGGCGATCCCCTCGTCCCGCCAGCTCCGGTACCAGCCAAGGACGTCGTCACCGAAGGCAAAGGGCTCAAAGGAGGCGTCGGGAAGCTCCGGGAAGGCGCGGCGCAGGTTGATGGCGTTGCGGTAGATGGTCTTGCAGTCCCGGTCCTCGTGCCCCCAGGGATAGGGGGCGCGGTTGAAGGGGTCGGCGTAGCCCTCCATGCCGGCCTCGTCGCCGTAGTAGATACAGGGCACGCCGGGGAGGGTCATCTGCATCAGGGCCAGCAGCCAAAGCCGGCCCTTGGCAAGGCCCCGCTGCTGTTCGGACAGACGGAAGTGAAATTTCTGCTCCTCATTGAGGCTTTCCGGCGTGGGAGCGCCGCCCAGGGCCGTCATGATCCTGGCCCGGTCGTGGCTGCCCATCAGGTTGAGGCATGCGGCGAAGCTCTCGGGCGGGTAGTTCTCCCGGAGGGAGAGCATGGTCTCCAGGACGTTCTGGGCGGAGTTGGAACCGAGGAGGTAGTAGAGAATGGCGTCCCGGAAGGGGTAGTTCATCACGCAGTCCAGCTCCGTGCCGAGAAAATACCGTCTCAGCTCGCCGTAGGCCACCTTGTGGGAGGCGTCCTCCCAGACCTCGCCCATTAGGAGGCCCTCGCCGCCCTTTTCCGCCACCACGGCGGCCTTGATCCCCTCGATGAAATCGTCGGGAAGCTCGTCGGCTACGTCCAGCCGCCAGCCCTTAGCCCCCGCGCGGAGCCAGTGGCGCACCACGGAGTCCTCGTCGCCGAAGATGTAGTTTCTGTAATCGGGGTTGTGTTCCTCCACGTCGGGGAGGTCGTCCACACCCCACCAGCACTCGTAGGTACGGGGGAAATCGTAAAAACGGAACCAGTCGAAATATCTTGAATCCGGCCCCTGACAGGCGCCGGGACCGGGGTAGTTTCCATATTTGTTGAAATACTTGCTGTCGCACCCGGTGTGATTGAAAACGCCGTCCAGAATGACGGATATGCCGCGCTTTCCGGCCTCCCGGCATAAGCTCTTGAAGCTCTCCTCGTCGCCCAGCATACCGTCGATCTTCCGGTAGTCGCCGGTGTCGTAGCGGTGGTTGCTGGCGGCTTCAAAGATGGGGTTCAAATACAGCGCCGTGATGCCCATCCCCTGAAGATAGTCCAGCTTCTCCCGGATGCCGGAGAGGGTGCCGCCGTAGAATTCCCAGGTCTTGATCCTGCCGTCGGGCAGGCGCTTGTAGCCGACGGGTGTGTCCCAGTCCTCCACAAGGGCCTTGGGGGTGCCGGAGCGCTTTTGGGAAAGCACCTTTTCCGCCCGCTCTCTCCAATCGGGTCCCCGGAAAAAGCGGTCGGGAAAGATCTGGTAGCAGATGGCGTTTTTATACCATTCCGGCGTCTTTCTGGGCACGTAGGCCGTCACCTGATACTCCGGGCAGTCGCCGCCGTAGATCTCGCCGATGCCGCCGACTCTGCCCCTCTGGGGGCCGTACCAGCAATATCCGCCGTCGGAGAAGTGGAAAATAAAGCTGTACCAATAGATATCGGGCGTGGACGGGATAAACGTGTGGGTGAACCGGCCGCCCTCCCGGTCCATAATGAAGTATTCGTCTCTCTTGTTTTCCACTCTCACCCGGAGTTCGGCCCATTCGGGCACGCCATCCCAGGTGTCTATGGAAATGGAAACAGCGCCGCCGAGGGCGACAGCGCCAAAGGGTGTGCGAAATTTAAGCTCGCAGGAGTCGTGGTAAGCTCTCATACAATCGTTGATTCCTTTGATGTTCGGATGATTCGGGGGCGGGAGACCCGCCCCCATAACGTGAGGAATTTCTGAGGATCAGTCCTCTTCGGCTTCCTCGGGTCCGTTCTTTTTCCTTGACCAGGGCTCGACCTCGGGGTGGGTGAGCCGGTACACAGCCAGATACTCCTGGGCGGCCCGGTCCCAGCTGAAATCGACGGCCATGGCGTTGTCCATGAGCTTTTCCCAGACCTCTTTGTTGTTTTCAAAGAGGTCGCAGGCGCTCTGGATGGTGAAGAGCATCTCGTGGGCGTTATAGTTGGCGAAGCTGAAGCCCGTACCCTCGCCGGTGTACTGGTTGTAGGGCATGACGGAGTCCTTCAGGCCACCGGTCTCGCGCACCACGGGCAGGGTCCCGTAGCGCATGGCGATCATCTGGGAAAGTCCGCAGGGCTCAAAGAGGCTGGGCATCAGAAGCATATCCGCCCCGGCGTACATCCGGTGGGAAAGGGCCTCGTCAAAGCGGACGCAGGCGGCGCAGCGGCCGCGCCGCTCCCAGGCGTAGT
>CANQSU010000199.1 GCA_947626585.1 uncultured Oscillospiraceae bacterium
AAACGTGTTTTCAGACCCATGTAGGCGTCGGTCAGTACCTCGCTGACCGTCTCCATCCCCCAGTCCAGATAGCCCGTGGCGATCATGGACGCGATGCCGTGCACGAAAAGCCACATTTCCAGATGAAACCGCTCCGCCCGCTCCCGGGAAAGCCCCGTGTTTTGCATGATAAGCGGGAGTATCGCGTCCATTTCCCTGCCCGGTTCCGGCGGCTGGCCTTTGCGGTCGCACATGAAAAGCAGCTTGAAAAGCTCCCTTTCCTCCCTGGCGAAGCGGATATAGCCCATGCCGCTGGCCTTGTAAGGGGGATATTTCCCCGCAGCCATATCCTCGGCAAGATAGCCTTGGTACAGGTCCTGGGCCGCGGACCGCACCGCGCCCTGCACCTCCTCCATGTTCTTGAAAAGCCCGAAGATCGGCTTGACCGACGCACCCAGCGCCGACCCCAGCGCCCGGGCGGTCAGCCCGTCCGGGCCGGCCCTGCGCGTCAGGTCCAGCGCCGCGCCCACGATCTCTTCCCGTGTGAATCTGCATTTTGGCGGCATGCTGCATCCCTCCCAAACATAAAGCAACATAGGTTGCACAACCTATGTTGCCTATTATACGCGCTTTTCTCAGAAAGTCAAGCAAGAAAGACCCCGCCCGCGCGTTTGCGCCGGGCGGGGTTTTGTTACCATAGATCGTCAGGACTTGATTTTAGGATCCCGACGTGGTATAGTTAAGCTGTGATCGTAACAGCTTAATTTTGTGTGGAGGTCATAACATGGTCGAGTTGCCGTTTGGGTCTGAATTCAGTCCGAGCCAAATTGATTTGCCGGAGTTGCTTACAATATGCAAAGAGAACGAGGGAGATCGGGAAAAACTGGAAGATGCGATCAAAAACAGATTCTTCCCGCATCACGGAAACGGGAGTGAGAGCAACAAAAAGAAGCTCGCTATGAACTGCCGTCTTGGGCTGAGGTCTTATGGGATCGTTGATGACAGTTGCTTTCTCACCGATCTGGGAACGTCTCTTTATTCCTTGAAAGATCATGAAGAAGAATTGTATAAGGCGCTGGCTCGTCACATTCTGCTGCATTTAAACGGCATGGGGTTCGTGCAGTGCATGAAAGATATGAACGCGGCCCTTGAAAAGATCACGTTGCAAACTATGAGGCCGGAACTCGAGATCAGAGGCATTACTTACCCTTCGGGCGGCAAACACCCCAGCATCATGAGGTTGTGGCTTGCAAAAGCGGGGGTGTTTTCTAAAAGCGGGTATTTTGTCAATGAGGATAAATTGAATGAGATATTGGGCGGCAATGACGATATGACAAAATTGCGTATGCTCACCAAAGAACAGCGCTATTTTCTTTTGGCCCTGCTCAACACGGGCGTAAAAGACTATCAGTCTGCGGCGCAGATCACAAGGCTCGCCACGACGACATACGGTGTTGCGTACCCGGAGAAATCCCTCCCTAAAGCGGTATTGAATGATATTGAAGCCGCCGGATATATCGAAGTGCAAAGAGCCACGACCGGGAGAGGCGCTAAATCCCATCTTTGCAGGCCCACGGAAAAAGCCTGCAAAGAGATCATGGAACCGCTTATAGATCAATTGAGGGAACAGACCGACCCCCGCCTTATAGAAATGCTCACAAAGAGCATTCCGGATATCCTTCGCGATATCAACTCGCCGAACACATACACGAAGGGGATCGCTTTAGAGGCGCTTGCTTTCAAATTGCTCAGAATATTAGGACTTGATCATTTGGCTACAAGGGTCAGAGCGGAGGCAACGGGAGGAAACGAAGTCGATCTGTTGTTCCAGAGCGGTCGGCTGCTATACTCCCGCTGGCAGGTCCAGTGCAAGAACGCCAGCAGCGTTTCGATCGATCACGTTGCGCGCGAAGTAGGCTTAACGCAAATTCTGTATTCCAATGTTATTGTTTTGATCACTACGGGGACCGTATCTCCAAAAGCGAAGAACTATGCCGACCACATAATGAAAAACTCAAATCTGAATATTGTTTTTGTAGACAAAGATGATATTGCCGTGATCGCGAACGATCCGGTCGCCATTGTGGACGTGTTTGAGCGCGAGGCGAAGAGAACGATGCAACTGAAGAAAATGGATATGGATCGGCTTTAAGGAGGGCGTCATGGGAGAGATATATTTTCAGACAGACAATGGCAGCATATACTTTGGCGATTGCCTGGATCATTTGTCCGGTCTTGATGACGGCTCTGTTGATCTTGTTGTAACATCGCCCCCGTATGCCCTTATCAAAAAGAAGAAGTATGGAAACGAGGGAAGCGGCGAGTATTTGGATTGGTTTCGTCCTTTCGCGAAAGAGATATATCGCGTATTGGCCGAACATGGCAGTTTTGTTTTGAATATAGGCGGGTCGTGGAACAAAGGGGAACCGACCCGAAGTCTGTATCATTTCAAGATCCTTATCATGCTTTGCGAGGAATATGGCTTTCATCTGGCGCAGGAGATGTATTATTGGAACCCGAGCAAACTGCCGAATCCCGCCGAATGGTGTACCATAAGGAAGATACGGGTCAAGGATTCCATTGAACCCATATGGTGGTTATCAAAGACCCCATACCCCAAGGCGTCCAATCAAAGAGTTCTTCAACCTTACAGCAAGAGCATGAAAAATCTTCTGGAGGTAGGTTATAAAGCAAAACTTAGACCGAGCGGGCACAACATCAGCGATCATTTTATGGTCGAACATAAGGGCAGTATCCCCCCTAACCTGATAGCGCTGCCCAATACGGAATCCAACTCGCAATATATCAAGTATTGCACGGAAAACGGTCTGCCGGTCCATCCCGCCCGTTTTCCCGGCGCCCTGCCTGAATATTTTATTCGACTGTGTACGGATAAAAACGACCTGGTCGTGGACCCGTTTGCGGGAAGCTGTGTCACGGGAGAAGTGGCGGAAAAACTGGGCCGCAGATGGTGTTGCTGTGAAACGGTCGAAGATTATGTGAAAGGCGCTGTCGGAAGATTTAGATCCGATCCCGTGTCGCCGTTAGGATCGTCTGAAATTCCCTATTGCGTTTATAAACCCGGTTATCTGTGGGACGGTATCCCACAGGATACCCTCGACCCGGCGGGCGGCAAAAACCGCTGAGCATAACAGAACAAAGGCGGCGTGGTCCCGGTTTGGGATCGCGCCGCCTTTTTGATCTAGGTCGCTTTCCTCAATTCATCTTCACGTAATCGGAGATGATATACGCGGTCTGGCCGTTATAGCTGATCTGATACCAGTTGCCGCTGGTGCCGGTGACGGTGAGGGTGGTGCCGGAATTGACCGAACCCAGGCGGCTGTATTCCGTGCCGGGGCCGGAGCGGATGTTCACGCCGTTGCCGGTCACGGTCAGGGTGCCGCTGGCGGCGGTGACGCCGCTGCCGGTACTGGTCCCGGTGGTGGTCCCCGTGGTGGTCCCCGTGGTGGTACCGCCGGACGCGTCAGAGAGCAGATTGGTGGAGATGTACCCGGTCTGGCCGTTGAAGCTGACCTGGGTCCAGCCGCCGGAGGTGCCGGTCTTGGTAAGCTCCGTGTTCTGATACGCCACGCCCAGGATATTATAATTGGTGCCGGGGCCGGAGCGGACGTTCGCGCCGGAGGCCGCCGTGACCTTCACGGTGCCGGAGGCGGCGGTGGCGCCGGTATTGGTGTTCGTATTGGTATTGGTCCCAGCGCCGGAGGGCTGGGTGGTGGTCAGGAGCGAGTCGATGACATAGGCCGTCTGTCCGTTATAGGCCACCTGGCTCCAGCCGTTGCTGGTCCGGCCGATGCGCTGCAGCTGCTTGCCGGTGTTCTCGGACCCGAGGATATCATAGGTCGTGCCCGGACCGGAGCGGACGTTCACGCCGTTGCCGTTGATATACACCGTGTCATTCGTCGCCGTGACGGTGACGTTCCCCGGCGCGGTGGGCGCGGGGGTGGGCGTCATGGTGGCGGCGGGCAGCGGCGTGGCCGTGGGCGTAGGCACCGCCGTAGGCGTGGGCGAGGCGGACGGCGTGGCCGTGGGCACCACCAGGCCCTCCGGGGCCTCGATGGGCGGCTCGTCCGTGGCGACTGGCGGCGCGGTGAACGTCTCGGAGGTGTTCCCCGCCGGGCGGTTCAGCCGCAGCACCAGCAAGATCGCCACCACGATGATGATGAGGATGATGGCCAGCACCGTGATGATCTGCCACAGGCTGCTGTCCTTGTTCTTATTGGGGGGCGTCTGCGCGCCCGCGCCTCTGGCCGTGGACACGGGCCGGGGGGTCCCGTCGCCGGCGGGGGCTTTCCGCTCCCGGCGGACCACCGCGCCCTTCATGGCCGCGGCCACCGCCCGCTCCTGCTGTTCCTCCGTGGGGACATAGGCTTCCTCCGCCACGGGGGGCGCGGCCTCGTCCATTTCCGCTTCGGCCTCCGGGACCGTTTCTTCCACGGGAGGCTCCTCCTCCACGGGCCGGACCGGCTTGGGCAGATCGTGCAGGGCGTCCTGGTCCCGGGAGCGCTTCTGGGGCCGCTTCTCCTTCGCGGGCGTGGAGAGGACCTCCACCCGCCCGGAGTCCATCTTGGCGTGGCACCGGCGGCAGTACTTCACGTCCACCGGCATGGTCGCGCCGCAGTTGGGGCATTTATGCGTCAGCTTGCTCATATCCAATACCCATCCTCATTTATATATTCTTTCTCGTGTTCTTATTTCCTCTCGCCGGTCATGTGGACCGCGCCGTCTGTCACCCGAAGCTGGCCCTGGCAGTACAGCGCCACGGCCTTGGGCAGCAGCTTCCACTCGCCCT